>JAFNAG010000007.1 GCA_017860135.1 Acidobacteriota bacterium
GCATTGCGTGCGTGACGCAGCCCCTGCTCCGTGCGCGCGACGGGATCCTGGCTGCCAGGAAGATCGAAGTAGCCCAAACGGCTGTTTTCGCAGAGCACTCTCAGCTGCTCGATCGCGGCGGGACGGTAAACGTCGACCGAAAACATCAATGGAGTGTGGTTGTTGTGCGTCAGCCAGTATCCCAGCTTGGCGGCAGTGGTTGTCTTGCCCGAACCCTGGAGTCCTACGAGAAGACAGACCGTGGGCGGCTGTTTGGAAAATTGCAGTTCGGCCTGGCTGCCCCCCAAAAGCTCGATCAGCTCGTCGCGCACAACCTTCACCACCTGCTGGCCCGGTGTCAGAGACTCGATAACCTCCTGGCCCAGTGCGCGATCTCTCACGCGCTGCACGAATTCCTTCGCGATCTTGAAATGAACGTCTGCATCCAGGAGCGCATTCCGGATCTCGCGCGTCGTCTCATCGAGATGACGCTCCGAGACGCGGCCCTGCCCACGCAGGTCCCTCAGGATTTTCTGCAGCTTGTTTGACAGATTCTCCAGCATCACGCGACCCGTCGAGCGTTTCCGGTTTTGACTGGTGAACCGAAACCCGGTGCACTAGAATTGTCCCTGGTCCCGGGCAGGTATGGATACCTGGCAGTCAGCAAATAATTAAGCCTACTGGCGCACATCATCCCAGTCAAGGCTTTTTGCGGCCTCTGCGCCGGTTCAGTCAGCACTCGCGAAACATCGGCACTCCCGCACCGGGAGCGGGAAAAACGAACCGGCGGGTACGCGCACCCGCTGCTTCGCACGGCCGGGCACCGGGCACACCGCGCTCTGTCACGAGCGCCGCGACAGCCGGGACGGACGGAAACCGGTTCATATGCGTCATGTCATCGTCGGCACAGCCGGTCACATTGACCACGGCAAGAGTTCGCTGGTAAAGGCGCTCACGGGCATCGACCCCGACCGTCTGAAGGAAGAGCAGCTGCGGGGGATCACCATCGACCTCGGCTTCGGGCATCTGGAACTGGAAGGCGTGCAGGTGGGATTCGTCGACGTTCCCGGTCATGAAAAATTCGTAAAGAACATGCTCGCGGGGGTCGGAGGAATCGACTGCGTGCTTCTGGTAATCGCCGCCGATGAGTCGATCATGCCCCAAACAAGAGAGCATTTTGACATTTGCCGGCTTCTGGGCATCCAATGGGGTATCGTTGCAATCACCAAGATCGATCTCGTGGAACCGGAACTGGTCGACCTTGTGAGGGAGGAGCTCGCAGAGGCCGTGCGCGGTTCCTTCCTGGATACGGCCGAAGTAATCCCCGTCAGCTCCAGGACCGGCGAGGGACTGGAGAAGCTGAAAGAGGCGATCCGCCGCGTCTCGCTTTCTTTGCCCGGCAGACCGACGGACCGCCTCCTGCGCATGCCCATCGATCGCGCCTTCACGATGCGAGGCTTTGGCACTGTCGTGACCGGAACCATGTCATCGGGCCGTATACACAGGGACGAGGAGGTCGAACTGTTGCCCGGCTCGCGGATCTCCAAAGTGCGCGGCATCCAAGTGCACGGGCACCCGACGGACAGGGCGGAAGCAGGGCAACGGACGGCGGTAAACCTCCAGGGCCTCGACCTGTCACAGGTCGAGCGCGGAATGTGCCTCACAGCACCTCACCTCTTTCAAGCCACACAGCTTCTGGACGCTCGGCTCGAGCTGCTGCCAGGCGCTCGCCCGCTCAGGAGTTTCTCAAAGGTCCGCTTTCATCAGGGCACTTCCGAGGTGCTTGCCCGGGTAGCGATACTGGGACAGTCCGTTCTGGAGCCCGGGGAGGAGGCCTATGCGCAATTGCGCCTCGACGCGCCCGCCCTCTGCCTGATGGGAGATCCCTTCATCATCCGGCAGTTCTCCCCCGCCACCACGATCGGAGGCGGGAGGATACTCCATCCCGGTCCCCCAAAACACAGGGTAACCGACAGGCACGCGCCCGCGCTGTTGCAGAAAATGGAAAGCACCAGTGCTTCTACCAGAATGGCCGGCCTCATCACCATGCACCCAAGGCAGGTGACGGACATCCGCGAGTTGATCGCGTGCACCGGCCTGCCCGAGGCAGAACTGAAGGGCATCACGGCAGCAGCCGTCAAGGCAGGAGAATTGGTGGAGGTCACGGGACCGGTCCCTCTGCTTGTCATCCCGGGCGTCATCGCGACTCTGCAGGGGAATACAGTCGCTCTGGTCGCACGGTTCCATCAGGAACATCCCCTGGTCCGGGGAATCTCCCGCGAGGAATTGCGCAACAGGGTGTTTGAGGGTATGCCTCCCGAAGTCTTCCGCTTCGTCCTGGAAAAGCTCACGGAAGCAAAGAGGATCGCTGTCGTGGAGGACATGATCGCACTTCATGGGCGTGAAGTGCAGCTTTCACCTGCCGAATTGAGGATCCAGGAAGGCATCGAAGCCATCCTCCGCAAGGCAGCATGGCAACCACCTTCGCTGACAGATTTGTCGGGCATGGTGCCGGGCGATCCGGAGGAGATTCGCAAAATCCGTTTCTGGATGCTGAAGGAAAGAATCCTGATCAGGATATCCGAGGACCTGATCTACCACCGGGAAACTCTCGAAGAAATGAAGAAGAAGATCCGTGCGCGGTATTCTGCCGGCGCCAGGTTCGGCGTTGCTGAATTCAAGGAACTGTTCGACTTGACCCGAAAACACGCGATTCCCCTGCTGGAATACCTGGATCGCGAGAGAGTGACGCGGAGACTGGGATCCGAGCGGATTCTCCTTTAATCCGCCGCCTGGGGTCGGGTCCTGGGTGTCGGGTGTTGGGTTCTGGGGAGTGGAGGATAGGAATTCGGAACGCGGAAATCGTCGATAACAAATGGAGAACATGGCAATCCGGATGGTGGAAATCCGACGGCGCGACGCAGGCATGTGAGGGGAACTGCGCGTGAGAAATTCGGGGCGTGGATGCGGCAAGTTGAATGGGACCGTCCGTCAGTGCAGGACTCGGCGCAGTGCAGCCGCAGGAGAATCCCCCGTCACCGGGCAAGCCTGCAAATTCGTGTCAGACCGTGAAAATCGCCGGACTTCAATGGATTCACAACACCCAAAACCCAACACCGACCACCGGGAACCCAGGACCCGAGGAAGGGCTTGATTGACTTGTGAGCCAGTCTAAAGTATTCTTATATCAGCAAATTTGGAGGTGAGAATGCCCAATCTGGGAACCACGGAACTCATTATTATTCTCGTCATTGTTGTCCTTATTTTCGGGGTCAACAAGATCCCCCAGCTGGGCAAAGGACTTGGCGAAGGAATCAAGAACTTCAAGTCTGCAATGAAGGCCGGTCAGGAAGAGGCCGACAAAGACGGGAAGAAGTGATCAGTCCAGCATAGTCCGCTCAGTTCTCCGCAGGATTTTCACACCGGCGCGCCAATCCTCGTTGATTGCGATTTTTGTCACTTCGAGACTGGTATCCAGGCATCGCAACAGCGACTCAAGTGTGTCGTGGAAGGAAAATACGGGTGAAACCAGGTAGATTCTGGGATGGGTGCGTGTCAAACGGATTCCGGGGAAATAGCCCCGGCTCTCAAAGTCGCCATTGAGATTGTGATGGATGACCCGCCCCCAATAATCGAGTGCTTGCAACGGCATCTCGGGATCTTCACTCACCTTGAGTTCCATCACCACAAGATTGCCCCGCCTGTCAGCACCGAGGATATCGACCCTGCCGGGGATTTTTCCCAGATACACGGGAACCTGCGGGTACACGAACTCGGGCACCAGTTCGGGAAACAGGTCCGGGACGTGCTGCAGCAGGAGGCATTCCAACCAGCGTTCCGCCTGCATCCGGTAGTAGGGATGGTCCGGCGCAGGGCTGTCGGGCCGCCGAAAATAGAGGATCTCGGCCACCAGGTCGCGCAGGCCCGCGAAATTCTCTTCCCCCAAATCCGAGTGCAGGGAACCGATCCCATACCTGATGTGATCGCGGTCGGGACCTAGCGCCTTTGCGAACTCGAGGCCCCGAAGGCGCAGCGAGTCACAGTCGTGGAACCTCGGATAGCGCTGGATCTCCCCGGGAGCAAGATTCATTACACGTGCTAAAAGAGTGCTCCAGCGAAAAGGGCCGATTACCGGCCAGCGGAAGTCGCGCTCCTCCAAGGGTGGGGGCGCCGGGGGAGGATGCCTGATCCGCAAAAACGGATCATCATCCATCGTATACTCAAGGATCTCCACGCGCGCCTGGGCCGGGCTGACAAGACTGGCACGGTGGCTGAGCACGGCGGCACGTCCTGCAGGAACGAGGAGATGGATGATTGGAGCCTCTTGCAGCCGTGCCTTTTTTTGCAGGATTCCCATCCAGAGAAGCGCCTGCGTAAGAATCGAATGAGCCTGCTCAGTGTCAGGGACTCGGGGGCATATCAGCAGAAGATGATTCCCATCCGAATGCCGGATCCAGAGCCTGGGGTAGGCCCCGGAGAGGGTTTGTCCGCGGTCCGTGCCCTGACCGGCGGAGAGCACGCGTGAGCCCGGGAAGCGGCAGGCGGCCCAGACGCGCGCGGCCTTCAAGAGGCTGGTGCCGCCTGGATCCCGCAGCCCGGAGGGCACTCCCCATTCGACATGAATATCTTCCGCCCATTCGGAGCGCGGCCAGATTCTCAAAGTAGCTCCCCCTGGGGCCGGGCGGACCGACGAGAGCCGGACAACCCGCCCCCGGCCGCGATGGAGGTATTGGAAACGGATCATTTGACCATCGATCCGCCATCGTGGCGCTATCTCATGCCAAAGCCCCAACTCCAGGTCGCCCAGCCTCGCCGTCGCAGCCGGGCAATGGGACTCTATCCAGTCCAGCAATTCCAGGCTTCTGCGCAGAAAAGCAGCGATTTGAAACATTGGGCCTCCAAGCCGGCGAAGGACTCGTGAGCCGCGGATGCGCCTCCACAGGTAACCCTTCGTTCCCAGGACGAAACCGGCCCACGATGTGGAAGTTTTGCCAGGCTGCTGGATATTTCAAGAAATGTGTTAGAGTATCGGGCCTATGAACGATTCTGCCATGGCATCGCTGAATGTTGCCGGAGACCAGATCCGGCTGACGCTGCGGCGTCCGCCGCTTAACTTCTTGAATCTGGACATGTTGCGCCAAATCCAGGAACTGCTGGAATCGTTGGGAGAATCCCCTCGCGGGAGGATTCTGGTAATCGACTCAGACTGTGCCGCCTTCAGTGCCGGGCTCGAAGTTACTGAGTTGGCGAAGGAGGCGGTGTTCCTCCTGCTTGACCAGTATCACTCGGTAGCGCGGTCCCTGGCAGCATTCCCCAGGCCGACAGTGGCGTTGGTGCGCGGAGTGGCCCTCGGAGCGGGCAATGAACTGGCGGCTTGCTGCGATTTTGTGCTGGCATCTCCTCAAGCGACTTTCGGGCAGCCGGAAATCAAGGTAGGCATCATGCCTTCCCTCGCGCCGCTGCTGCTGGCGCCGCGCATCGGCCTGCAGCGAATGCTGCACATGGTTTTGACTGGCAGTCCTGTGGATGCGGCGGAAGCGGCGCGCATTGGTTTGGTGTATCGCACCGTAGCGGAAAACGCCATGGATTCGGCTCTGGAAGAAGTGTCGAACAGCTTTCGCGGATTGTCCCTGTCGGTGCTGGAATTGACCTTGCGGGCCGCACGGGTCGCCCGCATCCGTGAATTCGATGATCATCTCAGGGAAGTGCAGTCGCTCTACCTTAACGAGCTGATGGACCTGGAAGATCCGGCAGAAGGGATCAAGGCATTCCTGGAAAAACGGCCGCCGAGGTGGAAGCACAGATGAAGTTTCGCCGGGAAAGCGTCAGAGGATATAAGTGGCTTCGATCATGAGCGCCGTTCCGTCACCAGCAACCCTGCAGCGCGATCCCGGCCAATCCTGCCCGGAGCATCCGTACCCATGCGTGATACCGGCAGGACCGCACGCCGCACTTGCCACTTCCACCTTCGGGAAGAACCCACGGGCAGTTTTAAGATAGGCTCCCGTTGCGCGTGTACAGGCGCGACCGGAAGCGCGTCAGTGTCTTCCGACTTGCTCGAAAAGCCACGCAAGATAGTCGCGGTCCCCGCCGGTTATCGGGAGCGCCACCACTTCGGGGACCTGGTAGGTGTGAAGCTGCCGGATGCGCGACCGCACCGCCTCATACCGGTCGGCGGCAGTCTTGATGATCAAGAGGTGCTCCCCTTCATCGCAGACTTCCCCTTCCCAGCGATAGATCGAGCGGATGCCGGGGAGGATGCTCACGCACGCAGCCTCCCGCGCCTCCACAAGCGCGTTCGCGATGTGACGGGCAAGTTCCGCACTGTCCGCCGTTGTCAGAATGAGAATAGCGTTCATGGCCGAGGTCCTGATACAAAACCGTTGATATTCGAGTGCCTGCTCAGTATCATGCCCGCGTTGCCAGGAAGTCAACCAACTCATCCAGAAAGCCATGGCGCATCGCAGGAAGAAAGTCTCTCACGGCAGAGAAGCCTTTTACATTGCCTGCATCTTGATCTTTGTCCTGATCGGAATTTTCATCGTCTTCGGCCCGGAAGGCTATCTGGAGATGAAGAGGATGCAGGTGGAGTTTGAAACCCACCGCAAGCGCAACGAGGCGATTGCCGACACAAACGACAAGATCAAGCAGGAAATCCAGGGCATGCGGGATGATCCGCAAGTCCAGGAGGACTACCTGCGGCGGAAAGGATATGCCAGGAAGGGAGAAATCATCCTGGAGGTTCCCGAACCGGCACCCGACAAGCCTTTACCCGCCAACCCAGCCTCTCCAGCCCAACGGAAGTAGCACAGGGGCGCGCGTTCCGCTCTCCGGATCCCGCTCGAATCCCCA
Organism: Acidobacteriota bacterium; assembly: GCA_017860135.1. Taxonomy (GTDB): domain Bacteria; phylum Acidobacteriota; class UBA6911; order UBA6911; family UBA6911; genus JAFNAG01. The sequence goes on from JAFNAG010000007.1 coordinate 6,832, forward strand.
TGCCGCATTCCGCATCCCCTAGAGCCTGAACACCTCCCTCCCTTTTACCATGGTCAGGACGGCCGCGCCGCGCAGTTTCCAGCCTTCAAAAGGAGTGTTGCGGCTTCTGGACAGGAACTCCGCACTGCGGACCTCGCGTTCCAGGTCGGGGTCGATGACGGTGAGGTCGGCGGAAGCTCCAATCGCGAGCGTCCCTCCCCGCAGTTTGAGGATGCGGGCCGGATGAAGCGACAGAGTCTCAACCATGCGCCGGAGGCTGAGGATCCCGGGACGGACCAGCCGGTCGAGGATCAGACTCACAGCGGTTTCCAGCCCCACGACGCCGAAAGGCGCCTGTGCGAACTCCTTCATTTTGTCGCCGGAAGAATGCGGAGCGTGGTCTGTAGCAATCACATCAATGGCTCCGGAGGCAAGTCCCATGACGAGTGCCTCCGTATCCAGCCCGGTGCGCAACGGCGGATTCATTTTGGCGTTCGTATCACAGGAGGAGATACGCTCTTCGGTCAGCAGCAGGTGATGCGGGGTGACCTCACAGGTGATGGGAATGCCATCCTCTTTGGCGCGCATCACCGCGGCAAGTGAGTGACGGGAAGAGATGTGCGCGATATGTATCCTGGCGCCGGTCTCCCGGGCGAGGATGGCGTCGCGCACGATATGCACTTCCTCGGCCGCCGCGGTGATGCCGGGCAATCCCAGCATGGTCGAGAAGTGCCCGTCGTTGATGCAACCGCCGGCGGCGAGGTCCCGATCCTCGCAATGATCGATGACAGGGATATCGAATCGCCGTGCCGATTCCATCGCGCGCCGCATGATCAGGCTGTTCTGAACCCCGTGGCCGTCATCGCTGATGGCCACGATGCCGGCGCGGACCATATCATCGATGTCCGCGAGCTCGTCTCCGCGGCTCCCTCTGGTTATGGCGCCGATCGGATACACCGGAATCCGGGAGACCTCGCGAGCGCGGTCCAGGATACGTAATGTGACATTTCCCGAATCGTTGACCGGTTGGGTATTGGGCATGCACGCGACGGCGGTGTAGCCGCCGCGCGCCGCCGCCCGGGTCCCGCTCTCGATCGTCTCCGCGTCCTCCCGGCCGGGTTCCCGCAGGTGCACATGCATGTCGATGAAGCCCGGCAACACAATCAGGCCCCTGGCATCGATCTCTTTGGGAGCTTTTTCCGGGAGGCGTGCGGCGATCCGGCTCACCAGGCCGTTCTCGATTCCCAGATCTGCGATCTGGTCCAGTTCCCTGGATGGATCCAGGACCCTGCCCTGCCGAAGGATGAGTTGCATATGCTGTTTCGACTCCTCGATGGGGCGGCGCGATGCTACCATAGGGATGAATCCGTTGCAAAAGAGTTCCACCGCGCCGTCGCCCGGTGGGCGGAACGGGATCCCGATGGAGTTCCGCGATTTTACCACGTCGTTGCGGCCCCGCCCGGATGCACGGGGCGAGCCCTGAACAGAAGGCAAGGTCGGATGCTGGACAGAATAGTGAAGGTAACAGAAGTGAAGGATCTGGGGGCCGCGAACGCGCTCCTGACGCTGCGTTCTCCAGAGCAGGCCAGGCTGGCGCACCCCGGACAGTTTCTGATGGTCAAGTGTTGCGAGGACCTGAACGAAAACCCCCTCCTTCGCCGCCCTTTCAGCATCTTCGCGGTTCGCACGCACAGGCGGACAGGAAGCCCGGTCGGGCTCGAGATTCTGGTCAAAGATGTGGGGTCGGGCACACACAAACTTGTGCAGATCCGTCGCGGGCAGGAACTCGCCGTGCTCGGGCCGCAGGGGAGGCCATTCCAGCTATCGGAGGACACGGCAAACGAGGTCCGATTCGCTTGCCTGATCGCCGGCGGCGTCGGGATCGCTGCGATGTATCTCCTTGCCGGGAGACTTCTCTCCCTGGGTGTCACTCCGGTGCTTTTCTATGGAGCGCGGGGCGCAGAAGAACTTGTCCTGCGCGAATACTTCGAGCGCTTCGGCATCCAAACCGCATATACCACAGAGGACGGCTCGTTCGGCGAGCGCGGACTGGTGACGGCGCCGCTCGCACGGTTCCTCAAGAAGCACCGAAGAGACCGCATGCGGATATACGCTTGCGGGCCCTGGGCCATGATGCGAGCCGTTCACCTGCAGGCCTTGCGCCACGGGGTGCCTTGCGAAGTGAGTCTGGAAGCCCGCATGGGTTGTTCGCTCGGCGCCTGCATGGGATGTGTCGTCCGGGCTCAGGGGAACCCGGACGCACCGGAATACCTGCGTGTCTGTCTTGAAGGTCCGGTCATGAGCAGCCGGGTGATCAATTGGGATGTGCCGCCACTATAGGGAGAGGGTGCATGGTCACAGAAAACAGGGGCAAGAGCTCCCGGATGGAGGTCGATGTCGGAGGAATCACATTCAAAAACCCTGTGCTGACAGCCAGCGGCACTTTCGCCTACGGAATCGAATTTGCCCACCTGATGGACCTCAACTCGATCGGCGGGATTGTGGTCAAGGGCATTTCCATGAAGCCGATCGCCGGCAATGCGCCCCCCCGCATCTACGAGACTTCATCGGGCATGTTGAACGCCATCGGCTGGCAGAATATCGGGGCCCGGGAGTTCGTCGAAAACAAACTGCCCGCCTTGCGAAAGTACGACACCCGGATTGTTGTCAACGTGGTGGGATTCAGCCTGGAGGAATATCTCGAGGTTATTCGTTTTTTGAATGACCATCCGGGTATCGCGGCCCTGGAATTGAACATTTCCTGCCCCAATGTCAAGCACGGCGGCTTTCACTTCAACAAGGACCCGCGCGACACATTCAAGGTCACCTCCAAGGCCAGGAAAGCTTCCCGGAGGATCCCTCTGTGGGTCAAACTCTCCCCCAACGTCACGGATATCAGGGTGTTCGCGCGTGCATGCGAAGACGCCGGCGCCGATGCCATCTCCGCCATCAACACACTTGTAGGCATGGCGGTGGACGTGCAGAAACGCCGCTCCAGACTCCGCTTCGTCACCGGCGGCTTATCCGGCCCGGCGATCAAGCCGGTCGCCCTGCGCATGGTTTGGGAAGCGGCACGGGAAGTGAAGATCCCCGTAATCGGGATCGGGGGCATCGCCAGCACCGAAGACGCGCTGGAATTCCTGGTCGCAGGTGCTCGCGCCGTACAGGTGGGCACGGCGAATTTCTATAATCCTGCCGCCTCGCAGCGCATAGTGGAAGGGTTGGCAGAGCATTGTCGGTCGCATAAGATCAAAGATATCAATGATATCGTGGGGAGCCTTCGGATATGACAGAAGCGCGGTCACGACTGATCGTTGCCCTCGACGTCCCGGACCGCACCGCGGCGCTGGCGGCAGTGGAACGTCTTGCCGGGCACGTCGGGATTTTCAAATTGGGCCTGCAGATTTTTACACGCGAGGGACCGGCACTGGTTCGCGAGATTGCGCATCGTGGCGGGAGGGTCTTTCTGGATTTGAAACTTCACGACATACCGAACACAGTCGCCGGCGCAGTGCGCTCTGCCTGCAGTCTTGGCGTGGAAATGCTGACCGTACATGCTTCCGGCGGCCGGAAAATGCTGGAAGCAGCTCACGATGCGGCCCGGGATGCACCCGCTCCTACCCTGCTCCTGGCCGTAACCGCTCTGACCAGCATTGCGCCGGAGGATGCTCACAGCATTGGAATTCAGGGATCGCTGGCATCCTGGGCGGAGCGCCTGGCGGATCTGGCATTCGGCGCTGGGCTGCGCGGTCTGGTGACTTCAGCGCACGAACTGCCTTACCTCCGGGGCAAATTCGGTGATACAATGTGTTTTGTCATTCCTGGCATCAGGCCATCGGGTGCGGCGGTGCAGGATCAGGCCCGCACGGCCACACCTGCGGATGCAATCCGGGCGGGTGCGAGTTACCTCGTTGTTGGCAGACCCATCCTCGAGGCTTCGGACCCCGCCTTTGCTGCGGATCAGGTGGTTCGGGAGATCGCAACGGCGCTGGCGCAAACGCAGAAACAGTGAAATATCGGGTGCGCCAAAGCGTAATGTATTGTGCGCCGGAGCACGGGCGCACAATATGTGCATCCACCTGCGAGCGTTTCGGCAGGTTAGCGCCTGGAGTTTGGGTCGAGCCTGGCCTGGAGAATATGCGGCACGAAGGTGCCGGAGGTTTAGATTCATTCGGACCTGCAAACACCTCGAACAGGCGTGGAGGTCCACAACGATTTCAACAAGGAGAAACCATGAAGAGAGCGTATTTGGTACTAGGTATTGGGCTTTGCCTGGTTGCTTTGGCAATTGCCGCACCGAATTTCAGCGGCACCTGGGTAATGAATCCGACCAAGAGTGATCAGCCTGGTGGCGGTGGCGGTGGTGGCCGTGGCGGTGGTGGCATGGGAGGCGGCGAAATGACCATCACTCAGACGGGCAACGAAATGACCGTCACCCGCACCATGGGCCAGAACACCGTGGAAACAAAGTATGTCCTGGACGGAGCCGAACACACTGTCAACACCGGCCGGGGAGATCTGAAGTACAAGGCCGTATGGAGCGGAGAAAAGCTGACCATCTCGGGAACACAGACGACGCAGCGCGGCGACTCGCCCATGAAGGCAGAGTACTCGCTGTCCGCTGACGGCAAAGAACTCACAATCGCCAACACGAGGCAAGGGCAGAGTGGCGAGACTGTCATGAAGAGCGTGTACGACAAGAAGTAGGCACGTCTCCGGTTTGAAACCTGACCCATCCGAAATCTGAAAACGGCCATGGCGCGCCCGCGTTCGAAGGCGTGATCATGGCCGTTTTCCATCATCCACGATGCATTGCGGCCTGGAACCGACTTTCGATAGGGTGCCGCTCTGAAGGTATCCGTTCAGATACCGGCTCCGTCACTCGGAAGTGGCGGGGCTTCTCTTTCGGGCAGAGCGCTTAAAACCAATAGTTACGGCTTCGTGCGCGTGCAAGGATGCGCCTCACATATTCCCGTGTCTTCGGGAAGTCCACAAGCGACAGGTAGAACTCCTCGGGGGATTTGCCCGCGGGAACGGGTCCGGCCATTGCGCTCTTCAGCCAGGCATCGGCGCGGATTTCGCCGGCATTGTAGCGCAGCAAGGCGAACATTGTCGGGTCCGGAGAGTCCCGGTAACGATCCACGGACTGGCTCAGGTACCAGCAGCCGATTTCAACGTTCAGTTGCGGCTCCAGAACGCGTTCCGGGCGGATTGCAGGGTAGCTGTTGCGGGTGTAATAATCGGTGGCCGCGCCCATCGTGATCTGCATCAGGCCGAGCTCGCCGGACGCGCCCCGTATGCCGGGACGGAACCAGCTTTCCTCATAGATGATCGCTTTGGCGAGATAGAAATCAATGCGGTGGCGGCTTGCCGCCTGAGCGATGATTTCGTCGTATCGAGTGGATCGCACGTGCAGCCAGGCTGCCGTGCCGCACAGTGACGTCACGATCAGCCCGATGCCCAGATGTGTGCGCCTGCTCATCTCAGCCCCCGCCGGTTTTCAATCATACCGGAACCATTTGGCATTCACCGGGCAAAAAGTGGCTAATCCTTCGTCCATTACGGTCGATATGAGATGCAGAACCACAATGATCGTGATGCGGGGGAAGAGATGCAAATCTCTTTCATCGCTTATGTGCGGGATGCTGAGTTTCATGCGGAGAAGCGCTCGGTTTCTTGGTAAACGCGGGTGAGGGGACCGCAGGCCACGCAGTGTCCCGCACACCAATCCACTCATCGAGTTTGCTCTCTTCCCATGATCGGTTATCACGAAACCCGGTGACGGCCGCGGGCGAAGGGCTGTGCACCTGCAGCAATGGCAGGCGGGACGCCCGCCCTCCCATGCAGAAACAGTTTCCGACAGGTCACTCTCCTAGCGGCGTGAACTGATTCCGATGAAATACTTCCGAAAGCGCAGCCAGAAATAGGTCGTGCTCGCACCCACCACAAACATCACGATCACGTTGTTCTCCAGGCTGGGCTGGAATACGGAATGCCTGTAATAGGAAGAAACCGCACCCATGATGAAGCTCAAGGCTGCCAGGAACGCCGCCGTCAATCCGCTCGGCGCGGTGTTGTTGCGAAATCGTTCCCAGAGCAGCGACACCAGATACGATGATGAAGCCGCGGCAATGGCCGGCAAGAGCCAGGTGTCCACCGAAAAGATCATCCGTTTTTCCTTCTCGGGCCTCGATTCCACTTCTCTTCATGCACGTTCAGCATCTTCTGCTCAAGAATATCACGCCATTGCGGGATGTGAAACCGGCGGGTCAGGCATAATGCCGTCAACGGAAGCGAGGGCGGGGAACCCATGACATGGCCTGCCGCAAGGCAGCTGTCTTCCGGAAGATGAAGCCGTAAGGAGCACGGGCGTCCGACCGGGATGGCTGCGCTTGCGGGCGGGACGCCTGCGCTCCTCCCAGAGGCCGGATGTCGCTTGGGTGGTTCCTGATCCGCGGCAGGAATCACAAACCCGGCGAGGCAATCCGGTGATATAATCAGAGGTGGGTATGATTCCGCATTCTGGAGATGTATTTTTCAACGCCTTAATTCGCAAAGAGGTCAATGCCCATGCAACAGCTTGAACAGAGTATGCTCACTTTGATCACAGAAACTTCCACGAATCTTCCGCCGGACGTTCGCAGCAGGATGGCAGCGGCTCTGGCAGCGGAGACGCCAGGAAGCCAGTCGGCTTCCGCCCTGAATGTGATGTCCACAAATGTGGATATGGCGTTGGCCGATTGCGGCCCGATCTGTCAGGACACAGGCATGCCAACGTTCGAGATCCGCACGCCTGTCGGTACCAACCAGATGCTCATGAAGGAGAAGATTCTGTCTGCGCTCGCGGAAGCGACCCGGCAGGGCAAGCTTCGCCCGAATTCCGTCGATTCCATAACCGGGAAAAACAGCGGCAACAACCTCGGTCCCGGCTCGCCTGTTCTGCATTGGAACCAGTGGGAAAGCAACGACGAGATTGAGGTGAAGGTGCTGCTGAAAGGGGGCGGGTGCGAGAACAAGAACATCCAGTACTCGGTCCCCTGCAATCTGGAGAACCTCGGCAGGGCGGATCGCACTCTGGACGGCGTGCGGAAGTGCATCCTGCATGCGGTCTGGCAGGCCCAGGGGCACGGCTGTTCTCCGGGGGCCATCGGGGTCGCCATCGGAGGAGACCGGACGACCAGTTACCAGCACGCCAAAGAGCAGTTGTTCCGATCACTCGACGACACCAATCCTGATCCCAAGCTGGCGGCGCTGGAGGACTACATCCTGTCGACGGCGAATACCCTCGGCATCGGCGCAATGGGGTTCGGTGGGCAGGTCACTCTGATCGGATGCAAGATCGGAGCGCTGAACCGCCTGCCGGCTTGCTTCTTTGTGTCCGTAGCTTACGACTGCTGGGCGTTCCGCCGCCTGGGAGTGATCCTGGACGCTCAGACCGGTGCCATCAAACGCTGGCTGTATCGCGACCCGGATGCGCCGGTGCAAGCGCTGGGAACCGGTGAAGGATTCCCGCGGACAGGAAAGGAAATCGTCCTGAAGTCTCCGGTCGCTGAATCGGCCGTTCGCAGCCTGAAGCTCGGCGACATCGTCCTGTTGCGTGGAGACATGTACACCGGCCGCGATGCCGTCCATGCCTATCTGATGAAGAACCAGGCCCCTGTAAACCTCTCCGGCGGGCTCCTCTATCATTGCGGTCCGGTGGTATTGAAGCAAAACGGTGGATGGAAGATGACCGCGGCGGGTCCTACCACCTCGATTCGCGAGGAACCCTATGAGGCGGAGGTCATTAGGCGATTCGGCATCCGCGCTGTGATCGGCAAGGGGGGCATGGGCGCGAAAACCCTCGCGGCACTGAAAGAATTTGGCGCCGTATATCTCAACGCAATCGGCGGTGCAGCTCAATACTACGGCCGCTGCATCAAGGCCGTGAAAAACGTTCACCTCCTGGAGTTCGGGCTGCCTGAAGCCATGTGGCATCTGGACGTCGAAGACTTCCCGGCTATCGTCACAATGGATTCCCACGGCAACTCGCTCCACGCGGATGTTGAAAAGGCCTCAGCCGCCATCCTGGCGAAACTGGCGGATCCGGTCTTTTAGGGAGGCCATGGCATTAAAAAAATCCAGCCGGGAATGCTCCGTCTCCCGCCTGAATTACGAACTTTCCCGGCCGGATCATCGCTTACATGGGGAACATGCAAGTTCTTTTCCTTGCTTCACTTGTCATGACCCTGGCCGCAAGCATGCAAGGATGTTCCTGCCACATGCTTCCTAGCCCGAAACCTGAACCCCAGCAGTCTCCCGCCTCCGGCGCAGAAGAGCGATTCCTTCGGCTGCGCGAACAAATGGTTCGCGAGCAGCTCGAGGGCCGCGACATCACGGATCCGCGCGTCCTGGACGCTATGCGACGCGTGCCTCGACACAGGTTCGTGCCGGACCAACTCGTCGAATCGGCTTACGAAGACAATCCTCTGCCACTCATCCTGGGACAGACGATTTCCCAGCCTTACATCGTGGCTTACATGACGCAGGTGCTCGGACTGCAGGGCCGCGAGCACGTCCTTGAAATAGGTACGGGATCGGGCTATCAGGCGGCGATCCTCGCGGAGCTGGCCGCCGAAGTGCATACCGTTGAAATCCTTCCCGAACTGGCATCCCGGGCCCAGTCGCTTCTGTCCACGCTGGGGTACAGGAACATCCGCCTCCGCTCCGGCGATGGCTATCTGGGGTGGCCGGAGGCAGCCCCGTTCGACCGCATCATCGTGACTGCCGCACCCGACCACATCCCTCAGCCGCTGATCGACCAGCTTGCACCGGGGGGCAAAATGGTCATTCCCGTGGGCCGCCTGGATCAGGATCTGATTCTTCTCGAGAAAAACCAGGAGGGCGTCAGCCGAAGGTCGATGATTCCCGTGCGCTTCGTCCCCATGACGGGCAAAGCTCTGGATGTTCGCAAAGACTGAACGGCGCACCGCTTGGGGTTCGCGCAAAAATAAGTTCACATTCCGGCGCGAGCGCCGGGCGGGCAGATGCAAGGCGCCGCGACGCAGGCGATGTGGTGACATCGTCGAAGAGCGGCGATGCCGCAGATGCCCGCCCGCCGCCGCGCCCCGAAGCCCTGCAGCCTCTCCGATATCTGAATTCCCAAGCCCATCGTCCCGCGCATCCCTCGCTTTCCGATGCGGCAGCAGAATGTGAAATAATTTTTGCGCGAGCCCTCAGACAATTTCCTGGTCGAACATCAGCTCCTTCTGGCGCCACAACGCAAGGGTGAGTCCGACCTTGTACTCATGAGGCATGTGCAGGCGCCGGTAGCTCTCGTGAAGATGAGAGAGCTGGTCCGCACGCCTGCGGCAGATTTCCTTCAGCGAGGGAAAATCATAGACCTGTTTGCCGTTTTCCAGAACCGGGCAGAGCAGGTCCACGCTTTGCCCCGCGTTCAGCTTCTTCCGCCGGAGTGGATTGTTCGGATCGATAATCAGCACTTCGCGCTCGCCGACCTCCTCGGAGCGTTGGGCCAGCACATCCGCTTCCATCAGACCATCCCGGCCGTAGAATCGCACCACCTTTTTGAATCCGGGATTCGTCATCTTCTCCGGATTGCTGCTGAGTTTGATCTTGGGGCGGCCGTTGTGTTCCACCAGTTTGTAAACCCCGCCCAGCGCACACCCCCCTTCGCCGCTTCCCGTCACCAGCCTGGTCCCCACTCCCCAGATGTCAATCCTGCCGCCTTGCGCCAGGATATCGCTGATCACGAATTCGTCCAGCTCATTCGAAGCCACGATCCTGACCTGGTTCAGCCCCGCCTGGTCCAGCATCTCACGCGCGCGTTTGCTCAGGAAGGCGAGATCCCCGCTGTCCAGGCGGATGCCGAAAAGTTCATGCCCGCCCTGCCTCATTTCTCGGGCGACGCGGATGGCATTCGGTATTCCGCTTTCCAGGACGTCATACGTGTCAACAAGCAGAACGCAATTGTCCGCGAACGACTGCGCGAAGGCGCGAAACGCGTCCACCTCGCTCGGAAAAGACTGAATCCAGCTGTGGGCGTGAGTGCCCGTGGGCGCGATGCCAAAAAGCGCAGCGCCCTTCACATTCGAAGTCGCTTCAGCACCCCCGATATGGGCCGCTCTGCAGGCATATACAGCGCCATCCGGCCCGGCCGCCCGCCGCAGCCCGAACTCCACGACAGCTCCGTGGTGGGAGGCCTCCCACATGCGCGCGGCCTTGGTGGCAATCAGCGTCTGGAAGTTGAGGTGGCAGAGCAGGATCGATTCGATGATCTGACATTCGATCAGGTTGCCGCGGACCTGAAGCAGGGGCTCATGGGGAAAGACGACCGTACCCTCCGGGACCGCCCACAAGTCGCCGCGGAAGCGAAATGCCGACAAGTACTCGAGAAACGATTCGCTGAACAGCGGCTTTGCGGACCCTCCCTGCAATGAGCGTAGGAAGTCAATCTCCCGCACGCCGAATTTCATGCCGATGACGGCACGAACCGCGTTTTCCAGCCCCGCGGCAATGGCATACCCCCCGCGAAAGGGATTGTGGCGGAAGTAGAGGTCGAAGACCGCCGTGTCTTCGGCCTTGTTGTGTTCGAGATAGCCCATCGCCATCGTGAATTCATACAGGTCTGTGAGCAGTGCGTCTGAAAACAAGGCTCCCCCCACGGTCGCTAAAAGCGTAGTTTCATGGCAACAGGCATGCGGCGTCCGCTGCCGAAAGCGTGCGCCGACACTCTCAGTCCCGGCGCAGCCTGCTGGCGCTTGTATTCGCTATGGTAGATCATCCTCGCCACATACTCCACCACGGGCCTCTCGTAATCCTTCGCCGCGATCTCATCGACACTCATCTGCTCCTCCACGATGAGATGCAGGATGGCATCGAGGACTTCGTAGGGAGGCAGGGTTTCCCGGTCGGTCTGACCCGGACGGAGCTCGGCAGTCGGCGCCCTCCGTATCGTGTTTGCCGGGATGATCTCGCGCGAGCGGTTGATGTAGCCTGCGAGCCGGTATACATCGGTCTTGGGCACATCGGAAATCACAGCCAGGCCGCCCGCCATGTCGCCGTACAGCGTGCAGTACCCCACAGCCAACTCCGACTTGTTGCCCGTGCTTAACACCAGGTGGCCAAACTTGTTCGAGAGCGCCATCAGCAGGGTGCCTCGAATCCGCGCCTGAATGTTCTCTTCCGTGACGTCCTCCGGAAGCCCGGCAAACACTCCGGATAGCACCGAGCGGTATTCCTGGAACAATGACTGAATCGGGACCATCTGGAAAGCGATCCCCAGGCTCTGCGCCAGAGAACGGGCATCGTCGAAGCTTTCTGGCGCCGAATAGGTGGAGGGAAGCGCCACGCCCAGCACATTCTCCGCTCCCAAAGCCTCCGCGGCAATGCACGCCGTGACAGCGGAATCGATGCCGCCGCTCAAGCCGAGGACAGCGGATCGGAACCCGCATTTTCGCGCGTAGTCGCGCGTGCCCATGACCAGCACCTCGAACAGGTCCTGCATCGGCTCCCCTTCACGGTAACTTTGATCCCCTGTGGAGTCAGGATCGACCAGGAGCAGGTCCTCGCGGAAACACTTGCCCTGGGCGATCAGATTGCCCGCCCGCCCCAGCGCGATGCTGTTGCCGTCGAAAAGGAGATCGTCGTTGCCGCCCACAAGGTTGACGTAAAGGAGCGGCACACGATATTTCTGGACATGACCCAGCAGCAAGCGGTAACGGATGAGCGGCTTGTGCATTTCGAAGGGGGAGGAGGAGATGTTGACCAGCAGATCCGCACCCATGTTGATCTGGTTTTGGATCGGATCGGTGCGATACATGCGATTGGACCAGAAGCCCCTGTCATTCCAGGCATCCTCGCATATGGAAATCCCCACCGTGCGCCCCTGGAACGGCACCAGCCTGGTTTCGCGAGACCGTTCAAAATAGCGGCCCTCGTCGAAGACGTCGTAGGTAGGAAGGAGCGTCTTGTGGATCACCGCGCGTATTTCGCCCTCGCAGAGGAAGCCCGCGGCGTTGTATAGCTCCTTTCCCTCCGGCTCCTGATTCCGGTCGACAAATCCGGCGATAACGGCCATACGGCCGGTTTTCTGTGCGATCTCATGAATGGCCCGGAGATTTGCCTCCACAAAACCGCGAAGCCCGAGAAGATCTCTGGGCGGATAACCCGTAAGGCAGAGCTCGGGGAAAACGGCCATGGAGGCTCCCATGCGCTGCGCCCGGGTCATCGCCTGCAGAATCCCGTCGCGGTTGCCGGGGATGTCCCCGACGGTTGCGTTCATCTGCACCATTGCAATCTTCATCTCAACACCTGCCGGAAGACTAGGAAGGATCTGCGGGAAACATCCCATGCCAGGGAGTCGCCTGCTCGTACGCGTACGCGGCGCGCAGCACCGTACTCTCATCATTCCCTTTGCCGATCAACTGCAATCCCGTCGGGAGGCCCGCGGCGCCGAATCCGCACGGCACCGTGATCGCAGGCAGCCGCGTCAGATTGCCGGGCCTCGTCAGCCGCAGCATGGCCATGCGCACGTTCTCCTTCGCACGGCCCGACATCACTTCGTCATCTTCCATGCGCGGCGCCGTGACGGGGAGCGTGGGGACAGCCAGAACGTCGACCTTGTGCATGGCCTTCTCGAATTCCAGCGCGTAGGCCCGACGCAGCTCCTGTGCCTGCAGGTACCGGAATGCGGGAACCGCCAGCCCCTCCTGGAAGCGGATGCGCAGATCGGCCCCATAATCCCGGGGCCGTTTCTGCACCCACTTCCAGTGATAGACAAGGGCTTCTGCAACCGTGAGTTCGCCCGCCAGCCTGGCGGTCTCACCCATCGACTTGAGATCGACTTCGCAGACATCGGCGCCATTCTCCTCCAGCACGGAGATTGCCGCCATGACATTATCGTGCACTTCGTGCTGAAGGCGCTCGAAGAAGAACTGCCGCGGCACGCCGACACGCAATCCTTGCGCTCCCTTTTTCAGATCGCGGGTAAACCTATCTCCCGAGCGTCGCGAAGAGCCTGATTCGCGCGGATCGCGATCCGCGATGACTTCCAGAACCAGGGCCGCGTCTTCGACGCAGCGGCAGATCGGACCGACGTGATCGAGGCTCGGGGCCAGAGGGATGACGCCGCCGAGCGGCACCCGTCCGTGCGTGGGTTTGAGCCCGACGCATCCGCAGGCGGCCGAGGGAATGCGGATCGATCCGCCCGTGTCTGTTCCCAAGGAGGCCACGGAAAAGCCTGCCGCAACTGCAGCCGCACTCCCCCCGCTGGAGCCTCCGGCGAGCCTTCCCGTCGCCCAGGGATTGTGAACCGCGCCATAGTGCGGATTCAGGTTGGTGGCGCCGTATGCAAATTCGTGGAGGTTCGTCTTTCCCAGCAGTATGGCGCCGGCTGCATCGAGGCGGTCGACCACCACCGCATTCTCCTCCGGGATGAAGTGGCGCAGGATTTTTGACCCTGCTGTGGTCCGCACTCCCCGGGTGTAAAAAAGGTCCTTCAGGCAGATGGGAATGCCATGAAGCGGCCCGCGGTATTCACCCCTGGCGAGTTCTCTTTCGGCGCGCTTCGCCTGGGCCGTCGCCGGCTGGTGCGTCACGGTAATAAAGGAATTCAGATGCCTGTCCATGCGATCGATGCGGTCCAGGAGGGCCCGCGTCAGGTCCACGGGCGAGATCCTGCGGCGGCGCAAAAGTCGCGACAAATGCGTGACAGTAAGTTGGCCATCGTTGCCGAAATCCATGACTTCCTCCCGGGCAAGCTGACATCTGATTATCAGGCATGAACGCCTCTTTGCTCAACATATCTCTCGAGTGCGGAATCCGGATTTCGGAATGCGGAGTAGTGGCGGAGGATTCCAACCACAGACATCAGGCAGCAAACTGCCAAACCCGGAATGCGTGTCGATTCCGCGCCACCTTCGGGGTTGGGATCGGTATCGGGATCGCAACCGAAACGCTCTCGAGGGCCACAGACTTCAGACATGTGCATCGCGATTGGAATCGGTACTGCAATCGCCATCGGACTCGCTATCGATATCCTGTCGAAGTCGACGGCAGTGCGGCGGATTGCGCAGGTTTCTTTTGATTTCGGGTGGAAAAGCCTGCATTATGGTCGTCCCTCGGAAGATCTATGATTATCGCGGCGGATGAGGTCATACCCTACGTGACGGAGGCTTTTTCACAGGCCGGCGAGGTGCGCCTGTTTGCGGGGCGTTCCTTGCGCGCCGCAGATATTCGCGATGCGGATGCACTCATCGTCCGTTCTGTAACCCGCGTCGACGCAGGACTTCTTGAGGGGACTTCCGTGCGGTTTGTCGGCACAGCTTCGATCGGAATGGACCATCTGGATCTCGACTATCTCCGGGGCCGCGGCGTTCGATTCGCGAACGCTTCGGGAGGCAACGCCAACTCCGTAGCCGAATATGTCGTCGCCACGCTCCTGGAGATCGCGGAGCGCCGCGGCTGGATCCTCGCGGACAAATCCATCGGCATCATAGGTGTCGGCAATATCGGGAGCCTGGTAGAGAGGAAGGCGGAGGCCCTCGGCATGCGCGTTTTACTGTGCGATCCTCCGCTCCGCGAGAGCACGGGGAATCCAAGGTATGGGAGCCTCGATGATGTCCTCGAAGCCGACATCCTGACGCTGCATGTGCCGCTGACCACCGATGGCCCCTACCGCACTCGGCACATGATCGCACGAGAGGTCCTCCGGAAGCTGTCCGGGCGGCAGTTCCTCATCAACACATCCCGGGGTGCAATCATTTGCGAAACCGATTTGAAGCGGGCCTTGCGGGATGGCACAATCCGGGGCGCAGCCCTTGACGTCTGGGAGAACGAACCGCACATCGATCGCGGATTGCTGCAACTGACGGACATCGGCACAGCGCATGTCGCCGGCTCCAGCCTGGACGGCAAAGTGCGCGGCACTGATCTGGTGTTCCGGGAGATGTGCCGTTGCCTAAACATCGACGCACAGTGGGGGAATCGGAGCATGTTCCCGACCCGGAAGCGTTTGCAGGCCGGCAACGGGCGGAGAGAACAGGACGCAATGCGCGCGCTGGTGCTGCAAGCATATGATATCCGCCGGGACGACATGAATCTCAGGGGCGTGATCGGCATGCCCGACGATGCCGCAGCGGCGCTTTTCGACCGGCTGCGCAACCAATATGCCCTGCGTCCGGAGTTCCGGCACTTCCTTGTCGAAGCGGCGCAGGGGAGCAGCCTGGCCACGGGACTTTGCGCACTCGGCTTCACGGTTGCCGCCCCAGGGACAACGGAAACCTGCCACGCTGACGATCGGACCATGCATTGACCAGGGAGAAGCCACCTTGAGGCGGGTCATTATCACGGGCGACGACTTCGGGCTGGCCCTGCCCGTCAACGAGGCTGTCACCGAAGCTCACAGCCGGGGCATTCTCACCACCGCGAGCCTCATGGTGGGCGCGCCGGCGGCAGCCGACGCCATACGTCGCGCGCAGACGCTGCCTGCGCTGAGAGTGGGCTTGCATCTGGTGCTGGTAGAGGGACGACCTGTCCTCCCCGTAAACCAGGTTTCCGACCTGGTGGACAGCAACGGCGAATTCCCGACGCAACTGGTGCGCGCCGGCTTCCGCTACTTTTTCCGCAAAGCAGCGCGGCACCAGCTCGAGGCGGAGATCCGAGCACAGTTTGAGGCCTTCCGCCGGACCGGGCTTCCGCTGGATCACGTGAATGCCCACAATCACATGCACATCCACCCCGGCATCCTGGACCTGGTCCTGAAGGCGGGGCGGGACTACGGCATGCGCGCGCTGCGGGTCCCTTTTGAGCCCCCCATCC
Source organism: Acidobacteriota bacterium (assembly GCA_017860135.1). GTDB lineage: Bacteria > Acidobacteriota > UBA6911 > UBA6911 > UBA6911 > JAFNAG01. Next base: position 22,630 of record JAFNAG010000007.1, read on the forward strand.
TCTGCTGGCGTGCCACAAGAGATGGACTGGCCGGGAAACTGGCGGCCGCCGCCTTTCTGGCGCCGTGGCTGTCGCTCATGAAGGCGCGCATCCGCCGGGCGGGCATGCACGCCAACGATTATGTGTTCGGCATGACGCATAGCGGCGGGATGACCCGAAAGCGGGTACTGGCATTCCTGAAGCGGCTTCCGGAGGGCGTCACCGAGATGTATTTTCACCCGGCCATCCGAACTTGCGCAGAAATCCTGCGCCACATGCCCGATTACAGGCACGAAGAGGAATTTGCGGCGCTGATCGACCCGGAGGTCATCGGCGCCTTTACCGACGCCGGCATCGAGAGGATTTCGTATTCCGATCTGCCGGCCGGCAAGGGCGCTCCAGGAGCGGCTTTCCGCTCTGAGGGCAACCCGGGACTGCCGGGTTCATGACTCGCAAGGCCGCTCATCGATGGGGGAAATGACGATGGTTCGAGTTCTTGTGGCGATGACCCTGGCCGCCGCATCCGCGGCGGTGGGACAGATCCTGGTGCGCAAGGGGATGCAGCAGGTCGGATCCCTGGAGGACTATGCGCCCATGGCCCTGCTTGTGTATTTCGGCCACGCGGCGCGCAACGCCTACGTGATCATGGGGACATTCCTGAATACGGTGTTTTACGTCCTCTTTCTCGCGGCGCTATCCTGGACCGACGTCACAGTCGCCCTGCCGATGACCGCAATCGAGTACGGATTTGCCGCGTTCCTCGCCGTGATGTTCCTGAAAGAGCAGGTGTCGCCACTCCGGTGGGCCGGCATCGCTCTCATCATAATCGGCGTGATATTCATCGCCCGAGGAGGCGGTGAGACATAGATGAGGCGCCCAAGTCCGCTCCCACACCCTGAAGGCGTGGTCTTGGCCTGCCCTGCGAGGCGGAGTGATCCCGCGCACCGCCGGGAATCGGTATCGAGTTTGGAATCGACATCATGTAGCGGTCCGAGGCAATAGGGCAAGTTCCGGGTTTGCGCCGTTTCCGATACCCTTGGGTAATGGCACGGAAAGGAAACAGTCATGACACTGCCAGACAAGGATCCCACACCTGCCGTGTCCGGGCGGATAATCCCGGCTGCGAAAATCCAGTTTCTTCCGGAAGACCGGCTCTGGATCGCCGAGCGTATCCAGGAGGTGCTGGAATCGGGACAGCTCACCCTGGGCCGCTACGGAGCTGCATTCGAGGACAAGTTCGCCGCCTTCTGCGGCATGCCGCATGCCGTCGCAGTCAACAGCGGCACAAGCTCTCTCGAGATCATTCTCCGTTCTCTCGAGGCCGAAGGGAAAGATGTCCTGGTGCCGACCAACACGTTTTTTGCCACCGCGGCTGCCGTAGTGCACGCCGGCGCCTGTCCCGTTTTCGTCGACATGGACCCGGAGTCGTTCGGCGTCCGCCCTGAAGATGTCGAAAAAAAACTGACCTCAAAAACAGCGGGAGTAATCGTAGTGCACATCGGCGGACTAGTTTCCGGGCGCATGCCGGAGCTGGCTGCCCTGGCGGAACGCAAGGGGATCTGGTTGGTGGAAGACGCCGCCCACGCTCACGGCTGCTCGCTCGGCGGAACACCCGCAGGAGCGTTCGGCATTGCAGGTTCGTTCAGCTTTTACCCCACCAAAGTCATGACATGCGCCGAAGGCGGCATGATCGTCACCCGGGACCGTCGCCTCGCCGAAGAGGCGCGCATCTACCGCGACCAGGGGAAGGCCAGTTTTACCCAGAACGCTCACGTGCGCATGGGCTACAATTGGCGCCTGTCCGAACCCCACGCCATCATCGGGCTCAAACACCTCGAGCGCCTGCCCTCCATGATCGCCAGCCGACGGCAGACCGCCGCCATCTATGACAGTGGATTGTCCCGCCTGCGCCACCTGGCTGCTTTGCAGGTCCCCGAGCACGGAATCTGCAATTATTATAAATATATCGCTGTACTTCGCGAACGGCCCGACCGGAAGGAGCTGAAAAACCGCCTCCGCGAACGCTACGGCGTGTCGCTGGCCGGAGAAGTGTACGAAGCCCCCCTCCACAGGCAGCCTGTATTTGAACAATATGCCTCGGGCCCGCTGCCGGTATCAGAAGACCTGTGCGCAAGGCACATCTGCCTGCCTATTTTCTCCGGCATGTCCCATGAGCAGGCAGATCAGGTGGTTTATGCCCTGGAAGAAGTAGTCGGTTAGAGCCTCTCCGGACACCATCGGAACACCGGACCTCCCGCGTCGAAACGTCTCCACCCAGCTGGAGGATCCCTCCCTGGGAACTCCGGCAAGCTGCAATTGATTCCAGAAACCCTTAAGCACCCCGGCGACCTTCGGCGTGACTCTCGCGCCCATCCGTTAAGCAGAAACCGTTTCCCCTACAGCGCATTATCCGCTGTGGGTCGCAAGCCATTTTAGGTTTCACTTCAACATGCTGCATTGGCAGATCCCAAGCCCCGAAGTTGACATATTGCCAATTGTCAGAAACGGCGAAGAGTGCAACAGGGAGAGGAACCGGAAACAAAACGGGTAATTGTTTAGCCAGCCCGAAGAAAACTGCCACGAATTCCACGAATGATCACGAAAACCGCATCGTATGGCTCGCATCAAGGGAGATAATACTTCGTGAGAATTCGTGAAATTCGTGGCTTTCTTTGCAGACCCTTAACTGTTCCAAGCCGGCGAAATGCATTATGAAAGCGCAACTCGAGTAAGCGCAGGGATTCGCGAGGATTGAGTGGCCATTTTCCGGATTTTGCTTGTTCCACGAGCGTTCTTGGGATAATAAGACAGCTCGCTCGCAGGCATTCTCCGCAGGCGCGGTGGGATTTCTTCCGCAGAGGTGCGGTGCGGCGGCCTGGCCGCGGCATGGTGGATCCGGAATGCAAGCAATACCTGTTTGCATGCGAGAGCGGGAGCTGGAATGAGAGTCGTGGTCACCGGAGGTTCCGGATTCATAGGATCCCATGTCGTGGATTCCCTCGTGGCGCGCGGCCACGAGACATGCATTTATGATCTGGATACGCCGCAGCATTCTCCGGGGTGCGAACATGTGCGAGGGGACGCGCGGGACCTCGACCGGCTCGTCAAGGCCGTCCGGTCCGGTGACGTGATTTACCACCTGGCTGCCGAGGCCAATGTGAACCGGTTTTTCGAAAGCCCGCTGTTCTCCAACGAGAACACCTCGCATTCCACATTGTGCGTACTGGAAGCTGCACGCAGGGTCGACGCCGCCCGGGTTGTGCTGGCTTCCACGGAGTGGGTTTACGGCTCGACGGATGGAAACGAAGAAGTGGTGATTGCCGAGGATTGTCCCTACGCCCGGGACCCGGATCACATCTATACCTGCTCCAAAATAGCCGCCGAACTGTTCTGCATCGGACACCGAAACCTGTACGGTACCGAATATACCATCATGCGCTATGGGATCCCTTTCGGGGAACGCGCCAGACCGGAAACCGTCACGCCGACATTCATCCGGAAGATTCTCAAAGATGAGACCATCCGCATCCACGGCGACGGCAGCCAGTACAGGCAGTTCATATACGTTAAAGATCTTGCCGAAGGAAACGTCGCGTGCCTCCAGGAAAGCGCCAGGAACCAGATTTTTAATCTGAATGGAACAGAAAAGGTGACCGTGCTCCAGGTCGTCCAGGCCCTGGAGCGGATCCTGGGGAGGACCGCCAGGATCGAATTTGTGGAAGATCGGAAAGGGAATTTCAAGGGCCGTTTCATATCTTCGGAAAAGGCGAAGCACCTCCTCGGCTGGGAGCCGCGGCACCGCTACGAGGAAGCACTCTCTCTATATGCCAGCCGGTATCTGGACTCTCTGAGGCAGAGGCGATGAAGCGAAATGCGGCCGGCATTCCGGAGAACATCAGTATCAAGGAGGCAATCCAGCTCCTGGAGAGGAGCAACTACGATTCCGGTTTCATTATCGATGCCGACGGCCGTTACCACGGCACGGCTTCGGCAAGCGACCTGCGCAGGCTCCTCATCAGCGGCGTCAGCGAAACGGATCCGGTCAGTGCGCAGCCGTACCACCATCAATACGCGGTGCGCCAGGCGGATCTCGGCAGCGAAGAGGTGGTACGCAATGTGCTCTCGGATCTCACGCTGCACGGAGTCGAGCATATTCCCGTCCTGGACAAAGACGGCAGGATCGTCGACGTTTTCACTCTCGAAGATCTGGAGCACGCCTCCGCATCGTCTACCGGTGTCGGTGCCAACCGTGGCCGCCTCAAGCGAGTCCTGATCGTAGGGGGTGCCGGGTATCTCGGCAGCGTCCTGACCGCCCAGCTCCTCACGCGCGGCTACACCGTGCGCATCCTGGACAGTTTCCTTTACGGCAGGCGGTCGCTGGAGCAGATGCCTCGGACCCCGATGCTGGAGATCATTGAGGGGGACCTGAGGAACATCCACACGTGCGTGAGCGCTCTCGACGGTGTCCACGCGGTCGTGTTGCTGGCGGCGATCGTGGGTGATCCTGCTTCGAGATTGCGCCCGAAGGAGACGATCGAGACCAACGTGATCGCGGCGCAGGCGCTGGCGATGGCCTGCAAACATCAATGCATCAACCGATTCCTGTATGCCTCCACCTGCAGCGTCTACGGGCTGGGCAATACACTTCTGGACGAAAACTCCGATCTGCGTCCCGTTTCTCTTTACGCCCGCACGAAGATTGCCTCCGAGCAGGCAATCCTGTCGATGGGAGACGGGTATTTCGCCCCGACCATTCTCAGAATGGGAACTCTGTATGGCTGCTCCCCCAGGATGCGCTTCGATCTCGTGGTCAACACCATGACCATGCATGCATTCTCGGAAGGAAAGATCCGCGTGTTCGGCGGCACACAGTGGCGGCCGCTGTTGAGCGTCAATGACGCGGCCGAGTCCTACGTGCAGTGCCTGGAAGCCGACCTCGCGGATGTCGGAAACCAGGTTTTCAACATCGGCTCCGACGAACAAAACTATCAGATAGAGAGCATCGCGCAGATCATCGCGGAGGCCCTGAACGGCGTCAAGGTCGAGCATGACGACAAGAGCCTCGACGTGAGAGACTACCGGGTAAGTTTCCGCAAGGCGAGTGACATATTGGGCTTTCAGGCCTCCGATACCGTCGGAGCCGCCTCCAAAGCCATTTATACTTGCCTTGCCCAGGGGATCATCCCGGACCCCACCCAGAAGATTTATTACAACCACTTCTTCGACGTCATGGAAGAGTAATCAAAGAACCGGCGGCCTCCCTTACTTAAGATGGGGATTCGGGTTCATATCCGAGGTACGGGGCCAGCCAGCGCTCGACGTCGTCCAGAGGCATCTTCTTGCGCACCCCGTAATCGGCCGCCTGGTCGCGCCCGATCTTTCCGACTGCGAAATACCTGGCCCGGGGATGCGCAAAATAGAGACCGCACACGGAACTGGCCGGCAACATCGCGAAATTCTCCGTGAGGAGTATGCCGGTGCGCTCTTGCGTCTGTAACAGGTCGAAAAGAGTCCGCTTTTCCGTGTGATCCGGACAGGCCGGGTAACCGGGTGCGGGGCGGATTCCGCGGTAGCGCTCGCGGATCAGATCTTCGATTCCAAGTTGTTCCTGCAGTCCATACCCCCACTCCTCCCGCGCCTTCTTGTGCAGGAATTCGGCGAACGCTTCGGCCAGGCGATCGGCCAGAGCTTTTGTCAGGATGGAACGATAGTCGTCGTGATCCCGTTCAAACCGGCGGCAAAGTTCGTCTGTGCCGATTCCGGCAGTCAGGGCGAATGCGCCGAGGTAATCCCGCACGCCCGTATCCTTCGGAGCAACAAAATCGGCAAGCGCATAATGGAACTGCCCTTCCGGTCTTGCGTTTTGTTGGCGCAGCGTGTGAAAAGTGGCCTGCAGCTGCAACCGGAATTCGTCCGCGTACACCTCGATGTCGTCGCCGCTGCTGTTGGCAGGGAAAAAGCCGTACACAGCCTTGGCAGCCAGCATGCGCCGCGCCACGATTTCCGCCAGCAACGCTTGGGCGTCGCGCCAGAGCTCGCGAGCCCGATCTCCGGCCTCGGCATCGTCCAGAATCTGAGGATACCTGCCGCGCAGCTCCCACACGTGGAAGAATGGGGTCCAGTCGATGAACGGAACGATCTGATCCAACGGCATGTCCGCCAAGGTCCGCGACCCGGTGAAAGCGGGTACGGGAATCACTTCGCTTCCCCAATCAATCACGATCTTACGGGCGCGCGCCTGATCGAGCGTCACCAGCTCTCTCGGGGGTTTCCGATCCCGCAGCCGTGCGCGAATCTCCTCCTGCTCGAGCCGAACCTTCTCCATGAAGCGTTCCTTCCCGGTCGGCTGCATCAAGTCGCTCACCGTGCTGACCGCGCGTGAAGCATCAGGCACATGGACGACGGGGCCGGAGTAGGCAGGCGCGATCTTCGCCGCCGTATGCACCCGGCTCGTGGTAGCTCCGCCGATCAGTAATGGGACCCGGAATCCCATCCGTTCCATCTCGCGCGCCACCAGCACCATTTCCTCCAGGGAGGGAGTAATCAGACCGCTGAGGCCGATCATGTCCGCGTCCTTCTCTCGCGCCGTGCTGAGGATTTTTTCGCGAGGGACCATGACTCCAAGGTCCACGATCTCGTAATTATTGCAGCCGAGAACCACGCCCACGATGTTCTTCCCGATGTCGTGCACGTCTCCTTTTACAGTGGCCAGGATGATGGTTCCCCTCGCGCTGGAGCCTGCGCCGGCAAGTTTTGCGGCTTCCAGGTAGGGAAGAAGTCCGGCCACCGCCTTTTTCATCACCCGCGCGCTCTTGACGACCTGGGGAAGGAACATTTTCCCTGACCCGAACAGATCGCCGACGAGGTTCATTCCGGCCATTAGAGGGCCTTCGATCACGCGGAGAGGTCCGCCGTACTTGATTCGGGCCTCTTCCACGTCGGCTTCAATCCCGCCGGCAATGCCTTTGACCAGTGCGTGCGCAAGACGTTCCTCCAGGCTCCCTGCCCGCCAGTCCTCCTCTTCCGCTTCCTCTTCAGCCTTTCCCTTCTGTCCGACGGACTCGGCATACCGGGTCAAGCGTTCGGTCGCATCCGGCCTGCGATTCAAAAGCAAATCCTCGACGCGCTGCAGAAGATCATCGGGAATCTCTTCATAAACCGGCAGCTGGCCGGCATTCACGATCCCCATATCCAGGCCGGCATGGACTGCGTGGAAGAGGAATGCCGCATGCATCGCCTCGCGGATGCCGTCGTTACCCCGAAACGCAAAGGACACGTTGCTCACACCTCCGCTTACCTTGCAGCGCGGAAATGACTGTTTCAGCGCGCGGGTGGTTTCCAGGAAACTCACGGCATAATCATTGTGTTCTTCCATCCCCGTGCCCACCGTCAGGACGTTGGGGTCGAAGATGATGTCCTCTTCGGGAATCCCGGCCTCCTGGTGCAGAATGCGGTGTGCCCGTCTGCAGATTTCCAACCTCCGATCGGTGGTTACCGCCTGTCCTTCCTCGTCGAAAGCCATGACGATCATGGCGGCGCCGTATCGCCGGACCAGGCGCGCCCGTCGCTTGAATTCCTCCTCCCCTTCCTTGAGGCTGATCGAGTTGACGATCCCCTTCCCTTGAAGGCACTTCAATCCGGCCTCGATGACGGTCCATTTGGAGCTGTCGATCATGACCGGGACGCGCGCAATGTCGGGTTCGGCAGCGATCAGGTTGAGAAACGCCGTCATGGCGGATTCCGCGTCCAGCATGGCGTCGTCCATGTTGACGTCGATCACCTGCGCCCCGCCTTCCACCTGCTGGCGCGCCACATCCAGGGCCTCCTCGAACTTGCCGCCGAGAATCAGACGGGCAAACCTGGGCGAACCGGCCACATTCGTCCGTTCCCCCACGTTTACGAAATTCGTGTCTGGCCGGAACGTGAGGGCATCCAGGCCGCTCAGGCGTGTGTAAGGCTCAGTGCGCGGCGGGATGCGGGGCCTGTGCCGTCCGAGCGCTTGCGCAATCTCGCGGATGTGATCGGGGGTCGTCCCACAGCACCCGCCCACGATATTGAGCCATCCGTTTGCCGCATATTCCCCGAGGATGCGCGCCATATCCTCCGGCGTTTGATCGTAACCTCCGAAGGCATTCGGCAGCCCGGCATTGGGATGGCAGCTGACGAACACCGGGACCAGCCGGGACAGATCCTCGACATGCATGCGCAGCTCAGCCGGTCCCAGCGCGCAGTTGATTCCTACGCTCAGGAGGGCTGCGTGTGAAATCGAGATCCAGAACGCCTCCGGCGTCTGTCCCGAGAGTGTGCGTCCGCTTGCATCGGTGATCGTCATGGAAACCATCACCGGGATGTGGCGGGAAAGCAGTTCGAAGCACTGGTCGATTGCGAAAAGCGCGGCTTTGGCATTCAGGGTGTCGAACGCGGTCTCCACCAGCAGGACATCCACGCCGCCGTCCATCAATCCGCGCACCTGCCCCGTGTAGGCGGCGACGAGTTGGTCGAATGTCACGGCGCGGTAGCCCGGATTCGCGACATCCGGCGACATGGAAGCAGTCTTGTTCGTGGGACCCATGGCCCCGGCGACAAAGCGCGGCCGGCACGCATTCGCTTCCTCCGCTTCGGCGGCAGCGGCGCGGGCGACGCCTGCCGCTGCCAGGTTGATCTCATAAGCGAGGTCCGCAAGGCCGTAGTCCGCCAGGGAGACAGCGTTGGCGTTGAAGGTGTTGGTTTCGATGAGGTCTGCGCCCGCCGCAAGATACTGCCTGTGAATCTCCCGGACCAGATCGGGGCGTGTGAGATTCAACAGATCGTGGTTGCCCCGCAGGTCACAGTGGTGGCCGGCAAAGCGCGCCCCGCGGTAGGCGGCCTCATCCAGTGAAAGCCGCTGAATCATTGTCCCCATGGCGCCATCAAGGATGAGGATCCTGTGCCGCAACAGCGATCCCAGCACGGCGCCCTTTTCCGGAATGTGTTTCATCAGAGCGACGCCTCCATCCCGATCCCACGGATCAAAGCCGGCGCATCGACGCCACCCGTCGGATGTCGCGGTCCGGCGCAAAATCACGCTTCGAAGGAACCCGGTCTCGTCACACGCGGCGGCGGTTCTTGGAGACCATCCGGAAGGCATTGGGCACAGGGGCAGATTCTGCGCAGATAGTCAAAAGAGTATATCCCGGTATCGTGGTCATCGCTGAAGGAGAACCTGAGCGCATAGTTTCCCACCGGCTCCACTCCGGTCCGCTCGATGCCCGCAGGAATGCTTCCCTGAAGGATCAGTCGCCGTCCCGTAAACTCCTCCACACACGAAGCGCACGGGCAATTCTCGCGCAAATACCAGGACGGATAGGAGCCCGTGTGCCCGTCATTCCAATACAGGTCGGTCTGAAACGCGCTGACTCTCTTGACCCGGGTAGGCCTCAGAAACGTCAATTTCGCCCCCTTTCCTGCAAGATCATATTTATACCATAGCCGGGCATGACGGCGGCGGAGTCCGACACGGTCTCTGGAATCGGCCTCGGCATCGCAATCGGTTGCGGGATCGCCATCGCTGAAGGACTGCATGCCGACATGATATCCGAGCATGGCCGTCGCCCGACCGCGATTCAGACCTGAGCAGCGGACTCTGCGCTTGCCTTACAGGGCCGGGAAGTTCCCTTTACATCCACATCGGCGCTGCATATACTCGTTTCTCGAATTCCGTTTCCGCCGCCGGTGACATGACGATCCAGCCCATACGCACCTATCATTCCATCGATTCGTCGGGCTCCTTGCTGTCCGCGCCGCCGGAGCTGCTGGAACGGCAGATGCAGCATCTGGCGGCCAGAGGATTCCAGTCGCTCACGGTTTCCGAGGTTGCCGCCTTCTTGAAGCGGGAGAAAATCGGCCTGGAACGGAGGATTGCCCTGACTTTTGATGACGGCTGCCGTTCTGTTCCGGAGGCTGCGTTTCCCGTATTGCGTAGGTACGGATTCCGGGCCACCCGCTTTGCCGTTTCGGATTTCTGCGGCTCCGAAAACTCCTGGGACAGGGGGAACTGGCGGATCCCCCGGCTTTCTCTGCTGAGGGGGGATGAGTTAGGAAAATTTGCAGCCGCGGGGTGGAAAACCGGCTCCCACAAAGCGACGCATGCACGCCTGACGAAACTCGACGACGACGCTCTCGAACACGAGCTGCAGGAATCCCGGAGGTTCCTCCGGGAGGCATGCGGCACACCAGTGCGCTGCCCCGCCTGCCCGTGCGGCGCGCGTGACGCCCGCGTGCGCCGCAGGGCGCGCGCGATTTTCGATGCGGGCTGCACCACCGGACTGGGTCATGCCCGCGGCACCAGCGACCCTGTGGCGCTGCAGCGCGTCGACCCATATTACCTGCGCGTGCCGGGCTTGTTTCGCGGGATTGAGTCCGGATGGATGGGTTCCTGCCTGCGGCTCCGTCGCTTGTTGAGAAAGGTGCACGCCCTGTGAAGACGCCCTCCTCGGACCGGGTTTCCGTCATCATTCCCTTCCATAACGCTATCGCCTATCTCGAGGCCTGCCTGCTGGCTCTGGTCAGGAGCGATCACGGCAACTGCGAACTGATCCTCGTGGACGACGGGTCGACGGACTCGTCAGCCGAGATCGCGCGCCGCCATGCCCGCCAGTTCCTGGCTCTCCCTACTCCGCACGGCCCGGCATTCGCCAGGAACCGCGGATCTGAACTCGCCAGCGGCAGCATCCTGTTTTTCATCGATGCCGACGTGTTTTGCCACCCCGACACGATACGCAAGCTGGCCGAGACGTTTGACGCGGATCCGGGCCTGGCGGCGGTAATCGGTTCGTATGACGACACTCCTCCGGCGGCCAATTTTCTGTCCCGATACAAAAACCTGACCCACCATTACGTGCACCAGAATGCATCCCGGGATGCCTCGACCTTCTGGACAGGATGCGGGGCGATCCGGCGGGAAGTGTTCCTGAAACTCGGCGGCTTCAACGAATCCTATGGGAAACCCAGCATTGAGGATATCGAGCTCGGCTACCGGATGCGGGCACGGGGATACCGGATTGCACTCAGGAAGGATCTCATGGTCACACATGCGAAGCGCTGGACCTTGCGCAGCCTGCTGCGCAGCGACATCATCGATCGAGCTCTCCCCTGGACCATCCTCCAACTCCGTTACCGGACAATCGTCAACGATCTGAACCTGAGCTGGACCCAGCGCAGCGCATCGCTTCTGATCCTCCTGGCAGTGCTGCTCGCAGCCGCAGGTTTCCGGTATCCGGAGCTCCTGGCCGGCGCCGGCGCAGCAATTCTCGCGGCTGTCTTCTTGAACCGCAGGCAGTACCGCTTTTATTATGAGCACGGCGGAGCCTGGTTTTGTCTGCGCTCCATTGCCATGCACTGGTTCTACTATCTCTACAGCATGGCTGCCTTCGCGGCAGGCTGCGTGCAGTTCCTTGCCGGACGCAGCCACGCCCGTGCCGGGAGTGGCTGAACGGGAAAAACATGCGCCGGAAATTCGCATGGCATTCGGAGCCGGCCGGCGGATTTCTCCGGCTTCGCGGACAGGGTGAAGCGAATTTCCAGGGAGAGTCATGAGCAAGGACAGGACTAAGCGGAGCAGCCCCGGCGCAAGAAAAGCCCGGCCGCAGCTGTTTCCG
>JAFNAG010000063.1 GCA_017860135.1 Acidobacteriota bacterium
GCCTGCGACATGGGGACTATTTCCTATACTCCGTTCTTCAACGGTTTCCGGCAAGGGCTTTCTTCCAGGCGCCGAAGCTGCCGCCGGCGCGCCAGGCAGCGAGCGCCGCGAGCCCTTCTGCTTCGCCTCCCTGGGAGAGCCGATACTCGACCCAGGCCCAACGCGCCGATACCGGGCGTATTTCCACCTTATCTTTCACTCCAGCGCGCAGCCCGGCCAGCTTCTTTTCCAGGGATGCGACAGGCTCGAACGCGGCCCGGTCGAGCGGCGTGTTGCGTTTGGCGACGAAAGGCGAAATCGCCAGCGACAGCGGCGCGATTCGGGCCAGCTCGAGGGAGAACCGCACGAGCTCCGCCACATCCTCCCCGGTTTCACCCGGCAGGCCGATCATTTCATACAGTTTCAGACGTTCCATCCCGTATTTGCGCACCAGCTCGGCGGCACGGATCAGGTGCCGTTCTCTCGTCCCGCGCCGTACCGTGTCGCGAACGCGCTGGGAAGTGCCGTCCGCCGCAGTTGTCAGCGTCCGGTAACCGCCCCGGCACAGCAGCTCCACCAGCTCCTCGTCCAGACGGTCGGCGCGCAGGCTCGAGATGCCGACCTCGCGGCCGCTTTCCACGACACCGCGCACCACCTCGGCAATCCTCGGGTGATCGGTGACGGCCGCCCCCACCAGGCCGACCCGGCGCGCATGCGCGGGAACGAGCGCAAGGATCGATTCGGGCGGGACCAGGCGCATGCCGCCGTTGGTCGTTCGACGCATCACACAATACGTGCAGCCGCGCGAACAGCCCCGCTCGGGTTCGATGAGAAACATCGAGCTCAACACCGTGTTTCGGGTGATGATCTGAGAGCGGGCCGGCAGCTTTTCGTCCCCCGCTTTCGCGATCGGCGGCAGGCCGGGAGTGCGCCCCGGCACGAAGCAACCGGAAAGGCAGGACAAGCGGCTCAAAAGTTCGTCTCGATCCGAGGATGCGGCAGCATCAAGGAACGTGTGAATCAGTTCTTCCGCCTCGCCGAGGATCACGACATCCACAAACGGCGCCAGCGGCAGCGGATTGGAGTTGGTCAGCGGCCCGCCGACCAGGATCAGGGGGTGGTTGCGGTTGCGGTCCCATAGGAGATCGAAAACGCGACTACCGGGAAATCCGAGAGAGGCGTCTCGTTTTCATAGGTAAACACCGGCATGCGCTGCCTGCGATAGTCGCCGGGAGTGTCGGGGAGGAAGGCGCGCTCGGCAGCAGCGCCAGGGTGCGAATGGATCTCCCGATAGATGGTCTGGAAGCCGAGGGAACTCATGCCCACGGAGTACCGGCTCGGGTAGCAAAGAGCGATGCGGAAAGGCGCCCGGGAATGAAGGGCTCCCTCTTCTTCGCGCGTGCGCCGGCGGACCTGAGAAACAATGTCCCAGGAGTTCATGCCTGCTCTCCCCTCCGATATCTGGCCGGATCATTCACCTGCGCACAACGGGCTGCGTAACCCGGGCGATTCACGAAGTGCAAGCCTGGGGTTTTTGAACGCGGAAGAACGCTGCCGATCATGCATTCCGCTGCGTGGAGGAGCTTCCGCCGATGCACGCTGCGTGCGGATCCCTTTCCAGGCGGCAAAAGCTCCTCTCGGCGTTCCTCCGCGTCCAATGAATCTCGGCCCCATCATTTCACGACGCTCCGGGCTAGACTCCGCGCACGATGTCGGGCCAGATGATCCGGTGCAACTGGAGCTGCATGCGGACCGGGAGTCTGCAATCCAGAACCCATCGGGCCAGATCGCTGTAGCGCACTCCTCCATACACCGGGGAGAACAGGACGTTGGCCACGCGCGCGGGCAGGTCGTATTCGACGACCACCCGGCAGGCCCAATCGAAATCCGCGCGGCTCCCGACCACGAATTTTACCTCGTCACTGCGGGTCAGATGGCGGATGTTCCCATAGAGGTTGTTCCCCTGCATGCCGCTGGAAGGGCACTTCAGATCCATGATCTTATGCACCCGCGGATCCAATCCGCCGAGGGGCATGTGTCCGCCTGTTTCGAGGCAGACGGTGTAACCCTCCTCGAGAAGGGCGGACAACAGAATCGGCAGTTCGGGCTGCAACAGGGGTTCTCCTCCGGTTACCAGAGCCAGGCGGGTGGAATGAGATGCGACCGCTTCGAGGATTGCCGACAGTGACATCTCGGTTCCTTCATCAAAGGCATAGCTGGTATCGCAATAGGAGCAGCGCTGGTTGCACCCGGCAAGCCGGATGAAGGCGCAGGGCCATCCCACAAAGCTGGACTCTCCCTGGATGCTATGGAAGATCTCGTTTATTCTCATGACCATCCCCAATTCTACCACCCGTACGCAGCCGTCTGCCAGGTTTGGGCCAACCCGGCCGGGGGACAGTAATGACGGTCGCGGCTCCGAGTGCTCTGCTGCGGCGCTGGAGGTTCCGGCTCCCGCTCAACGGGCCAGCTGGATGTCGACTTTCCCGGTTTCGGGATTGCCGGTGATCAGGTAGTGATGCCCTGCATCGGTACTTATCGTGGCAGAGACCTCTTTGCCGGCATATTTCCCGGCATTCCAGCGGAATTGGATGCGGTGGTCGCCTGCCGCGAGTTTCGGCACCGGCGCGGGGTACGGCGCAGGCAGCAGGATGTCGTTCACGAAGATCTCGCAGCCCTCGAACGCGTCGTTGGGAACCGCGATGTAGGCACTCCCCAGAGCGGGCAAGGAAATCAGGATGGTTTGTTCCGGTGCCAGGCGTGACCGTTCCATTCGGCGGTCCAGAAAAACTTCTTCACCGACAACGCGGAACTGGTGCTGGCCTGCAGGCACCTGAATGGATCCGGCTGCGCTGAAGTCCTGCAGCTTCCGCCTGCCGTCGTAGAGCGTGAAACGGTAAGCGGGGCCGGTGAACTCCAGGTTGATTCTCGCAGGAGCGGCTTTCGCCGGAGACATGGCCTCTTCGGGCGGCGGAGCTTTTTTCTCGAGGGCACCAGGCTCCTTCGCCGTTACCGGGCCAGGCGGAGGGGCCGGGGACGTGCCGGGGTCCGCTGGTGCTTCCTCCGCCTTTTTTCCCGTCTTTTCGGCATCCGGCGCCGCCCCTCTGGCAGAGGGAGCGGATTCCGGAGTTCCCGCAGTCCTTTCGCCCGCGACCGGTCCGGCGTGTGACGCAGGGAGGGAGTCCATCGATGCTGCTGGCGAGTGGGCGGGCAAATAAACATTCCCGTAGTAGTAATAGCCGCCACCCAACACCGCAAGGAGCGCGATCACGGCCACGATTGCAGGCCGCAAGCGCCTCTTGCGGGTGGGGGCCGGCATCATCGGGGCTTCGGCTGCCGGCGCAGGGGGAAGCGACAGGTAGTTCTTCAAATCACGAACGAATTCGGCGCATGTCTGGTAGCGCTGTGCGGGATCTTTGGCGAGCATCTTGCGCACGATGTAGTCGAGCCCCGCGTGGAGCGACACGTTCAGCTCGCGCGGTGGGATCGGCTCTTCGTGCAGGATCTTATAGATGATAGTTGTGGGATTGGTCCCGGTGAAAGGCCGCTCCCCGGTCAGCATCTCATAAAAAATGACGCCGAGCGAAAAGAGGTCGGATCTGCCGTCCAGATCCCTGCCCATGGCCTGTTCCGGCGACATGTAGGACGGAGTTCCCATGATCAGGCCTGTCTGGGTGAACTTGGCCATGGAGATTTTGGCGATACCGAAATCGGCGATCTTGGCCTTCAGGTCCCGGGTCAGCAGGATGTTGCCCGGCTTGATGTCCCGGTGGATGATTCCCTTTTCCGCGGCGTAGTCCAATCCGGAGGCTACCTGCTCGATGATCGACAGTGTCTGCTCCGGAGGGGGGATCGGATTCTCCGCGAGCCAGGCCTCGAGTGTCCGGCCATCGATGAATTCCATGGCAATATAGGCAAGGTCTTCCGCCTGGCCGATGTCGTAGATGGTAACAATCGAAGGGTGGTTCAAACCGCCCGCGGATTGTGCTTCGCGATACAGGCGCTGCCGCAGTTCCTCCTGTTCCATGACGAGGGAGTGTTCCAGCCGGATGGTTTTGATCGCCACGATGCGCCCGATGAGCGGGTCGGTGGCCTGGTAGACTACGGCCATTGCGCCGCGGCCAAGCTCCTTCTCGATTTCGTAGCGACCGATTCGGGAGACGGTCATGGTGGTCCGGGTTTTCCTTCGGCGCCGGCCGTTGTATTATTGGCCGCGATCCTGACCACCACCACCGTAATGTTGTCAGGACCTCCGGCCAGATTGGCCGCATCCACGAGCAGGTCCGCCATCTGCTGCGGCTGACTTAGCCGGGCGTTAAGAATCCCGCGAATCCCATCGTCGGTAACACCGTCCGTCAGACCGTCAGAACAGAGAAGAAAAATGTCGCCTTCGCACGCTTCCCCTTGTTCCAGATCGATTTCGACCTGCGGGTGGGAGCCGACCGATCGTGTAATCAGGTTTTTCTGCGGGTGCGTGGAGAGATCCGTTTTCCTCAGTACACCGTTTTCGTACAGGTGCCAGACGAGGGAGTGATCGCGTGTCAGCTGGTCGAGACTTCCGTTGCGCAGCCGGTAGGCGCGCGAGTCGCCCACATGGGCGATGTAATATTTTTCTCCGCGGAAAAACAGGACCGTGAGCGTGCTGCCCATGCCGGAGAGGGCGCGGTCCTGCCGTTGGGCCTCAAACACGCGCTGGTTCGCCTCTTCGGCCGCGAGCCGCAGGATCTCGGGCACATTCGCATCCGGGGAGGCCTCCCTCACCAGCATACCTTCGATCGTGGATGCTGCCAGCTGGCTGGCAATCTCACCCGCCGCATGCCCGCCCATCCCGTCCGCAACCAGGAAGAGGCCCGCGTCAGGATTTGCCACAAAGGAATCCTCGTTGGAGGTTCTCACTCTTCCCTGGTTCGTCTGGCTGCCGTGTATGATATGCAATCGTCACCTGTCAGGCAATAACGTCCCCTGCTGTATAAGATCTTATAGCACGTGTAGCTCGGCTGCTTCAAGCTCACGGGCAGTATATCGGGGCAAGGGCGAAGTCCTCCGATCGAGCGGGAAGCCGGATCGGAATAAGGATCGTCATCGAGATCGCGATCCGTCCATGGCCTGGCGCAGACATCCGGTCGACAGGCACGCTCCGGGATTTGCATTGCCGAAAACCCGTCACTGGGGAAATCCCCGGCCGGAGATTCTGTGTTATGATTTTTCCTCGAACAAAATTCCTGAACCGGCAGAGTTGCCGGCCAACGAAGGCGATTTCTATGAAACCAAGGCTTTGGGAACATATCGTGTTCGGTTTTGCTTTGTGCCTGCTGGCCTGGGGAGCCGGCTCCGCCTTCGCCGATGTGAGCAGGGCCATCCAGGAGCGCTATCGCGGCAATTACGTGAACAAAGCTCTTTTCCTCAAGATTCCGGTTTTTTCGGAAAGGCAGTACGTACAGATCTCCGGGCAGTCCTTCCGCCACGATCCGGCTCTGGCGAGAACCCCGCGGTATAAGGTGGGTGACCAACTGCGCGTGCTCGGCATCGATTTCGGCGGGGAAGAGATCAAGTTCAAACTGGGGGAAATCGCCGGGGCGGGGACGGTGGAGCTTGTTTTCCGATTCGACACACAGCTCCAGGAGAACTTTCCGAACAGCGGCGTGTTCGACGCAGCCCTGGCGGCGACATTCACGGAAGGCCTCAAATACACCGAGATCGAGGACGCGAAACGGACGTATGTGGAGCAGGAATTTGACCGGGCCGCGAGGGATATCGCGGGCACAGCGGGCACAAACCGCGATGCCGTCCTGAAATACGTGGCGCCGAAACTGCCCGCCTATCAGGAAGCGATGCAGGATATCGAAGCCCTGCAGAACAGAAATCAGGAGCTCGGCAAACAGATCTCGCAGGCGCAGGCGGAAAACAAGAAGCTGGAGGCCGAATCGAAGAGCCAGCAGGCGGAGATATCCAAACTCCGCGGCCAGGTGGCGGGACTGCAGGAGAAAATCGAGAGCTCCTCATCGCAGCTGACCAGGCTCGGAGACGACCTGCGCAGCGCGCGCGGCGTTTCCCAGAATTATCAGCGGGAGCTCAACAATCTGCAACGCTCGCTGAGGATCCGGATCGACCCGAACCGGGACCTGGCCGCACAGATCGCGGAAGTCGGCCAGGGAATGATGAAGATCCAGAAGGAGAGCGAGGACCTGCAGGCCGCAAACGGCTCGCTGCGGTCGAACCTCCAGAAGGCGCAGGGCGACAACGCCCGGTTGACGGGGGAAAACCAGGATTTGAAGACCTCGGTCCGCCAGAAGGACGATACCATCCGGGCACTGACCTCAAAGGAGGATTCCCTCGCCCGCCAATATTTCCTCCTCAGGCAGCAGAAGGATAACCTGGAAAACATTGTGCTCTCGGTCGCCAGCCTCAACACCCGGGTCATGGACGAGACTTCCGACAACGGCGTCTTCTCGCGCACGGTGAATGTCTACCTGGGCAATGTCCCGCTCGGTTCCTTCGAGTGGCGCTTTCCCGGACATCTGAGCGCCGATCAGGGAGGAACCGGCGAAGCGGTTTTCTCGAGGGACTCGATCGACTATGTGAAGGTAACTCCGGCCGAACGGCGGATTCTGCAATCTCTGGGGGAGCGCTGGAAGCTGCGCGTAAACCTCGACTCCCGCTCCGAGTCTCTGCAAATACAGCCCGACAAGCCGGAGGCGATTCAGGAAATCAGCGAGAGGGACAGCGGCTCCTGGCGCTGGCGGCTTCTCAATCGAGGCGGCGAGGACAGCCGCATCATTCTGTCAGCGCAGCTCGTCAACAAGAACGGCGACGATCTCCCGCTGTTCCGGACCGAGCAACTCCTCGAGTCCTCCAACCTGGTCCGACAGGCGCGCGGTTACCTGCAGCCTGTACCTCTCGTGCTGGGCGTGGTGCTGGGCTGCCTGTTGATGGGCATCGCCGGATTATTCCGCCGGTCAAGACACCCGGGATATGACAAAGGGGGAGCGCCGCCGCAGCCCCCTGCGTATGGAGGGCGCAAACAGTTGTAACGGGCGCTGCTACTGCTCATCCTTCATGTGCATGGCCGACAGCCGGCGGACATTTTCGGCGTCCGAAGGATTGAGAAGGCGGAAATTGTATTTCTTGTTGTTCCGGGTGCGGATCGCGACCTCGTCCCCCGCAACCGAGAAATTGCGCAGGCCGGAGTAAGTCTCATAAAAGCTGTGGTCCGTCTCCGCGGTCTTGAATTCCACCCCTTCACTCGTGATGCGCAGGTTCCCCCGGCAGCTGGAAAAGGTATGCTTGTGCTCGACCGCGAAGGGCGTCGCCTGCATCGTCCTCAGTTGAACCCGGTCCCGCAGATCCCGGATCATGCCCTCGATCCGCTCGGGGCTGTACTTGTCTGCCCCGCCGAGCGCCTTTGCCTTTTCCAGATGCTCGATCGCCTGTTCAAGGTCGTTGCGATGCCGGTCGTACAGGATGCCGAGATTGAGGTGGGCGTAAGCGTTGCCGGGATGGAGCGACAGGCACTTTCCGAAATTCAGGATGGCGGTGTCGAACTGCTTCATTTCCATATAAGTCGCCCCGATATAGAAATAGGCTTCGTCACTGCCAGGTTCATACTTCAGGTATTCCTGCCAATCTGAAAGAGACTTTTCGCGGGCGCCGGCGCGGTAGGCGTTCATGGCTGAAATCCTGAGGTTGGCGATCCTTTCCCGGGATCGCTGCTCCTCCTGCTGGAGCTGCAAAGTCCGCTGCTGTTCTGCCCGGGCGGCTTCGGCCATCCTGGTCTCGACCACGGCGAGGCGCGAGCTGCTGTATTTGTCATCCGGGAAGTACTGCAGGACCAGCCGGAAATCACTGCGGGCACCCGCCAGATCTCCGCTGTTCAGCTTCGTGTCCCCGCGGTTCTGGAGCATTTCCCTGAGCTGGCTGACGGCGCCGAGCGCATACACGTTTTTCCTGTCGAGGCGCAGGATGCTGCGCAGGGCGTCCCAGGCGTTGTCTTTCTCCGGCGGCAGCAGCGTGCCCGACTTCATGGCGGCATCGGCTCTGGCCTTCCAGTCTTCGATCTGCTTCTCCCGGTCCTTGATGGTGGCGTCGAGCTTGGCGGAAATGTCCGACAGCCGCTCGTTGATGGAGATGTCGTCCGGATAGATGAGGGTGAGATTCTTGTATTCTTTTTCGGCCGACAGCCAGTCTTCGCGTGCATAGGCGAGATCGGCGTCGCGACGCACGCTTTCCGCCAGGCGTTCCTTGACTTCTGCGGCGAAGGTATTCGCGGGATCAATTGCCAGGATTCGATTGGCAAAATACAGCACGTTGTAGTCTTCCGGCGGCGGCAGCAGGATGTTTTCCTTTTGCGCTGTTTCCAGCTTTTTCTTCCAGGATTCCACCTCGGCAAGCTGCTCGTTGGACAGGTTGGCAACCAGCGGTTTCAGCGTCAGATGCACGCTTTCCGTGGAGTAGGGCATCACCTGCACCTGCTGGACGAATTCCTCGAATCCGTCCTTCGACGCCTTCACCTGGTGCCCCCCCGACCGAAGATCCGTAATCGTGATCGGCGACACGCCGCGTTCCTTCCCGTCGAGCAGAACGGTGGCGCCGGGGGGCGTGGTTTTCACCTCGAGCCCGCCGAATTTAGGTTTGAGGTAGAGATAGGAAAACGCAACCAGGAAGCAAATCGCCGCCGTCAGCCCCAGAATCCCCAGCGCCAGCATCAGGGTCCGAACCTTGATTTGGGAAGGTTCTGCCGAAGCTTCGGCCGCCTCCGGAGCGGTTCCCGGCTCCTCGACCAGCTCCGTGGCGTCAAGCGGACAAAAGGCGAAAGGGTCCGGAAACAAATTTGAGCACTTGGAGCACCTTTTCATCGGAGCTAAAATATCACACCCGGCGCAGGCAGGTGAAGATATTGAGGATTTTGACGGGCACCGGCTCCTCGTTTTTCACGCCGCGGACCTCCGTGCCCGGCTGCGCTGCGGGGGATGCCAACCGTCACCTTCCGGAGGATATTCGCTCGTGGCGAACGCAAATGGAAAGCCGGGACCGAGGATCCTGGAGCTGGGCTGCGGGCGCACCAAGCGAGCGCACGCAGTGGGGATCGACCGCATCGCTCTTCCGGGCGTGGACATCGTCCACGATCTGAATTCCACCCCCTACCCATTCGACAGCGAAACTTTCGACGAAGTGTACGCCATCCACGTGCTGGAGCACCTCGATTCGATTGTCAGCGTGATGGAAGAGATCCATCGGATCACACGGCCGAACGCCCGCGTAATCATCATCACGCCCCACCACAGCGACGCCATCTCCTGGCAGGACCCGACTCACAAGTGGCACCTGAATTCCTATTCCTTCAGCTACTTCGATCCGGCATATCACACCAACTATTACTCCACCGCAAGATTCCGCATCCGGAGCAGGGAGCTGGAGCTCGCTTCCATCTGGAAGGCCCTGGGGATCCAGTACCTGATCAACCTCGACAACCGGTTTCCTGCACTGCGGTTCCTGAGGAAGCTGTGGGAGCAGCACCTTTGCTACATCCTGCGCGGGAAACAGATGACCTTCGTGCTGGAAACCGTCAAGACTGAAGAAAAGGGGGAGCAGTCAACCTGACTGCTCAGGAAGCCAGAGTCTTGGTGTTGGAGACCTTGCATCAACAGTCGGGGGGATGAAATCTTCAGTTTTCGACCGGCAACATCCAGCGCCACAAAAAGGATTCGGACCTGTTGTTATCTTCGTGCCGGAGATGACGTAACGCGATCCGAAGCGTTTCCTGGCAGACTTCCCTCATGTGGTCGCATGGCTTACCGGTGTGGTGTCTTTCAAGGACCGGCAGGGCTCGCGGGTCGTCAAGCTGGCCCAAGGCCCAGACGGCGCGATTCCGCTCCTGCATTCCGCACGACTCGCATTCGACCATCGCAACCAGGGCTTTGACGCGATCACCCGGAAATTGCCCCTGCGCTGTCTGAATGCTTCTCCTTACACCCCAGCCGATCGACCATTCGGCCATGCCGAACAACGTGAACAGCACAACAAAAAGCACCGCAACAACAGCAGTGCGCCACATGGCTCCCTCCTACATGGACTGCGTGCGGCACGATCCATGTAAATCATGCCTTTGTCCCACCGCTCAGGCGCTTCCTATTGTCCGCGCACTACATTATAGGTCAAAGCCGCCTGGCGCCTGGTCAAATTGTTTGCTGTCAACATCCGCGACCAGGACACGCGGCAGCCAATCTCGACTTCGGTATCTTGGCTAAGCCGGAGCGGGCTGCTGTTGTTCTTCCATTGCGATCCGGACGCCGGAGGACGTCCCGATCCGGTCGGCGCCGGCGCCGATCATGCTTTTTGCGCATGCCAGGTCCCGGATCCCTCCCGATGCTTTTACGCCGATTGCATCCCCGACCTCGCGGCGCATCAGGGCGATGTCCTGCACCGTGGCGCCGCCGCCGCTGAAACCTGTCGCGGTTTTCACGAAATCGGCGGCTGCCTGCCGGGCGATCCGGCAGGCAGCCACTTTTTCGGTTTCGGTGAGAAGCGGAGTCTCCAGGATCACCTTCAACTTCGCATGCATCTCGTGGACGGCCGTGGCGACGCTGCGCACATCCTCGAGCACAGCGTCGTGATTGCCGGATTTCAGCATGCCTATGTGGATTACCATGTCCACCTCGCATGCCCCGTCCAGGATGCCGCGGCGGGCTTCGGCCACTTTGTTACCGGTGGGAGTTGCGCCCAGCGGAAACGCAACGACCGTGCACACTCCCACTCCGGTGCCGCGCAGCCCTTCCGCGCAAATTGTTACCCAGGCGGGATTCACGCAGACTGTGGCGAAATGAAACCGCACGGCCTCCTCGCAGAGTTGCCGGATCCGGGACTCGGTCGCATCCGGCCGGAGCAGAGTGTGATCGATGATCCGGGAGACGCTGTTCATGCGGCTCCCGCCCTGGCACGAATCAGAAACTCCCCCCCGCCGGGGCGCCCCATGACCTTGCCTTCCCGCGCGATCACCCTCCCTCGCTGGATGACAAGCCAGGGGGAGCCATACGCCCTCATCCCTTCGTAGGCACAATAGTCAACGCGGGAAAGAGCCATCGCCTTGGAGAGGTAGTGATCCGTCCTGGGATCATAGATCACCATATCCGCATCACTCCCGACCGCGAGCGTTCCCTTGCGCGGGAACATCCCGAACAACCTCGCAGGCATCGTGCTCAGCAGGTCCACCATGCGATGCAGTGTGAGCCTGCCCGCCTGGATTCCAGCCGTATTAATCGCAGCAAGCCTCTCCTGGACTCCGGCAAAGCCGCGCGGCGACTGCTGGCAGTTGTCCAGCCCGAGATCTTTCTGGCCCGCATAGTTCACCGCCGTGTGGTCGCTTCCGATTACTTGGATGTCCCCTGAATTCATCGCCTTCCAGAGGATATCCTGGTGCCAGGCTGGCCGGAGCGGCGGAGTGGTGTAGTACTTGACCGCATCAGCCTCCTCGTAGCGGCTGCTGTTGAGGATGAGGTAGTGGGGGCACGTCTCCGCATACACGCTCTGACCTCGATCCCTGGCTATCTTGACTTTCTCCACCGCGTGGGCGGAGGCCAGATTGGTGAAATACACGGGCGTGCGCGCGAGGTCGGCCAGCGCAATCACCCGGGCGACCGCTTCCGCCTCGACTTCCGGAGGACGCGCCGCCGGCAGGTATTTTGCTGAGGATTTCCCCTCTGCCGCCAGCCGCCGCCAGAGCAGATCGATGACCTCCCCGTTTTCGGCATGCACGCATGGGAGAGCTCCGGCAGCAGCCACACGCTGCAGGAAATCCACTGCGGCAGCATCGCCGATGCGACGCTCGCCGACTCCCTCGAGTGAGATCTTGAAGCTGGTGACGCCGGCATCCACCATTTGCGGGATTTCGCTCAGCACGGAATCATTCACTTCGGCGAGCGCGATGTGGAATCCGAAGTCGGTCACCGCGCGCGGCTGCGCTTTCGCCAACCAGGCCGCCAGAGTCTGCGCCAGGCCGGTTCCGGGTTCCTGCTGGGCATAGTCGACAACCACAGTGGTGCCGCCGGCTGCCGCAGCAGCCGTCCCGGTCTCGAAATCATCCACCGTGGTCATGCCGTCGACCTGAGTATCTAGGTGTGTGTGCACATCGATCGCTCCCGGCAGGATCCATTTGTCTGCCGCATCGATGATCTCGCTTGCGATCTTGGAAATCTCCTTGCCGATCTCCGAAATCATTCCGTTCTTGACCAATATATCGGCCTTATACATATCCGCGGCCGTGATGACGGTTCCGTTCTTGATCAACGTTGTCATGAGCCCTCCGGCGCTGGCAGGGGACGCAGGTGCTTCATCGCTTCGCTCCGGCGGATCGCGCCGGAAGCGGAAACTCACAATATCCCCTTGTCGCGCATATAGTAACGGGTTGAACGAACAGGCTTGTTGGGAACGGTCTTTCTGCCTCCCACGGCTTTCCCGAATTCCCCTGTTGGGCGTGTCAGGCCCGGAAATCCCTGAAAAAACCTGAGCAAGAGCTTGTTCCAGAGGATCGTTGCGGATATGCAGTTTAAGGCGTCGAGTCTGTTGCGCTCTGTTGCACCCGGTTTTCCGGGCGCGGCGCGGCCCGGTGAACTTCAGGACTATGCCTGTTGCAGCTGGCTCAACGAGCGGTCCAACAGGCGAATGGCATCGTCCACGTCCCCCTTGCAGCACGTCAGAGCAGGAGAGATGCGGATCACGTTTCCGTAGAGCCCCCCCTTGCCAAGGATCAATCCGTTGTCCTTTGTCAGGTCCATGAGCCGGCGCAGTTCTTCGGCTGCCGGCTGCCTGGTACGACGATCCTGCACCAACTCCACAGCCTGCATCAGCCCCATCCCGCGGACATCCCCGATAATGGGGTGCTTATCCTGCAGCTTCTCGAGGCACTCTCTGAGATATTGCCCCACGACCTTCGCGTTCTCCAGCAGGCTCTCCGAATCGATCAGGTCGATTGTAGCCTTTGCCGCGCAGGTCGCCACAGGGTTGCCGCCGAATGTGGAGATGGTCAAACCCTTTAATGAATCAGCGATTTCGGGAGTCGCAATCGTAGCCCCGATCGGGGCGCCATTCCCCAGCCCTTTCGCAGCCGTAATAACGTCGGGCTGGACACCCCAATGCTCGATGCCGAACCACTTTCCGCCGGTCCGGCCGAATCCCGTCTGCACTTCATCGCTGATAAAAATCCCGCCATATCTGCGGATAATCTCCGCGACGATCGGAAAATACTCCCTGGGAGGTGTGATAAAACCGCCCACACCCTGTATCGGTTCTGCAATAAAGGCCGCCAGCTGCCCGGAGGTGGCGGTCCGGATGATCTCCTCAACATCCCGGGCGCAGATCATTTCGCATCCGGGATAGGTTTTCTCAAATGGGCAGCGATAACAATAGGCATTGGGAGCGTGCGCAATCCCGGAGAGTCCTGGACCACCGGCGCGCCACGCGTGTTGTCCTGTGATACTCCTTGCCAGAGCCGACCGGCCGCTGTACGCGTGGCGCAGTGCAACCACTTCATGCCTCCCCGTGTATGCGCGCGCGATCTGGATAGCGGTCTCATTTGCCTCGGTGCCGCTGTTGGTAAAAAAACTCTTCTGCAATCTCCCCGGAGAAATCTCGGCAAGTTTTTCTGCCAGTTCGACTTGAGGTGCCGTCACAAACAGAGTCGAGGTATGCTGCAGGGTCCGCGCCTGCTCCACCATCTTTTCAGTGATTCTGTCGTTGCAGTGACCGGCGATCACCGTGAGGATCCCGCCGAAAAAATCGAGGTACGCCCTGCCCTCTGTGTCGTAAAGGTAAAGCCCTTTGCCGCGCTCAAGGATCAGCGGCTCGGAATAGTAGGTGGTGATCGACGGAAAGAGGAAGCGAGCCTGCTTCTCCAATACCTCTTGCCGTGCCTGCCCCATGAACCCGCCTCTGTATTCCCGGACCCAGCGGCGGCTGGCCCCGGATTTCCGCCCCGGCTGCGTTTCGCACAAACGCTCTACAGCCCGCTACGCAGCTTCATCAGCCCTCAACGACCACCGCAGGCTGAAGTTCGACCACTCGCTGATTCATTATATCACTCATGCCAAAGACGCCGCAAAGGATCAGAAAGCCTTGCCGCCCTGGGTGATATGATTTCGCGCATGCCAGGTGTGCCAGATTATGTGCATCTTTGACTATGACTTATGTGTCCGATTCCGAACTCACACGACCACCTCACGCCGTGCTGTGCCCCGGGACGGACCCTGGAATGGAGACAGTGAATTCCGATCCGGTGCAGTTTCAGAACTCGCTGCCAGGATTCGCGCAGATTTGCGGTCACCCGGGGTGCCAGGTTCGTGGAGCCGGGCGCCCCGCCCGCAAACACTGCTATGCGGGGCGGGACGCCCGCCCTCCTTTGGCGCGCTTTGCCGTTTCCAACCCCTCCGCGACCACCTGCTTGATGGCGCCGGACAATTGTAATAGCATGCCGCTGTAATGCTCCCGGCAGAACACTTACACCGCAGGAGACCGTTATGACGAATACAGGTACGATTCCGAAAGTCCGCGCTCCGAGGGGAACCTCTCTGTGTTGCAAAGGCTGGCAGCAGGAGGCCGCCATGCGCATGCTGATGAACAACCTGGACGAGGAGGTTGCGGAACGCCCGGATGAGCTGATTGTTTATGGGGGCAGCGGCAAGGCTGCGCGCAACTGGCAATGCTATCATGCCATCGTTGCTTCGCTGCAGAAACTGGAGAACGACGAGACCCTGCTGGTGCAATCCGGGAAACCCGTGGGCATCTTCCGCACCCACGAATACGCGCCCAGAGTCCTGATTGCCAACGCCAATCTGGTGGGGAACTGGGACAACTGGACCGAGTTCCGCCGCCTCGAAGCGTTGGGCCTGATGATGTACGGCCAGATGACCGCGGGCAGCTGGATTTACATCGGCAGCCAGGGGATCATCCAGGGCACCTACGAAACCTTCGCCTCCGTGGCGCGCCGCCATTTCGGCGGCAGCCTGAAAGGCAAGATCCTGGTAACCGGTGGCCTTGGGGGCATGGGCGGAGCCCAGCCGCTCGCCGCGACCATGCTCGGTGCTGCATTCCTCGGCGTGGAAGTGGATCCGGAGCGGATTCAGAAACGGCTCCGCACATCGTATTGTGAACGCATCTCCTACAGCCTGGAGGAAGCCCTTTCGCTCGTCGAGGGCGCGGCCAGCAAGGGAGATGCCATTTCGGTGGGGCTGGTCGGCAATTGCGCCGAGGTCCTTCCCGAAATGGTGCGCCGGGGATTCACTCCCGCCATTCTCACCGACCAGACCAGCGCACACGATCCGCTCAACGGATATGTCCCCGCGGGCGTCCCGCTGGAGGAAGCGCTGAGGCTGCGCCGCTCCGATCCCGACGAATACGTGCGCCGCAGCATGGACTCCATTGCCACCCACGTGCGCGCCATGATCGATTTGCAGAAGCGGGGTGCCGTCACGTTCGATTACGGAAACAACATCCGCGGCCACGCGCTCAAGGCCGGAGTGACGAACGCCTTCGACTTTCCGGGATTCGTGCCCGCTTACATCCGCCCGCTCTTTTGCGAGGGGCGTGGACCGTTCCGGTGGGCGGCGCTTTCCGGAGATCCTGCGGACATCGCCGCCACCGACAACCTGGTGCTCGAGATGTTTCCCGGCAACGACTCACTCTGCCGCTGGATCCGCCTGGCGCGCGAGAAGATCCGATTCCAGGGCCTGCCCTCCCGCATCTGCTGGCTCGGCTACGGGGAGCGTGCCGCCTTCGGGCTGCGCATGAATGACCTGGTGGCATGCGGAAAGGTCCGGGCGCCGATTGTGATCGGGAGGGACCATCTCGACTGTGGTTCGGTCGCATCGCCCTACCGCGAAACCGAGTCCATGAAGGACACCTCCGACGCGGTCGCCGACTGGCCGATTCTCAACGCCCTGCTCAACACCGCCAGCGGCGCTTCCTGGGTTTCCTTCCACGACGGCGGCGGCGTCGGCGTCGGATACTCGATGCATGCCGGCCAGGTAACCGTCGCGGACGGCAGCGCGGAAATGAGCCGCAGGATTGAGCGCGTGCTCACCAACGACCCGGGGATCGGCGTCGCGCGCCACGCCGACGCCGGCTACGACCAGGCAAAGGAATTCGCCGCGCGCAAGGGGATCAAGGTGCCCATGCTCTGATCGCCGCAGCCTGCGAAAAGGAGCCGGCGATCGGCGCGGCAGATCTGTCACGCGATGCCGTAATCCCGTAGGGGCGACCGGCAGGTCGCCCGCCGCTATTGAACCGTGGTTCCGGTCGGCTTGCCCAACCCCACCTGCTTGTCGCGCTGGTCCTTGATCGCCTGGATCAGGCCGTCGACGATCTGGTTCGGGATCACCAGCACCGCCCGGACCGGTGCCGGAAGCGTGCCGGTTTTCTGCATGCGCAAGGCCTCTTCGTCATTGGTGGGACCGATGACATCGCAGAAAGTGAGCGTGCAGTCGATCGGCGAGATGCTGACCTGCACGTAATTGGCGTATATCCGCGGCGAGCTTTTCGTGAAGTCGGCGATGATCTGTAAAGGTCTTTCCTCTGATGCCATGGTTGCCTCCTGAGTACTGAGAATCGGCGACGCTCACCCGTCTTCCTCTGTTGTCGGCCAATCCAGCCATATTCTATGAAAAACAGGTGCGCGTCCCCGATCTTCCATTATCAGCCTGGCGGCCAGCGCATGATTCTCCCCCCCAACACGTGCACATGCAGGTGGTAGATCGTCTGGCCCGCATCGGCGTTTGTGTTGATCACCGTGCGGAAACTCCGGACTCCTTTTTCCCGGGCCGCGCGGGACGCCACCGCCAGCAGGTGGCCGAGGAGCCCTTCGTCCTCCTCGCCGCCGTCATTAAGTGTCGGGATGTGCCTGCGCGGCACCACGAGCAGGTGGCACGGGGCCTTGGGATTGACGTCCTCGAAGGCAATACATTGATCGTCCTCGTATACCAGGGTCGCGGGCAATTCCCGTGCAACGACCCGGCAAAATATGCATCCAGGCGACTTCATTGGCATGATCCCATCCCCGATTCACCTGATCCGTTCGATATCGGCTCCCAGGCCGGCCAGCTTGATTTCGAGCCGGTCGTATCCGCGATCCAGGTGGTACACCCGATCCACGATGGTCTCCCCGCGGGCCACCAGCCCCGCGAGGATCAGCGACGCGCTCGCCCGCAGATCCGAAGCCAGCACCCGGGCGCCGGTGAGCGGTTTGCCGCCTTTGACCACGGCACGCCGTCCGTCGATGGTGACATCCGCTCCCATGCGTACCAGTTCCTGGGCGTGCATGAAGCGGTTTTCAAAAATCGTTTCCGTGATGACGGCCGTGCCTTGCGCCTGCGTCATCAGGGAACTGTACTGGGCCTGCATGTCGGTCGGGAAGCCGGGATAAGGGAGCGTGGTGACGTCGCAGGACCGTATGGGATCCTTGCCGCGCACGCGGACCGTGTCGATGCCGGAGGTCTCGATTCCCGCCCCCGTCCGCTCGAGCTGGGTCAGGAGGGCGCCCAAATGATCCGGGCGGCATCCTGAAATCTCGACATTGCCGCGCGTGATGGCGGCGGCCACGGCGAAAGTGCCCGCTTCGACACGGTCCGGTATGATCGTGTGTCCGCAGCCGTGAAGCGCGTCCACGCCCTGGATCCGGATCGTGCGCGTGCCGTCGCCGTCGACTCTCGCACCCATTTCCCGAAGCAAGCAGGCGAGGTCTACCACTTCCGGTTCGCACGCGGCGTTGTCGAGCACGGTTTCGCCGCGCGCCAGGCAGGCGGCCATCATCAGGTTCTCGGTGCCCGTGACAGTGACCGTGTCCATGAGGAAGCGGGCGCCTGCGAGACGATCGCAGCGGGCTTCGATATACCCGTGAACGATGTCGCACGCCGCGCCCATTGTCTCAAGACCCCTGAGATGCAGGTTGACGGGCCGCGCACCGATGGCGCAGCCTCCGGGAAGCGACACGCGCGCCCGGCCGAACCTTGCCAGGAGCGGCCCCAG
>JAFNAG010000663.1 GCA_017860135.1 Acidobacteriota bacterium
CCGGGGTATTTGCCGAAGACCTGGATCCGTGCCATCGGCCCTGCAACCGTACGAGGGAGAATCCTCCGGGGTCGGTATCGGAATCGGCATCGCAATCGCAATCGAAAACAGCCCGGGATGAATGGCCGCCGCATCGATGCCGCTGCCACGCGATATCGGTCCCGACATCGACTCCGCTGCCGAGGGCATCGGGAGCAGGCCGAAGCTGCGCGTTTCCGGCACGGTGGAGGATGTCAGCGGACAGCGGACGGCTGCTGCATCTGGTACTCTTTGGGCGGTTCCACGCCATGGAGCCATCGGACGAAATAATCCCAGCGCCGTCGCATCATGTAAGCGGACATGGTTCCGAAGCCATGGGCCTGGTTGGGAAGCATCAGGAGATCGAAGTCCTTGTTCGCCCTGATCAGGGCCTCGACGACCAGAAGGGTGTTGTACGGGGGCACGTTGTTGTCCATGGTCCCGTGGGCGAGCAGCAGGTGCCCTTTCAGGTTCTTGGCGACAGTCTGATTTGCCTCCGCTTCATAGTTGTCCGTGCCGTCGGCGTTTCTGACGAGCAGGCCCTGGTATCGCTCTCCCCAGTCATCCTCATATTGCCGCTGGTCATGGTTCCCCGACTCCGAAATGCCGACCTTGAAGAAATCCGGGTAACGGAACATGGCGTCGGCCGCGATGAACCCACCGCCGGAATGCCCCCAGATTGCGGCCCGGTCGATGTCGATCCAGGGGTATTTCTGGGCGAGTTCCTTCATTCCCGCAACCTGGTCGGGGATTGTGTTGTCGCGGCCCATGGCGCCATAGTAGGCATCATGGAAGGACTTCGAGCGGCCGGGAGTCCCCATGCCGTCGATCGTGACCACCGCGAAGCCCAGTTCGGCAAGCGCCTGGCGGTCGCCTCGCGCCGCCGAGAACGACCGCGATCCGGTGCTTCCCGATTGCGGTCCCGGATAGGCATTGTTGATGATCGGGTATTTCCTGGAAGGATCAAGGCTGGCCGGCCGGAACATGAGGCCATAAAGGTCGGTCTTGCCGTCGCGAGCCTTCACGGTGATGGGTATCGGCGGTCTCCAGCCGGCGGCGAGCAGCTTCGAGATGTCGGCTTTTTCCAGAGGCAGGATCACCTTGCCGTCCTGGTCGCGCAGAACGACTACCGGCGGCACCTCCGGCGTGGAATAGGTGTCGACGATGAATTTCCCGGAAGGCGACAACTGAACGCTATGGTCGCCTTCGTCGGGCGTCAGGCTGACGTTGCCGGTGCCGTCCAGCCGGATCCGGTAGAGGTGCCGGAAATAAGGATCCTGCCCCTTTTCCCGCCCCATCGCCGTGTACCAGATGCTCCGGCTTTTCTCGTCAACGCGCTCAATCTGGGTCACCGGCCCTTCGCCGGTGGTGATCTTGTTTTTCAGTTTTCCCGTCGTCAGGTCATAAAGGTACAGCTGTCCCCAATCGTCGCGCTGGGAATACCAGAGAACTTCCTGGGTGGGCCAGAGCACCTGCCATCCTGTGCGTGATTCGTAATGAGTGGCGACGGTTTCCTCAAGCACTGTGCGCACGGCGCCCGTGCCGGATTCGGCGATGCGCAGCACGGCCTGCTTGTGGTCCCGGGAAGTTGAGGCGAACGCAAGCCGGGACGCATCCGGGCTCCACTGCATGTCGCGCAGGCTGAAATTGTCGCCCAGGGTCGCGCGGTGGTAGTCGGGGGGCATCTGCAGCCGGATGATGCGCGCGTTATCGACGTCGATGATGACCCGGTGCAGCATCGCGACGTCGGGATCTCCCGGCAGCGGATATTTCCAGGCACGCAGCACGGGATGGCCTACCCTCGTTTCCACGAGGTACATGTCGCCGACCTTCCGTTCGTCCTGCTGGTAGGTGGCGATCTGCTTCGAATCGGGCGACCAGAGGACGACAGCCCGATCGCTGCCTGTCCATCCCGCGTTGTCCGTGGCGTATCCGAAATCCCTGACTCCGTCCGTGGTGAGCTGTCTTTCCTGGCCGGTGTCGACGTCACGCACCCAGAGGTTCCACTCGCGGATTTCGACGGCGCGTTTTCCGTCCGGAGAAGTTACCGCATTTCCGCCGCCTCGTCCTCCTCCCCGCCCGCCGCCTCGTCCGCCGCCGGCGCCCCCACGCCCGACGGATGCCTGGCCTGTGGCCGTACACTTGTTGCCCCCCGTGTCACAGGACCAGCGGCGCGACCCGGCATCGAATGAGATCGACTTGCCGTCCGCCGAAATCTCGATGGTCTGGAACGGGAGTCGGTTTGCTTCATATTTCTCCCCCGAGGCGGCTGACAGCGCTGCAGCCAGCCTGACGTGGTCGAACGCCGGCGCGCGCGAGCGCAACGCCGGATTCACAAGGATAAACCCGGCGCCTTCCGCATTGGCGTTGCGATACCAGAATCGCTCGTCCGGCAGCCAGTTGGCGGATACGCTGCCTCCGACGACAAGCGGATTCACCGACGGGCCGAGCATCCTTTCGGCGCGCGCATAATCGGCGGCTGTAACCGTGGGTGGTTGTTGAGCCCAGGCCGGCGCAAGGCCGGCAATCCATACAGCAAGCACTGCGGATAGTAGGTTGCGTCGCATAGGG
>JAFNAG010000664.1 GCA_017860135.1 Acidobacteriota bacterium
GACTACGACGAGCAGATCCGCGGGCTCGTCGAAGAGAAGCGCGAGGTGGAGGATATCTACGAGGCTTTGGTCATCAAGGACATCCAGGACGCCTGCGACATCCTTCGTCCCGTGTACGACACTTCTGACGGCGCCGACGGCTTCGTGAGCCTTGAAGTGTCTCCCTACCTGGCTCACGATGCGCAGAATACTCTCCAGGAAGCACAGCGCCTGTTCCGGATCGTGGACCGGCCGAACTGCTTCATCAAGATTCCCGGCACGGCGGCGTGCGAGGCTGCGATTGAAGAGTGCCTCGTCCTGGGAGTGAACATCAACATCACGCTTTTGTTTTCCATCCGTAGTTACGAGGCGGTGGCGCTGGCTTACATCCGCGCCCTGGAGCGTCGCGCCGCCGGAGGCGATCCTGTCAGGCATGTCGCCTCGGTGGCCAGTTTCTTTCTCAGCCGCATCGATGTGCTCGCCGATCAGCTCCTCGGGCATCGGATCCTGCCGGGGGTGGAGACTCAGGCACCCGGGCCGGAACAACTCATCGGGAAGGCCGCCATCGCCAGCGCCAAGCTGGCGTATGCCAGCTTCCGGAGAATCTTCGCCGGCGAGCGCTGGCAGAAGCTGGCGGATCTGGGCGCGAGAGTGCAGCGGCCGCTTTGGGCCAGCACAAGCACCAAGAACCCGCTTTACCCGGACGTCAAATACGTGGAACCTCTGATCGGGCGCAACACGGTCAATACCATGCCCGAATCCACGATCAGCGCTTTCGCAGATCACGGAGTCTGTGAAGCGGACAGCATCGAAAAAGACGTCGAGGAAGCCCGGCAGGCCGTCGCGGATCTGGAGAAGGCCGGCGTGGATCTCGACTTCGTCACCCGCCAGCTCGTCAACGAAGGGATCCAGAAGTTCATCGAACCCTATGACGCGCTCATGAAGACACTCGCCGGCCGGCGCCGGAAACTGCTGGCCGACAAAATGCCCGTGGAGGCGCTGTTTCCCGGCGCTGCCAGCCAGGCGTCGGCAGCCGGCATAGAATCGTTCGACTCCCGCCAGTTCACACGGAGGCTGTTCGCGCGGGATCCCCTGTTGTGGAAGTCTGACCCGTCGCAGGCGCGCGCCATCCGCAACCGCCTGGGATGGCTCGACAGCATGAAGTCTTTCCTGGAAAAAGCGGATGCGATTGCCGGATTTGCGCAGGAGATCCGCGATGCGCAGTTCAGGCATGTCGTTCTGCTGGGGATGGGAGGCAGCAGCCTGTGTTCCGAGGTGGTGCGGGCAACCTTTCCTCCGAAACCCGATTGGCCTGCCCTCCTGGTTCTGGACAACACGGATCCCAAAGCCGTTGCCGGATTGGAATCCCGGATCGACCTCAAACACTCCCTGTTCGTAGTGGCGAGCAAATCCGGAACCACGACGGAGACCGATTGCTTCTACCGGTACTTCTACAGCCGGGTCAGCGCGGTCGAGGGGGATCAGGCGGGCGGCCGCTTCGTAGCCATCACGGACCCGGGCACCCCTCTCGTTGTTGAGGGACGCACGCGTGGTTTCCGGCGTGTCTTCGAAAACCCGGGAGATATCGGCGGCCGCTACTCCGTACTCTCCTATTTCGGGCTTGTGCCCATGGCGCTGACAGGCGTCGACATCCGCCAGCTGCTCGATCAGGCTGTGCAGATGCGCACGAGCTGCGGACCCGCCGTGCCCGCCGAATCCAACCCGGCTGTCAGTCTGGGAGTACTACTGGGAATCAACCAGCGCCAGGGACGGGACAAGGTGGCCCTGGTGCTCTCTCCATCGCTCACCGGATTCGGCGCCTGGGCCGAGCAGCTGATCGCGGAAAGCACCGGCAAAGAGGGCAGGGGGCTGATTCCGGTCGAGGGTGAGAATCTCGGCGAGCCCGAGTCCTACAGCGGGGACCGGATCTTCGTATATCTCGGCCTGAGGGGGGAAACCGAACGGCGGACAGAACGAAGGCTCAGTGCGCTCCAGGCAGCAGGCCACCCGGTTGTGCGCATCGAGATTCCCGACAGACTGGCCCTGGGAGGGGAATTCGTCCGGTGGGAAATGGCAACGGCCGCCGCGGGCGCCGTCATGGGAATCAATCCTTTCGACGAGCCGAACGTGGCAGAAAGCAAGAAAAACACGGCAGAGCTGCTTGGAGAATGGCAGCGATCCAAATCCATCGACGAGGGGACCCCGTTGGCGGAAACCGATGATCTCAAGATCTTCAGTGGGGAAAGAGCGCGATCGCTTCTCGGGGGGAAAACGGATTCGGCAAGGAGTTTCCTGAAAGCCTTCTTCGGCCTGGCACAATCTCCCGATTACCTTGCGCTGCTCGCCTACTTCGAATCCTCCGCAGGGCGCGACCGGAAACTCAAATTCATCAGGATGAAGTGCCGCGAGCGCGCGCGGATCGCGACGACGCTGGGATACGGCCCGCGCTACCTGCACTCCACAGGGCAGTTGCACAAAGGAGGGCCCGACCGCAGTGTCTTCGTCCTTTTGACTGCCGACGCACGGAAAGAGCTCCCTATTCCGGGCGCGGCATACGGATTCTCCGTGCTGCAGCGGGCTCAGGCGCTGGGCGACTTCCGCTCGCTG
>JAFNAG010000064.1 GCA_017860135.1 Acidobacteriota bacterium
ACCTCATGAGATCCTGCACCGGCGCAAGGTCGCGCTGGCCGCATCCGGTGGTGTCGATCAGGATGTAATCACGCTGGCTCTGCTCGAGAATCGCACGCTGCAGCTCCGAGGGCTGCGCGGCGACCCGAAACGGCAGTCCCATGAGCCCCGCGTAGGTTTTCAGCTGTTCGACCGCGCCAATCCGGTGCGTGTCGGTGGTAATCAGCATCACCTTTTTCCTTTTTTCGAGCGCCAGGCGCGCAGCCAGCTTGGCAGCGGCAGTTGTCTTGCCGACACCGGTCGGTCCGACGAAAGCCACCGCCTTCCTGGCAGGCAGCCCTTCGCATGTCGTTCCGGTCCGGATCAGTCTCAGGGCCGCGTCGGTTACGGCTTTGGCAAGTGCAGGCCGCTGGCCACGGGTTTCCGGGGCAAGGGCGGACTGTGCTTCATCGAGCAGTTTGACGGCAAGCGATTCGCTTACTTCGTTGGCAACCAGGTCCTGATAGATCTCACAGGCCGCCGCATCCGACAGGGGGGGCGGCAGGGGACCGGATGCCCGCGTCAGGGAATAGAGGGCCCGCCTCATTTCGCTGTAGTCCTCATCGATCCGCGGAATGCCATTCCGCCCGCGCAGGGCCGGTTCCGCAAAGCCCGACTGTGCCGCAAAGTCGCGGGATGGCGCGAACAGGTCCTGTTCGGATTCGCACGCGGTGTCGACGGCAGCCACCACTTCAGCCTTTGTCCTGCCGCCAAACCATGACGCCCTGCGTGCAGGCGTTTCTTTGGTGGATAGGATCAATGCATCCTGACCGAATTCTTCCTTTGCACTCCTGAGGGCTTCCGCAATTGTCCCGGCACAAAAAGTCTTTATCTTCATGCTAGCTCACCATTCCAACCGAAGTGATCCTGAGATTAGGCGGAATCTCGTTGTGCGACAGCACGGTAGCCGCGGGGAGGTAGCGCTCGATCAATTGGCGGACGTACATCCGGACGTTCGCCGAACACAGAAGGACAGGGCTCCTGCTGCCGGCCGCCGTTTCAACGGTACGGCGGATGCGCTGCAGGATGTCCTTGGCTAGCCGGGGTTCCAGTGCGAGATAGGAGCCCTGTTCGGTGTGAACGACACCATCCGACACCGATTTTTCGATTTCCGGACTGACGGTGAAAACAATCAGCTCGTTCTGCTCGTTCTGATACTGTCTGCAAATGGAT
The DNA here is from genome assembly GCA_017860135.1 of Acidobacteriota bacterium. Classification (GTDB taxonomy): domain Bacteria; phylum Acidobacteriota; class UBA6911; order UBA6911; family UBA6911; genus JAFNAG01. Next base: position 1,192 of record JAFNAG010000064.1, read on the forward strand.
CGCCCCAGGGCCTGCCTGCAATACTCCGTGAGTATGTTGGGGTTCTTTGTCATGGAGGCGTAGTCGGCAAGGGTTTCGAAGATCGTGACCGCATCCCTCACCGAAACCCTCTCCCTGAGCAGGCTCTGCAGCACCTTCTGGACCTCGCCGATGGACAGCACTTTCGGTACGAGTTCTTCCACCACCTTCGGATGGGTTTCGGCCACCGTGTCGAGCAGCGTCTTGGTCTCCTGGCGGCCAAGGAGTTCGTGGGCATTCGACTTGATGATTTCCGAGACGTGGGTTGCCAGAACTGTCGTCGGATCAACCACCGTGAAGCCCGCGAGCTGGGCACGCTCGCGCTCCGCCGGCTTGATCCAGCGCGCTTCGAGGCCGAATGCGGGTTCCCGCGTGGGAGTTCCGCCGATGTCTTCGTGCGCCGTGCCGGGATTGATGGCAAGGCAGTGCTCGGGAACGATATCGCCCCGCGCTATTTCCACGCCCTTGAGGAGTATCGAGTAGCCACGCGGTTCCAGCTGAAGATTGTCGGTGATGTGTATGGGCGGCACGATCACCCCGAGATCAAGCGCGATCTGCCGCCGGATCGATTTGATCCGATTGAGGAAGTCGCCTCCCTGGTTGGCATCCACGTACCGGATCAGCGCATACCCGACTTCCAGACCCAGGGGATCAACTTTCAGCAGCCGCTCGATGCGTTCCTTGGGCTTTTCCGCTTCGGCTTTTTCTGCGTTTTCCCTGTCAAGGATCAATTGCGCGCTGTCCTGCCGCTTCTTCGTCATGAAGGCAACAGTCCCTGCTGCAGCCGACAGCAGAAAGAACGGCAGGAAGGGCAGGCCGGGGATCAGGCCGAAGAAGAACAGGAAACCGGAACTGATGGCTACGGGAGTCGGGCTCCTGAAAAGCTGGCTGACGACATCTTCACCCAGATTCGACTCAGCCGCCGCGCGCGTGGTGATAATGCCGCCGGCCACGGAAATGAGCAGGGAGGGAATCGCAGTCACCAGGCCGTCGCCGACCGTCAGAATCGTAAAACGCCTGGCGGCATCGGCCAGAGGCATACCGAATTGGAACACGCCGATGAGAAGACCGCCCACGATGTTAATGGCGAGAATCAGACCGCTGGCAACGGCATCACGACTGGTGAAACGTATCGCGCCGTCCATAGCCCCGTAAAACTCGGCCTCATCGGAAATCTGCTTCCGCCGCATCCGGGCTTCCTTCTCGTCGATGAGCCCTGCATTGAGGTCGGCATCGATGCTCATCTGTTTGCCCGGCATGGCATCCAAAGTGAACCGCGCGGTGACCTCGGAGATCCTCACGGCTCCGTGATTGATCACAATGTACTGGATGCCGATCAGCACAAGGAAAACCACAATACCGACAAGATAGTTGCCACCCACTACAAACTGCCCGAAGGACTGGATTACTCTGCCCGCTGCATCCTCGCCCTCCGAGCCATGCAGCAGGATCAGCCTTGTGGATGCCACGTTCAGCGCCAGACGGAACAAAGTGATGATGAGAAGGAGGGATGGAAATACCGAGAAGTTCACCGGCTGCAGAATGTACATGGAAACCAGCACGATGATGATCGAAAGGGTAATGTTCAGGCTGATCAGAATGTCCAGCAGCGTCCTGGGCATCGGCAGGATCATCATGAGCAGGATGCCCATCACCGAAATGGGGAGAACGAGATGGACCCGGCCCAGGATCTGTGGGATGCCCTGTTTCTGCGCGATACTGGTCAAATTCCAGGCCCTCCGAATCAGAACTCCTCTGGTCTGCTCCTGATCTAGGCAACTTCCATGCCATGGGCGCCAGCGCGGGCATCCGGATAAAGCAGAGTGCGGGAGGGGCTGTGTAAACCGGAGCCCGGCGGTTTCGGGCTAACGACGCAAGCTATTACGGGTCTTATAGATGTAGGCGAGGATCTCGGCAACCGCACGGTACAGTGTGACGGGAATGTGGGCACCCACGTCAACCGATTTGTACAGTGTCTGTGCCAGGGAGCGGTTCTCTACCATCGGAATATCATGTGCTTGTGCCAATTCTTTTATTTTGATTGCCAAAAAACCGACACCCTTGGCGACCACCTGGGGAGCCTCCATCTCCTCCATCCTGTAGGAAAGCGCCACGGCGTAATGGGTAGGATTGGTGATCACGACATCGGCTTCGGCGACTGCCGACATCATGCGCTTTCTTGCCATCTCCCTCTGGATGCGACGGATCCGGCCGCGCGTCAGGGGATCCCCTTCCATCTCCCTGAACTCGTCCTTCACTTCCTGTTTGGTCATTTTTAACTGCTCGCGGAACCTGTATCGTTGAAAGGCATAGTCCGCGGCCGCGATAAGGACCAGAAACAGGCAAACCCTGAGACAGACCTGGTAACTGATCAAGCCCGTCCAGTACAGGAGTTGCCGGACATCCATCACGACGAGGCGAGGATACAGGGGCAGATACTGCATCACGACCCGGTAGCTGAGATAGGAAATCACAGTGATGAGCGCCAGGCTCTTGATCAGTTCCACGAGGCCATTCTTGGAGAAGACACGCGACAGACCGGCGGCGGGAGAAAGTTTTTCAAAGTGAAAGCGTAACTGGTGCCATGAAAAGGTGGCCCCGCTCTGGAGGAGGTTGGCGCCCACCCCCACAACCATGATGAAGACCATCATCGGCATGATAAGCAATGCCAGGCCGGACAGGGCCTCCCGAGCAAGCCAGCAGGCAAAAGGGATGTCGAGCTCTTGCGGGAGTCTAAGACGCAGGAAGTGGCTGAGTTGGCCCTGCAAATCCAGAACCATGCGGCTTCCGCCGTAAGAGAGGAACAGGAGCCCCCCCAGCAGGATCGCGGCCGCCGGCACCTCTTTGCTGCGCGCGGCCTGTCCCTTTTCCCGAGCCTTCTGCAGTCGTCGTTGGGTAGGTTTCTCGGTTCTGCTTTCGTTCTGTGCCATCCGTACCCCGTTACCGCATGCTGCGCACTATGCCGAGCAGATCCTTGGAAAGTTGAGCAAAGGCTCCGCCCAGGAAAGCCGGGAGAAAGAACAGAGCAATGCTCAGGCTGGCAAGACCTACCAGCGTTTTCACAGGCATGCCGACGATCAGCACATTGATCTGCGGAGCAGCGCGCCCGATCACACCGAGGACAACGTCGGCAATTACGGTTACAGCCACGACCGGAGCTGCTATGCGCAGGCCGGAAACGAAGATTTGAGAGCTGAGCCGCAGGATTTCATTCACCAGCGGCCCGTTAAGCCCGGCGCCCCCCACAGGAAGATACTGGAGGCTCTCGGTAACCGCTTGGAAAAACCAGTGATGCCCGTCGACCAGAAGAAACAGGGTGATCCCGATAAAGTTGTGGAGGATGGAAATGACGGAGGTTTCCACGGCGCTTTGCGGGTCGATGACGTTGACGATCGAGAACCCGAGCTGGAACCCGATGATCTGCCCTGCAAGCTGCAGAGCGCCGAAGATAAAGGACGCTGCCAGTCCAAGCGCCAAACCGATCAGCAGTTCTCCCGCCAGGAATGCCGCCACGTGGGCAAGGCTTGATTCCGCGGGAAGCTGAGACGGGGGAACAGTCGGGGCAAGCGTGGTCGCAACGATCAGCGGAATGATGATCTTCACTTGCGCAGGGAACGCCCCGCTGCTGTAAAAGGGTGCAAAGACCATGATACCCGCGACCCGGAAGAGCACAATGGCAAAGCTCATCACCTGTGCGGGGGATATTGATATGGAAAGCATCTGCCGTCTCGCCTGACACCGCCTGATCTGCACGTTGGCGGAGCGATCCGGCCAACCCTCAGCCGGCCCGTAGCACGGGAACCGGCGCAGATTGCAACTGCGAATCGCCGCATCCCACAACGCCCGACGCGCGCCATCAGAGTACGAATCGCTCCAGGTGGCCGAACAACTGCACCGAGAAGGCGGTCAAGAGGTGCATGACCCACGGCAGCAGGAGGAGGAACACCAGGAAAACTGCCAGCATCCGGGGAACCAGGGAGAGAGTCATATCCTGGATGGAGGTGATGACCTGGATTATGCTGACAACAACCCCCACTACCAGGGAAACCAGCAGCAAGGGCCCGCTGACCAGAAGTGTGATCTGGAGCGCATCCTTGGCCAGCTTCATGACTAGTTCCTGAGTCATTTTCCATTACTCCAGGCGTCCGATTTCCCAGCGGCGCCGCGCGCGTCCCCTGCTAGAAAAAGCTCTTTACCAGCGACCCGATGACCAGGTTCCAGCCGTCAACCAGGACGAAAAGCAGGATCTTGAAGGGGGTGGATATCATCACCGGCGGCAATTGCATCATGCCCATGGAGAGCAGAACAGAAGCCACGACCATGTCGATGACCAGAAACGGGATGAAGAGCACGAAGCCGATTTGAAAGGCGGTCTTGAGTTCCGAAATCATGTAGCTGGGGATCACGACACGCATCGGGAGTTCCTGGCTGCTCTTTGGCCTGGGCTGCTTGGCGATATTGAGGAACAGCAGGAGGTCTTTCTCACGGGTATAGCGCAACATGAACTCCCGCAGGGGAACGCAGGCCTGGTCGAGCGCCTGCAATTCGGAGATCTGTCCGCGCATCATGGGCTGTAGGGCATCGCGCTGGATCCTCTCGCCGACGGGCTGCATGATAAAAAAGGTCAGGAACAGGGAGAGCCCGATGATGATCTGATTCGGCGGCATGGTCTGTGTGCCGAGTGCCTGGCGCAGGAAGTGGGAGACGATGACGATGCGCGTGAAGGAGGTCACGGAAACGAGAATCGCCGGCACCAGTGAGAGAACTGTCAGCAGGGCAAGAATCTGCAGGGGCAGAGTGAGCCCGTTGCCACTGTTGCCGCCGCCGATGCGCAATTCGATACCGGAGAAATTCTTATCCTGGGCCGGAGTCGCTGCACGAGACGCCCCGGGCATTCCTGCCAGGATCGCAAAGAGCAGGATTGTCACCGTGACATTTGTGGCGGATGGCTTCACGGAGTGGTTAGCCCTCCAGCGCTTTGCGCAGTTCCTGCATCTTGCCACGAATGTCGGGCGGCAGGGTCGCCCTGGTCAGGGACCGTGAGACAGGCCCCTTCTTCTCGAGCTCATAGAGGTTCCTGAAATTCCCCAGCGGAACCGCGGGAGGTTCCTTCGCGGCGGAAGTGTCCGCTTGCGTCGAAATCGTTGCGATGGAATCCCGGTAAGTTGCGAGCATCGAGATCTGCCCGGGGGTGCTGGCGAGGAGATATTTCCTCGCACCGGCCTGTACGAGCGCGATGCTTCTCTTTTCGCCCATGGGCAAGGTCTCAATCAGCTTCAGTGTGCGCTCGCCGGAGCGCCTGTTGAGATACTGCGGGGCGAACCTGCGAAACAAGACGTAGCAGGCAATGATCAGGCTGACGACCAGGCCGAAGCCACCGATGGCTTTCAACACCGGGAATGCCGTGCCCGTCCAACTCTCGCCCGACGCAGCCGAAATCGCTTCCCGGGTCGCAGGCGGCGTGTTCGGTGCGGCTTCCTGCGGCACCGGGAGGATCGGGAGCGGTCCCGGAGGAATAGCGGTTCCGGCGCCGGGCACGGCCGCCGGAGCTTCGGTCCCGGGGGTTTCTTCCGGTGGTCCCATAACCTCCTGGCCGGAGTTGAGAGAATCGGCCTGGCTGAAAACGGCGCCGCAACACATGGCCAGAATCATAAGGGTAAGGAAGAATCGCGCGACATGCGCAGCAGGATCATAAGTTAGCATGTTTTAACTCCCATTCAGCGTTGCTGGACGAAACCCGTCAGACGGATTCCCGCTTTCCCATCCGTTTCCAGGATCTCGCCGTATGCCACAGGCCTTTCATTGATGTACAAGTCCAGATTCTCACCCGCGGCTTTTGGCAGATCTACTATCGAGCCGGGTTGCAGCGTCAGGATTTCGCGCACCTTGAGGATTCTTCGTCCCACCTCGAGTGCGACGTGCATGGGCACGTCGAGGTATCCGGCAAACTCCTCCATTGCATCAACTGTCTGTAAGGCGGTCGGCTGAACAGCGGTCTCGGCCATCGAGGCATACCCCCCTAGAGCTGCACCACGAAATCCATGATGTAGACCTCCACCACATTTCCTTCGGGATAAATCCCGCGCAGCCTCTGTCGGATCTCCTCGCGGAGCCGCCCTTTCCCCTCCAAGGTGAGCAACTCATCCGCTGTCTTTGTGCTGAGCAACGATATGATCCGGTCCCGGGTCGCAGCCAGAATGACCGGATCGTTCGCATACTCTTCTCCAAGCTTGGGCTTGTCGAGGCCAAGCCGGAATGTGACCTTGACGAATCGCGGGGATTCTGTGTCGGCGAGGTTGACCAGAAAGGCATCAAGGTTCATCACCGACTTCACGTTTTCCAGCGGATTGGATTCACTTGCCGCTGCGCTGGCTGACGGCGCAGTTCCCAGGTATCGCCAGGCCAGGAAGCTCCCGGCTCCCGCCACTACGGTTATGACACCGATGATAAGAAACAGGCTCAGCCTGCTTCTCTTCCTGGATTCTGTTATCGCGGGGACTGCGGTGTTTTGCGCGTCTGCCATTCTAGTTCTTCTCCTTCGGCAAGGAGTCACGAAACTCCAAGCGTCCTAATGCAATGCTCATGCCAATAAAATCCTGGGCTCGCGTCTGGCAGGCCAGGCTCGCACGTGCAGATCGGCGGCTCGTTAAATGGTTGTTCGTGAATGGGTTTAGGGAAAAAGGGGGGAAGGTGTCGTGGAAATTGTTCAGCCGGTTAATATCGGGCGTGTCAAGCCCCTACCAGTGACCTGACAAATTCTTGACCCTGCCGGATTGTGCGCCGTTGCCAGGCGCATCCAATATGCGTGCCAGGATCATTCGCATGCGCAGGCGCACAGCCGCGATTGCGAAATATTTCCGAAACGGACGAAGGGGCGGGCGGTGGTGGACAGGGGAGGCGATGACCGGGAACCGGCGCTATTCAGAGGGTGCCGGAACGGCCTGGGAGCCGTTCCGGCACAATACCGGGCGGGGGAGGGCTAACGTTTCAGGTTGATCGCTTCCTGATAAAGTTCATCGGTTGTGCTGATCACGCGCGAGTTGGCCTGGTAGCCGCGTTGCGCGATGATAAGGCTGGTAAACTGTTCAGCGATGTCGACATTCGACAGCTCCAGTGAGTTGCCGTTCACGGTTCCGCGTCCGCCGGTGCGTGCGGTGCCTACGGAAGGCTCACCCGACGAGGCGGCCTTCACGAAGGTAGTGCCCGTAAACTTGATCAGCCCTTCCGGGTTGTTGAAATTGGCGATCGCCAGCTGCGCGAGAGGATTGACCTGGCCGTTGTCGAAAATCCCGCGAATCACGCCATTCCCGTCGATGGCGACATCGCGCAGGGTGCTCGACGCATAACCGTCTTGGGTCACGGAGGAGGTGGCGGATGCGCCGGAGTTTCCCGTGAAGCGCGGGTTGCCGGAAGGATCGTATATCTCGAAGATGATATCCATGTCCGCGGCGCCGTTGGCCAGTCCCGTGATCGACAGTGCTTCATTGGCTGCGGGTGTGGTCAAAACTCCCTGGCTGTTGAAGGTGAAGGCCCCGGCACCGACCGAAATGGGCGGATCGGTTGTGAGTCCTCCCTGGTCCGATGCCGGAATGGCGGCATCCCACGACCATCCGGTCGGGCCGGTCTTGGTGAAGGTGTAGGTCACGGTGTGGGCCAACCCGAGGGTGTCAAAAACCTGAACTGCCGTGGAGAAGGTAGAATTGGTTGCGGCCTGGCTGTCCAGATTGGCGGTGATGCCGAGAGTCGTAGTAGCCCGAGGGGGAAGGTTTCTACTGCCCTGGATCGTGATCGGCGCCAGCGTTGCACTGGAGTTTATGATCCCGCCGCCTGCCATGTACCCGACCACCGTGAAGCCGTCGCTGTTGACCAGCTCGCCGGTGCCGCTGAAGCCGAAGTTCCCGGCCCTGGTGTAGGCGAAGCCGGTACCGGTACTGACGATGAAGAAGCCGTTGCCGCTCATGGCGACATCTGTGGAGCGGCCTGTGGTCTGAATCGACCCCTGGTTGTGGAGCGGCAGAACTCCCGCGCAGACTGCACCGAGTCCCGTCTGAATCGGGTTGCCGTCGGCCGAGTAGGAAATGCCGCCCAGCATTTCCGCGAAATTGGTCCTCGAACCCTTGTAAGCGGTGGTATTGATGTTGGCGAGGTTGTTGCCGATCACGTTGATAGTCTGGGAATTGGCTCCAATGCCGCTCAGTGCGGTGTAAAAAGATGTCAACATAGTGATTGTCCTTTATCTCCTGATAGGTTTAGTCCGAGAAATCTTCGGCCGTATCCGTCTGCATTCCGGCAAGCGTGTTGACGCCCTCTTTGATGGCGATCAACTGCTCGAGCGAGCTGAAGGTAGCCAACTGCGCGATATAGGCTTCGTTTTTGACGGGATCCAGCGGGTCCTGGTTCTGCAATTGCGTGATCAGAAGCTGCAGGAATTCGTCCTTCCCGACGGTCTGAGCAGAACCGGTCTTCTTCTCCGAAGCTCCGTCCGAAACCGCCTGAGCCAGGCTGACCGCCGATCCCAGATTATTCACAGATCCTGTATTCATCAGGCCCTCCCGCTTGTCGGTTCCGCGGCTGGTTTTGTGACCCAGACGGAATCGATGTTGTTGGGTACCGTGCCGTGGCAGATGACAGTGTGCAGTGCCTCTGCGCCATAGATTTCCTCGAACTCGATCCGGCGCGCTGCATTGCGCATCCACTCACCGGGAGCGTGGGTCACAAAATACACCTCCATCGGGCAACTGCCGGAAACGTCAACGCAAATGCGCTTGTCAATGCTGTCGGCATCGAAGGTGCCGAAGGGGGTGTGAATCAGGGCATGCTTCCCGGGATTTTCAGCCTCGGCCGACGGAGACCTCAGCGCATCGGATACAGCATTTGAATTCGAGGAAGTGAGCTCGGTCGTGCTTGCCGATGCGAGCCCGTTTCTCAAAAGGCCCGTGCCATCTTCCCTTGTTTCCTGCACGCGACTTCCGCGAGCAGGCGCGGCCGCCGTTTCAGCAATGCCGGAAATTGCGGGAGAAAGATCCTGCGCCGCATTCATCTCCATCGCTTCCATAAACAGGGAATGGGCACGGGTCATCCGATCTGATCGCAAATTCGAGCGACCGGACCATTCCGCGCGAGACTCGTTATGCAGCTGCTGTGTCACTCCTGTGATGCTTGAAGGTGATTCCAGTTTCATTTGTGTTGCCTCTTCCTCCCCGTTCGGGTGTTGATCAGCCAAGGAGCGCGATCTGTTCGGCAGCTCTGTCTCTTGCCAATTGCCGCGCAGCCTCTCATAAGGCAAACCGCGTGCCAACCCGATCCCACAACGATGAAACGGCTGCACGTTTTGGGGTTGCCTTTTGTTTTCATAGAATTAACTGGTGCCTCGCACCTCATCTCCGGTATTCCGTTCTCCGCCGGGGACGAGCAGGATTTGCCCGGTAGGAAATTTATGCAATGGTGTGAAATGTGCTATTCGGGCCCAGCACAGCCAGTGCCTGGGCATCCAGCAACAAGTCCTCTGCAAGCACTGCATCGCCAGTAGCCAACGGGATCGCGTCGCCCGATTCCCCGCGGCGCCCGCCGCCGGGACGCGGGTCGTGGCTTCCCTGCGATGCCTGCTGCTGCCACGTGCTCTCCTGAACAGCAACCTGGATTCGCTCGATCTTGAGTCCCTGGTCCTCAAATCCCTGCTGGAGTATGTGGAGGTTGTTCTCCAGGTAACTCTTAACGGTCGGGGACTCGGCGACAATTGTGGCCAACACTCCGTTGCCCGAGGTTTCGGCCTTGATTTCGATTCTCCCGAGCGAACTCGGTTTCAGCTGGATCTTAAGAATGCTCTCGCCGCTTTGCACCTGCATCCGGATTCTCTCGACAAGCTGTGTGAGAAAATCGGGCTCCTGAGGAGCTGTGGGTGGCTTTGGTGTCATCAGCTCCGATGGCGCCCGAAACTCGGGCATCGGCGCTTCCATACCCACAGCTAACCCGCCGCCCCCGGATTTAAATCCCGTGTGCCCTGAGGGGCGGACCACGCCCCAGACATCGGTTTCGGATTGCGACGATCCCACCGGCTGGAACCTGAACGGCAAATGCCGGTCGGGCTCGGAATCCTGACGTACAGCCCTTCCGGGTGTCTCGGACCCGGTATCCGGAGTCTCCGGAAACTTGCCGTCCGGTGCGTCCGTGCCGGAGAACTTTGCTTCCCGGGCGGGAAAAGTCAAAAGTCCGCAATAGGTATCGCTGTCGCGCGGGCGGGCGGATGAGGATATCTCCAAAGCGGTGCCGGCCATCCGGAATGGGATGAACGGCTGGCGAGACGCGCGTGCTTCCATCTCGGTCAGATCCGGCATCTGCCCGAGGCGCGTTCCGGGTCCGATCTCTCGCCTGATGCCGTCGCGGCCGGCCGCTCCGCCCTCTTCCTGGAACTGCAATGCGATGCCTGCCTCTGCCGGATTGGAGGCGGGTTTTGCGGGCAGGGTGGCGCCAGTACGCGCCTCGGAAGCTCTCTGTCCGATCGCAACGCTCAAAGATATCTCCTCCGTGGGCTCGCAGGCGCCGGTACCTGTTGCGCACACGCGTACGGGCAGCGGGCTTTCCGCTGGATTGGCATCCTCCAGCACACTGCCTGAAGCGGAGGGTGACAGCGCCGTATCTGCAGTAGCAGATACCAGCCGGAGTGCCTGGTCGCCGGCGACAGCGGCTCCGACGCCCGCACTGGTATCTCGTTGTGCGGACGGAGTTGATTCCGGAGCAAAGGCAGGACCTGAATTCGCATCCTCCTGCGATTCGGCGGTCCTGACGGATGAGGAAACACCGGGGGCTGGATTCTCGAACGCAACGTCTGCACGGGAGCACGGCCAGGGGTGTGCTTGAATCGTACTCCAAACCACATGATTGGCAGGGGTCGCGCCCGAAGTCAGGGGCTGGGGCAATACCTCAGAACTGCCGGGCGGCTCCGCGCCGGGAGATCCTGCCGGGGCAAGCCTGCTGACGGAAGGTGCCGCCGGCGGCCGGGCCGGAGCATCAGAACGAGCCTCGAAGAGGGTGGATGCCGGAGTGGCAATGCGAGCCGAAACATCTGCAGTCCTCACCCATTCCCTGTCAGAGGACAGGTCCACTGCTGCGCGGCCGTCCGGCGCCGGAGCCTGCTGATCCGGACGGGCCCGGCTTTCCGCCGCCGCAGGAGCCGCATCGGGCGGGGTAGTGGCGTCCGCAGAAGATCTCAAGGACACGTCCCCTTTCCTATCGGTTTCCAGAACCATTACGGCAGAAGCCGATGTGCTATGGATGAGGTTATGTTCTGGCACATTGGGTATCTGTTCAGTGACGCCGGCAGCGGGCAACAGCGCGGGCTGAAGAAAGGACGCAGGGAGGTCAGGAGCCGCCCGGGCAATCCCAGCCATTCCTATTCCTGTGTCCGCTTCGAGCCGGAACAGAGGATTCCCGGCCTGCCAGGAGAGCGAAGTCGAAGCTGCATTCCCCGCTGCGTCACGGCACGACTCCTCTCCCTCCTGCGGTTCGTCGACGGCGGTTATCCGGCCGCCTTGCCGCTCATTTCCGGCCGCGGCCACTGCCTGAATCACAGCGGCAAAACCGCCTCCATCCCGACTGGCCCCGGCTTCCTCGGGCTTTGGGTTTTCCGGATCCTGGGAAGCCACTGCATTGCCTGGGAGTATTTCTATTCTCATCCCGAATCTCCGTTGCACCGGCGGCGGGCATCACTGCCTGAAACCAAATCGCGTCACCACCATTTCGTCAACTGCCTTCCGCTCTCCCCGCTCGAGTGCGACCTCGAATTCTTTCTCACGCTTTTCGCGCAGGTTTTCGATCATTTTTCGGTCGCGCGATGCTTCGATCATGCTCTGCTTCTGCTTTTCCACCTGCAGTTCGAGTTGTGCGAGACGCCGGGTGGAGTTGGCGATCTCCCGGTCCAGGCGATTCAGGAACCGGCAGCACAGGTCGATTTCTCCGGCATTGCAGTCGCCCGCCTTATTGGAAGCGAGGTCGGATCGTGTCTCCTGGTGCTTGGTTTGCAGCTTCTGCAGGTTCGCCTGCTCCGCCAGCAGTTCTCCCCGGACCATCGAGAATCTGGTCCGTTCCCGCTCCTCCAGGTTCCGCCGGTGCAGCAGCAGTGTTTCCAGACGGAATATGAATTTTTTCACTTCAGCAATCCTGGGTGATCTCGGTCACCAGGGACATGGCACAGTCGGCGCTGACGCCCTCGTCGTAGCGCTGACGGAGAAATGCGTTGATGGTGTCGATCTTCCTGATGGCGAGGTCGATCTTCGGATTGCTTCCTTTCACGTAAGCGCCGATGTTGATCATGTCCTCGGCTTTCTGGTAGGTGGAGATCAGGTCGCGGATTTTTCCGGCCTGTTCGACGTAGGGACCGGGCACGAGGTCGGGCATCAGCCGGCTCACGCTGGCGAGGATGTCGATGCAGGGATAATGATTGCGCCAGGCGAGTTCACGCGTGAGCACGACATGGCCGTCAAGAAGCGATCGCATTGCGTCCGCGACCGGGTCGTTCATGTCGTCGCCCTCCACGAGAACTGTATAGAACCCGGTGATGCTCCCTCCGGAAATGAAATTGCCGGCGCGTTCGACCAGGCGCGGCAGGAGGGCGAAGACGGACGGAGTGTAGCCTTTCGAGGATGGGGGCTCGCCGGCCGCCAGTCCTACCTCCCGCTGGGCCATGGCGAAGCGGGTTACCGAGTCCATCATCAGCAGGACGTTTTTGCCCTGGTCCCGGAAGTACTCGGCCAGGCTTGTCGCCATCAGGGCGGCACGAATCCGCAACAGCGGGGGCTGATCCGATGTGGAGACGACAACCACGGAGCGTTTTTGCCCTTCCTCGCCCAGGTCCTTTTCGATGAATCCCCTGACTTCCCTGCCGCGCTCACCAACCAGGCTGATCACATTGACGTCGGCCGAGGTATATCTTGCCATCATGCCCAGGAGGGTGCTCTTGCCCACACCGCTGCCGCCGAAGATGCCTATACGCTGGCCTTTTCCGCACGTCAGCAGGCCGTCGACCGCCCGGATGCCGGTTCCGAGGATGCTGTCGATATTCCTGCGCTCCAGAGGATTCATGCCCGGCGGCTGGAGCGAATACTCCGACTCCGCCGCGATGGGTCCCCGGCCGTCGATCGGATTCCCCATCCCGTCCACAATCCGGCCGAGCAGTGAAGCGGAAACTGCGACATTCGCCTGCTTTCTCCTGCAGACCACCTTGTCCCCGAGCTTGACCCCGTGGACCTTGAACAGGGGCATCGAAAGCACATAGTTGTCCCGGAAACCGACGACTTCAGCCGGTATCGGAGTGCTGCGGTTCTGCCCGATGATTTCACAGAGTTCCCCGACGGAAACCGGCGGCCCCTGGGACTCGACCACCAACCCCACGGCCCGTTTCACGGAGCCGATGGTCTTGATCGGATCGACAGATTTGAGAACCTGGAAATAGCGCTCCAGGCTGAAGGACTCGCGGTTCACGGGCGTCTAATCTCCGTTGCTGAAAAAAGCGCGTTCCACTTCCCTGAATTCCTCTTCGATGCGCGCGTCGATGTCCCCGCACTCGGTTTCGATAAGGCAGCCGCCCCGTTCCATCGATTTGTCGGCAAGCAGCGTGACTTCGCGTTGGCTTTCGTCTGCGGGCACCGACGCCTTGCGCTCCCTTGACACGAATTCGAGATCCACGGGATGCAGGCGGATGGTGATGGCGGACTTCACGGCGACGTGATTGAGAGCGACCTTGATGAGGGTCTGGACAATTTCCCTGTCTACCTGCACTTCCCGATGAACGACTTTTTTCGCCACTTCCAGCGCGAGCCTGACCACGTCCCGTTCCGCCTGTGCGTAGAGAGTCGGCTTGATTCTGCCGACTTCGCGGATCGCCTCGGCATAGCGCTTCATCATCGCCTCAATCTTCTTTTCGGCGGTTTCCAGTCCCGCCTTCTCTCCCTGGCGAAAGCCGTTTTCGTACGCGGCTGCCTCGATGTGGGCAGAGTCAAGCGGGGCCGGACGCCCGGCAGGATTCCCCGGCTGCCCGAGGGGTTCCATCCAGGCCGGGATCTGCTTTGCGGAAGCGAAGTCTCCAGGTTCTTCGGTGAAAGAGATCCTTTGGAAGGGGGTGTTGATCTGGTCCTGCTTCTTGAGCAATCTCACTGCTGCCGTCCAGGAAAATGGGTTGCCGGGCAAATCGCCTCAGTTTACGTACTCCTCCGCACCGCCTCCTTTTATGCTGATGATGCCGTCCTGGTCCAGTTTCCGGACGACATACACGATCTCCTGCTGGGCGGCCTCGACGTCCTTGATCTTCACCGGGCCGAGAACCTCCATGTCCTCCTTGAGCATTTGGACGGCACGCTGGGACATATGACGGAAGAACTGGGCCTTCAATTCCTCACTCGTGCCCTTGAGTGCCACTGTCAGGGTTTTCTTGTCGACGCGCTGGATGATCTCCCGCATGCCGGCATCATCAATCAGCAGAATGTCGTCGAATACGAACATCAGGTTCCGGATGCTCAGCGCCAGATTGGCGTTTTCGCCTTCGATATGCTCGAGAATTGCCGTCGAAGCGTCGATGTCCAGACGGTTGACCAATTCGGCCACCGCGCGGATCCCGCCATAGGACTCGCGGCTCAAATCGCCCAGGGATTGGAGTTTTTGGGAAAGGACCCCGGTGATCTTGGTGATGATCTCGGGACTGATCTGTTCCAGGCTGGCCATGCGCATGACGACGTCCGCGCGCAGCTTTTCCGGCAATGAGCTCAGGAGCGCCGCGCCCTGCGATGCATTGAGATGCGCCAGCACCAGCGCGATCGTCTGAGGGTGTTCATTCTGGATGAATTTGGAAAGCTGAGCCGGGTCAGCTTTCTGGAGGCTGTCGAATCCCGCCTTGCCGCTCTTCAGAGACAAGGTGACACGGTCGAGGAGCTTCTTGGAAACGTCCTGGCCGAACGCCTTGACGAGGAGTTTGCGCGCGTAGTCCATGCCCCCTTTAATCAGGTAATCGCGTGCAAGCGCCATTTTGTAGTAGTCGTCCAGCACGCCGTCGGCGGTTTCGGGCTCGATCCGTCCCAGCCTCGAGATTTCTTTGGTGATTTCCTGGACCTCGTCCTCTTCCAGGTAGCGGAAGAGATTGGCGCTCGCTTCGTCGCCGAGGAGCACCATGAGGATGGCCGCTTTTCTTAGTCCGGATGTATGTTCTTCCATGGTCTCTTATGGCTTTTCGTGAATCCATGCGCGGATGAGCTGGGACATCTGTTCCGGGTCTTTACCGGCATGTTCCACGACTTTTTTCTTCAGGATGTCGTACTTGCGCAAGCCGGGCTCATTCAGTCCGGCGTCCTTCATGAGCATGCTTTCAAGGTCCGTATCCAGTGCAGTCCCCGCCGCCTGCGCGCCGCTGGTGAGAGCGCCGGCCGCGCCGGCATTTGCGAGTCCCTTATCTCCGGGAATGCCTGGAAGCGACTTGGCGGTCCCGTCACCGAGCTGTCGCGCCTGCCCTGCCGGCAAAGCCGGAGCGGCGGCTGAAATGCTCTGGAATATCCGCTTCCGGACCGGGCGGACAAACAGCAGGTAGGCAAGCAGAAAGAGAACGATGAATGCGGTGTATTTCATTCCCGGGATCAGGTAAGGCTGCCACTTCACGTACCAGGGAAGCGGCGCAAGGTCCTCTTCCATCGCGGGTTCACTAAAAAACGGGATGTTTTCCAGTGTCACCGTGTCTCCGCGCTCTTCGTTGTAGCCGATCGCCGCCAGCACGAGCTGCCGGTACG
>JAFNAG010000665.1 GCA_017860135.1 Acidobacteriota bacterium
TCGCCGAACGTGTCCACGAGGTGGACCAGCGGGCCGTTGTGCGTCGCCGCCACGATGGCCATGTGGAAGGCGACGTCGGCTTCGTCCAGCGCTTCGCGATCGTTCTGCGACGCGGCCAAACGGAGCCGCGGCAGCGTCGTCTCGATTTGGCCGATGTCCTCCGCCGTGGCCCGCTGCGCGGCCTCGGCGGCCGTCATTGCCTCCATCCACTTCCGGACGTCAAGGAAATGCAGGAAGCTTCCCACGTCGCCGTCGAAGATTCGAGCCAGGGATTGACGGAGTACGTCGGCCGACAGGTCCCGGACATACGTCCCCTGCGGCTTGCGGACTTCCAGGATTCCCATGCCCTGCAGCTTCTGGATGGCTTCACGCAGCGCCTGACGCCCGACGCCGAACGCCTGCGCCAGCGCGCGCTCCGGGGGAAGCTTCCCGCCGGCGGAAAGATTGCCGCTGAAGATGGCCGAGACCATCTGGTCGACGATGTCGTCCGAAACGCTTCGTGGTTTGACTTTGGTAAACATTAGCTTGGTCTTACTATCAGACCATGGATCCAGATGTCAAGGCAGAGAGAGCTACGCGGGAGGAATGACCGTTGGGCCAGACAAGGTACTCGCCCGGTTCGCGCAGGCGCCTCTCTCGCCTGTCGGCTGTTGTGGCCGCCAGGTCGACAGGCGGCCAGGAGCGTCCCGAGTCGAAACCCCGCCCCACAGAGTGGGTAGAGTCCTCTTCACGGCGCAGACCCTGAGGATGCCGGTAGAAGCGCAGTGCTGCGCGGAAAGGTAACGCGCCCCAGGGGCAACGCATCCGAGGAGCCGTGCGACATTGCCGACGACGTTATTTCGGAAGGCCGGAAGAGGCTTGGGCGGTCGCTGGGAGCAGGTTCTGCAATTCGGCCGTACTCTCCGGACGCGTGAGAAAGGGCCGAATCTGTGTCATGGGCACCACGAATGTTGCGCCGGGAACAGGGAACTTCAGCGTGTACGATTGCGCTTGGTAATCCGATGCTCCGGCCGGTCGGCCGGGATGCCGTTTGGACGCGCCGAGAGTGGCAGTTGGCTGACGATACCACTCGACAAGCCCAAACGCTCTCCTTCGGGGAATCCGATCACCAGAATCGGCTGCCCCAGGCGCACCAGGTCGTCCTCAGGAAGACGGACGGGTGGAGCGGCAATTCCGGAAACACGGAGTAGCGCCAGATCCTGCGTGTCGGGTTTCCCGCGGCTGATCACCGTCGCCGTGAACTTGCCACGGGAGGCTTGCGGCCCGCAAAAGCCGACCACGACCGTGGCGCCGTCCCCCCCGGCGAGTGTGTGCGCAGCCGTCAGCACGAAGGAAACCGCCTCCATAGTGTCGACGGCGGGTCGCGAGGCGATGACAACCCCGGACGCTGATGCAACACGGCGCCCCGCCCGCTCGATGGTGACCTTGACAGTGCTGTCGATCATCTCTTCGATCGCGCGCTGGCGGGCACTCGCAGCCGACTGGGCGTCGGAGACAGCCGGCTGGAGCCTTGCGCATCCGACCGTCACGGCAAGAAGTGCGCTCAAGCCGAGAATGATCAGGCGGATTGGAAAGGGTGACCGCATGTCGGGATTATCGGCACAGTTGTGTGTGGCGCCTGTGTGAAAACGCTCAGGGCCATGACGGGTAATCGCGGATAGGCGCGCTTCCAATTTGGCCTTTCGAAACAATAACTGCAAGTATTTGATCGGCGGCTCGCCACAGCACTTGTGCTTGGTGGCGATACGTTACACTGCAAGGCAAATGCCACGGACTCGTCTGACGAGTCCGACGTGCTGCGCCGTCGGGAATCCCGACGGTATCTGGGACCGCACCCAGCGCGATCCTTACGACGTGATCTTCATGAAAAATGGCGCACGGCGGATCGCGTCGCCTCACGGCTTACTCTATACCGTTCTGCCGACAGGGGCCGCCCTGATTTTTCCTATTTGACAATCCGGACTAATCGAGTATTGTTACGCCCTGACGATCCCGACTGAACCCGACTCGGCGCTTCGATTCGCCGCGCTCTACGCGGTGCCGCAACGGTCGAGCGAAAAGCCGCCGCAAGGCGTTTGAGAGCAAGGGGAGAGACAGCGCAGCGGTCGGGAAACCATAGAAGAAGAGAGAATGGGAGGTTAACATGGGAAAGTTCACAGTGGTAACCGCACTTGCCGTCCTGCTGTTGACGACGCCGGTATTCGCCCAGATGGCCGGCCAATCCAGCGAGCCGGGAACCATCACCATGAGCGAAAGCGGACATCACCAAAACGAAATGCTGGCGGCCGGCAGGATCACGGAAATCGATCTTGCGAACGGCACCGTAACCCTGGACACCGGAAACCAGTTCACGCTCGCGCCGTCGCTGCAGTACACGAGCTTCCCGGCGCTGGGCCAAGAGGTCGCGGTGACGTACAGCGAGCAGGACGGGAAGAAGGTGGCCCGGGTAATTGATGTGGAAAGCTCCGGCAGCCAAGAGTGAGCCGTGGGACAGCGTAGGCATGTCCGGGGACTTGGCAAGAGAGCTGAGAATGTCCAGCCTGCGCTGTCAGCCCACTCGCACCGTTGTGGCACGATGAAGCCAGGAAAAGGTTCAGTCCGGGTCGTCAGCGAATTACACCGCGCGAGTGCCCACACTTCAAAGTAGGTGAGGAGTCCCCCAGCCGCATCGTGACCGGACGTCAAGGGAGCGTTTTCGCGCCGGCGCTCCCCAGCTCGGACGCAAGCCCTTCCACGGCGGCACAACGGGAAAGACCGCCACACCCCAAACTGCCGATAGACCTTCGGAGACCACCGCGTCGCAAGCGCGATCCAGGGTTCGTCCGTTCATAGGCCGGCCGGAAACTGGCAGGCGTGCATGCAGGGCGAAACGCGGTTCCGGCCCGACACAACACAAGTCTTTATCGTCTCCCGTTTTGAGATTGATCTTTCGCGCATCCCTAAGATACAGTCATCCAGAACGTCTGCTGACTCGCGCGGAGATGCCTGGTGAGACGATTTCAACTCTGACCCGCCTGCTGGCTGCTGCTCCTGGCAGGAGTGGGTGTCGCGATCTATCGCTGGCTGTTCTGATTTTTTGCCCGCCCGTTCGCTAGCCGGCGCTGGCCACGGGCGTCCTCGGACTTCGGTTGCTCGAAGCCAAGCGAGGTCGCCTTATGAAGATCCTCACGAAGTCCGGCCCTTCGCGCCGGCGTGTCCCGCGGCTTGTGGGCCTGCTCGTCGCCTTGCTTGCAGTCTCCCTGGCCGCCGGGTGGATCTGGTATTTCGTGCGCGGCCAGACACGCGAAGGTGCCGGCAACACGCTCCAAGGTCTCCGGGTTTTCGACAGCCTACCGGATTTCTCTTTGACCGATCGCACCCAACGGA
>JAFNAG010000250.1 GCA_017860135.1 Acidobacteriota bacterium
AAACAAACAGCGCCCCACACCCAGCCGCCAAAACCGGAATCGTTCAAGAACCTGAAAGGAGAGATCTACCTCTTAAGTTAACGGCATTGGGTCCGACCCCAATCTGCCAATCTGGCTCACGGCTCGCGGACACAGTAGAGGCGCGTCTTGCTGCGCAGAAAGATCTCGCCGCCCGTGATGGCCGGTGTGGCAATGAACACCTGATCCGTCAGGGTATTCGTCGCCAGGACTTCATACCTCTCTCCCATGCGCAACACGTAAACGTCCTCATTTTCGCTCGCCAGGTACAGCCTGCCGTTGGCGCCGACGGGAGATGATTTGAAGCTGTTGGCTTTCGGCAGCCGGGCCTGTTGATAATAAGCCTCGCCGGTACGGGCATTGTAGCAGCTGATCATTCCGCTATCGGTCAACACGTACAGCTTGTTGTCGAAGATCACGGGCGACGGCGTGTAGGAATTCCCGTTGACCTTGCTCCAGACAACGGCATCGGTATCTGTCAAATCGCCTTCCCGGCCGAGTCGTATCGCCATAAGCTTGGGATTCTGGTGCCCGCTCATGATAAAGATAAGATCATCCTGGCGCACGGGATGCGGAATGACATTCGATCCCAGCCCGCTGCATTCCCAGATCAGCGTGCCGGTCTCCAGGTCATAGCTGCGCACCCGCCTGGTAGCGCTGACAACCACCTGTTTCCGTCCGCCGGCCTCCACGACCAGGGGTGCTGCCCAACTGCTTATTTCATCCCGGGCAGCCCGCCAGATTTCCTTCCCGGTCGTGTTGTCGAGCACAACCATGAAGGAATCCCCCTCGTGATCGAAAACCAGGATGAGCCGGTCGCCGGACAGCACCGGCCCCCTCCCTTCGCCGAATGCACTCCTCATGCGCATCTGGACCCCGAAGTCCTTCTGCCAGACCAAGTTCCCCTTCATGTCGTAACAGTACATGCCGCGCGAACCGAAGAAGGCATACACGTGCCTGCCATCCGTGACCGGGGAATTCGAGGCAAAGCTGCCATAGGTCTGGTGGGCCCCCTCATGCGGGACAGCGGTCTTGGCGGTGCGCTGCCAGAGCAACCTGCCCGTCTTCCTGTCCAGGCAGAGGACATCGAAATTGTGCTCGGCCTGCGGCCCGGAAGGAGCGCGTCCTCGCGCACCGGCCTCAGGAGCGGCGGCAGCCGGCGCGCCTGTCCTGATAGCGGTAGTCAGGAAGACCTGATCACCCCAAACAACCGGGCTGGAGTTGCCGAGCCCAGGAATATCCGTCTGCCAGCGGATATTCTGCGTGTCACTCCAGTTCAACGGAGCATTGCCGACGGCCATGCCATCTGCCGCGGGTCCCCGCCAGTATGGCCAATAGGTTTCTTCAGGCGCCAGAGCGGACGCCAGAGTCCAATACAGCAAAGCGACGACGGTCACCGCCATTGAGATTCGGAAAGTAGCAACCAATTTCATATTGTGCGTCCTTGCATGTACCTAAGCTTGTTTAATATCGGCACGAGGGTCAAGGCAAATCGCACTTGGCAGCGGACAAATGCCGAAAAGCCGGACATGGCATGACCTTGGCGTGCATAGTTGAATCCGCTCCAAAGCATCCAAAAAGCAAGCGGCTGCCAAGAAGATTGTGTGGCCAGAACTCCTTCCCGACTATTGCTCCGGCGACCAATGGTGGCTGTCCCTCCTGCACTGCAAGGCGTGGCTGGTATCTTCGGCTGCTCATCCTTAATTCTTGACCCTTCACATCCTTCGATCTTAAGATTGCAGCAGCCATGGACGACAACTCAAATTCCAGCGGAGCTCCCGAAACCGGATCCGTCATTGATTCGTCGGACGGAAGCGTGTCCGGGACTCACCCGGAAGCGGCCGCACCCGTGTTCCGGGCCGCTCCCACGACCACGGACGAGAAAAACACAATCCGTCCGGGACTGTTTCCCATCGCGTGCTGGCGGCTCGAGGACATCCGTTTCGATTTCGACTCTTCGTTCATCAGGCCCGATGCCGCACCGGACGTAAAGAAGCTCCACGACTTGGTCAAGGCGCATAAAAAAGCGCCGCTGTCCGTCTTCGGGCACGCGGATCCGGTGGGGCAGGAAACCTACAACAAGATGCTCAGCGGAAGGCGGGCCATGTCCGTCTACGGCATGTTGATCCGCGACGCGGATATCTGGGAGAGGCTCTATTCCAAACCCTATTCCGGCGACAACTGGGGCCTGCCCCGCATCCAGTCGATGCTGGAGGCGCTCGGTTACACCCTGGCAGATAACGATGGCCTCCTGCGTGGCGGAGTCAGTGAAGCGTTGAAGCAATTCCAGTCGGATTCGGAGGGATTGACCGCGCACGGCTACCTGAATGCTCCCACTCGAAAGAAACTTTACGTGGCCTATATGGATTGGCTGTGCGGCACGGACTTCAAGCTGGAAAAGTCGGCATTCCTCGCGCAGGGCGCCGACAAGGACGGCCGGGGGGACTACCAGGGATGCAGCGAGTTCAACCCGGTGCTGATTTTTTCGAAAGCGGAAAACAAGGAATTTTCAAAACCCGAAAACCACAAGCAGCGCAATGCCGTAAATGCCCCCAGCCGGCGCGTCATGGTGTTTTTGTTCCGGCGCGGGACGAAGGTCAACCCTGAAAAGTGGCCCTGCCCGAAAGCGGAGACGGAGAAGGTTCAGGAGTGCCGGGATCGCTTCCATTCCGACGGCGACAAACGGCTTGAGAACAGAGATAAGCGCCGCACTTTCAGCCAGGACCACGACACCTTTGCCTGCCGGTTTTATGAACTCCTTGCGACCGGTTCCCCGTGTGAGGAAATCCAGGATAACTGGGTGCTCCGGGTCCTGATCTCCGGCAGCGGGCCGCTGCCGGGACGCAAACCGCTCGCCAACGAGCCGTACATATTGACGGGCGTGGGGCCGAAACGGCCGGAGATTCGAGGCAAGACCGACCCGAACGGCGTCCTGCGCGCCGCGGTGGAGGATGACACCTGCAAGATGATGCTCACGATCGCTGGGCTGAAAATCACGCTCGACGGCGGAGCTTTACAGGCCATGGATAGCGGCGATCCTGCGGTCAAAGAGCGCCTGTGCAACCTGGGCTACGGGGACGCCGATGTCGATTCCTGGACCGACGATACGTATGAGAAGGCGTTGAAGAAATTTCAGAAAGACCACAAGCTCAGCGAAACGGGAACCGCCGATGCGGACACGAAACAAAGGCTGAAGGAAATCCACGGAAGTTGACCGGATTGGGGGGTGTGTCTTTCCAGGGCCTATGTTTTCCAACGCAGCCGGATTGCCTTGCAGCGGGAATCGGGGTGGAAGCGCCTCTCGACTTTCGCGAGGCTGATGGGATCCTGCAATGCTGGTTTTGTTAACTGTCACATTCGCGACCGTGTTCACGGCAGAACTGATCGCTGACAAGCTGTTCTACACCATCGGCATGCTGGCGACACGCTACCGATACTCCCCCGTGCTCTGCGGAATCGGCCTGGCCTTCATGGCCAAGATGGCGGCGGCCGTTCTTTTGGGCGGGTGGATCGCGCAACTGCCGGCGAACCTGATTGCGGTTCTGAGCGCTGCCACTTTTATCACCACAGGCCTTGTGCTCTGGTGCAAGGTGCCCGAAAGGGAGCCTCTGGAGCGCGAGCAGTCTGCACGCTGGTTCCGGGTCGCCGCGATTTCATTCGCCGCGGTCTTCTTTTCGGAGTGGGGCGACATAGGCCAGGTAACCGCGGCAACCCTGACGGCGCGTTTTGGAATGCCGATGGTAGTCTGGATCGGCGCGACTGGCGCCATGATGACCAAAGCCCTGGTGGCGCTGACGGTGGGCAGGAGCCTGCGGCGCCGCGTTCCCGAAAGGATCCTGCGCTATTGCGGTGTGTGCCTCCTGTTGAGCCTGGGAGTGTTCTCGCTTTTCAGGATCTGATCACGCCCATGATTCCGGGCATCGGCCCGCAAGGCGCCCGGGGCATGCAACTTTTCTGAGCCTATGGACGACGATTCACCCGAGAGACACCTGCCCTTTGATGCCGTTCTGAAGCCCCTGCTTCTTTTTTTTCATTTTGCGGGTTTCAGCATCATCGTGGGGGCGTTTTATTTCGACGAGGAACCCCTCCTGTTCTATTCATTCCTGGCAGTGGCTTCCGGCTGCCTGCTGATCGTCCGCGAGCTATATGAGGAAGGATTCGTCTGGTTTCTCAAGACAGAGGGATTGCTGACGATCGCAAAAGCAGTGCTGCTCTCGGCGTCCGCAGTATCGGGCGCATTCCAGTTACCGGCTCTGGTCCTGGCGATCCTGCTCGGCTCCGCGACCTCTCACTTGCCGAAACACATCAAAAAGAGGATTTGGATCACCACCGGGCCCGGATGATCTTTCGCGTGCCCGGCGGGGACGCCACCCCTGGAAGGCGAATATCCCGGGGACTGCATTCACAGCCGGAACAGCGGCAGGAACATCAGGAAGGCCGCCGCCACGACCTGAACCGCCCAATAGAGGACGGGGTTTCGGGAAACCGCGCCGCCCGCCACTACCCCCAATATGATGCCCACGGCAATCCCGACAATAAATCCGCCGAGCGGCACGCCGCCCTCGACCGGGCGCCTGTTGTAGTGCGTGTCAATCTTGCCGAAGACGAGCGCGCAGATGTGAACGAAGGCCAGCACGGAACCGGAATAGGCCAAAAACCGGCGCACTCCCGGGGAGTTGCGGAAGACGAGGGCGACCAGAATCCACAAGCCTGCAATCAGGTATTTCACGCCCGCTCCCAGATCGGAATGTCTTTGAGGCGTTCGACCCCGAGCCTTGCGATCTCGCGATTCACGGGGTCTGCGTCCGTTTTCGATGCGGTATGGAGCTGCGCCGAGTCGGCCTTGGTTCCGAAGGTGGCCAGCAGGAGCAGCGCGTCGCGTCGCGCTTCGGTGAGGGAACTGTCGAGGTATGGAGCGATCGCGGCAGCCTGATACCCGCGGCTGAGCTGGAGAGAGTCGGATACGAATACGGCATCCGCGATTTCGCGCGGCTGATAGGTTTTCAGCGGCTCGAGCAGCGCATCCACTCCGGAGGTTGTGCGGAGCCGATATGAGGCCAGCTGCAACCGGCCGCGCAGTGCGGCGTCCGCTGTTTCCCAGCAGGCGAGCAGGGGCTCCAACGCACGCGGATCGCCGATCCGTCCCAGGGCAAGGATGCTCGCTTCACGCATGGCGGGCTCGCTGTCGGCCAGCAGTGCGACAAGCTGCGGGACGGAACTGCGTGTCCGGGTCAGCCCCAATGCCCAGACGGCGCACAGCCGGAGATCATACGGCTCCTTGGGATCCGCCAGGATCTCGCGTATGTGCAATCCCGCCCTCTTGATCCTCGCCAGAGCCAGCACGCGCATGGCCCGCTCGCGTGTCTTCGGTTCGCGCGACCTGTCGGAGAGGATCTCCAGCAGGCGAAGCCGAGTGACGATGATGAGCCCGACCAGGTCTTCGTATTCGGCGGTGTCGATCACGGCGTCGGCGAGATCGTCGTAGCGGGTGGTGCGGAATCCCATGGCCGTGGCCATGATGCGCGCCCGAGCTTCGCCAGCCAGCTTGCTGAGCCTGGGGTCGCCGCTCGTGGCCGCTTCGATTTTCGGGATCTGATCGGGCTCGCCGAATTTGCCCAGGGCGATGATGGCTTCGCGGCGCTCCTCGCGGTTGAGGCTGCGGAGAAACGGCTCGAGGAGCGGGATCGCGTCGAAATGTCCCATCTGGCCGAGGGTCCGGATCACGGTGAGCCGGACGTAGAGGTCTGAAAGGTGGAGGTGCCGCGCGACGATCTCGAATCCCTGCGGCCGCCCCAGAAATCCCATCGCCCGGATGGGCGGCACCATGGCAGCGGGCCTGTCGCCGGCGCTTTCCAGGATTTTGGACAGGATCGCCACGGCGTCTCCGGAACCGTAATCCAGCAGTTCGCCCTTGCGGGAGGCATAATCTTGAAGGATTTCCCGCACATGCGCTTCCGGAGTCGGCACACGCTCCGGTGGCGAGCCGAAATCCAAAGCCGCCAGTTGTCCGCCCGGATATACGATGAGTGCCAGCACCAATGTTCTCCTTTAGACCAATTGCGGGATAACGGAAAACTCAAAATGCAGAACGTAGTCGACGCGCGTCCGGCGCTCAATGAGTTCGGCGCTTTCTCCCGTCTCCTGGGCGTAGTAGGCCACCAGGGTGGCCGGGACCGAAACCATGTCCAGGGTTTTCACCGCGAGCGGGTTATCCGCCCGGTGGTCGGGATGCCCCTCCGGCATCGGATCGATCATGCCCAGCGGATTGTTTGCCCGGCCGTCCTCGATGCCCAGCCAATGGAGCAACGAATCGCCGCCGGGCAGCAGGCCGGCAAACTCGTAGACCATGTCCCAGAGCCGGCGCCGGTTGGCTGCATTGTGTTCCGGGTCGGCGGTCCCTGCGACCACATCTCTCTTCCAATCGACGATCTGGCCGTGCAGCCGGAGTTTCCGGTCATCGATCTCTTCCTGGAATACGTCGTCCATCTGATCCATTTCCGCCCCGTGCGACGAAATGCAGATGCCGTCGGTGTCGGCGAGGAAGAACTCGGGCACCGTCACGTTGAGCGGGTAGTCGGTGTCATTGTGGACGTCCCCGAAATACCGCGAGTACCAGCGCCCGTTGACGGCGAACTTGACCAGCCACTCTTCCGCACCCACATCGTGGTTGACGTCGGCTTTGTGGAGGTGGTCGAACCGGATCCTGCAGTGCTTCACGCGGCGCGCCTGTGATTGATCCGGGTCGAACCAGCCGAAATTAATGATCACGCCATAGTAGGTAGTTTCCTTCGGCAGTTGGGTGAGCGGAATCTTGACTTTGACCTGTTCCGGCAACTTGTCGGGCGCGGCAGGTGGAATCGGTTCCCAGACGGGCTGCACCGTACCTTGGGTTCCCTCGCCGACATTGAGAAATTGAACGCTGTGCAGCACGTGCGGCGCCCGGAGCACCGCCGTATTCAGCGGGAATTCAGGCGTATGCCCGATACGCCAGCCAGAGGCAGCGCCCTCGTTTTTCGGCAGATCGACAATGAACTCGTAATCGCGGTCGTTGATGGTATCGAACGGCCAGTAGCCTCCGTTCCTGCTGGCGAAGAACAGGAAGCGGATGCCGGGAACGTGCAGGTT
>JAFNAG010000251.1 GCA_017860135.1 Acidobacteriota bacterium
CTTGCTGAATTCACCCGGTTGGCACGAGATAGAGAGTTGAAAAGCCACGAAAGACGGAAGACCATGACGGAATTCTTCAAGAACACGGCAGGGATCGAGTTCTCGGTGGACCCATGGTACAGCGATCCCAAAGTCGAGGAATTCTTGAGAGATCCGGGGGCCCTCCTCGGCAACTGATAATGCTCCCGCGTGTGACTCAGCAGCCGCGGGGAATCACCGTATGCAGGCAGTGTGCATGCACTCATATGTACAAGTAGCCATGCTCCTGGGCGAGCCGCGAGCCGAGCCATAGCTTCCCGGTTGCCGGGACACCTGCGACAAAGAGGTTGTGATGATTCATTGTTCCTCTCCCACGGCACATTCCATATGAACGACAACCATCAGCGTGCGATAGATGTGTGTTCGATGGATGGCCTGGGCGTTATGTTGGCCGATGCTCCTCGCGGCGCCGTGACATGCGGGTTAATGCCCGCGAAGGTCCAGCCGGCCGAAGAGGCTTAACATCGGCTCTCAAGCACGGACTCTTAGGCCCGGGGAGGGCGGACAAGGTTTTGCCCTGGACGAGGGATTCTCCGCCAATGCTCGACGGCACTATGGCGCAGACATAGAGACTGGCGCCGACGCTTCGCGCATGAATGACTGGGTGCGCCGCAAGACTGGGGAAAAGATTATTGAAATGAGTGTCAGCGGTGATCGCCGCGACGATCCGCTCAAGCGCTTCTAGCCAGTTCCGGACGAGGATCACCTCCTCCGGCGGGTCGGGCTTTGTCTCACCGCCCTTCGGCATCAGGAATCCCCGCACATCGAGCCACGGATCCCAGCCCCTCATGGGAATTCGCCAGCCCAATCCTGGTAGCTCGAATAGCAGTCGAAGCTTGTCGGCAGAAAAGGCCTCTGCCGTCCGGACATCCATGACCCAGAGGTGATCGAAAAGATCCCCCGCCGACTCAAGCTCTGCGATCCCCCGAACGCCTACCTTCGCCCCGGTGTTCGAGAACCCTGGAACCTGACGCTGATTTCCTCGCCTGGGAAGCCACGCCCCGCTTGTTTGACGGCCTCGACCGGAGCCTGGAGGCATATGGCCGGTGGCCATCGCCGATCGGTAGCGGGAAGCGACGCGGAGAGTGTACCCGCCACCGACTGCATAAGGCTGAGGCGTAGCGTTTCCCTGCCTTGCGGGACTCTTCGCCTCGCCCTTTTACCCTATTGGCTCCTCCACCCTTGGGAAACTCTCGGCCTCACTCGCCGCGCAGGGTAATTCCAGGTGATTTCCACCCCAACCGGTGCTATTGTGCTCCAAGCAGGCAAAAGCAAACTACTTTCACGGTCCATCAGTGTGTGTTTGATGCCTTGGGGAGTGTCATATGCCCAGGGTCATTCTGCAAGTCATTGTGCCGGGATTTCCGGATTCAATCAGTAATCTCGGGAGGTGTCCCATGCATAACACTTCGGCTTTGAGGCCGAGTTTTGCGTACTCCCATCGAGAGGACAGGCGCATTGGAAAGCCAGCCCTGAAGAACTGGATGGCGCTCGTTGTCGGACTCGCCCTCCTGACAATGCCCGCCATGCAGTTGCAGGCACAATCGCTGTTTGCCACGCTGACGGGTGTCGTGAGCGACCCTTCGGGCGCCATCGTGCCGGGCGCGACGGTAAGACTGATTAACGAGCGATCCGGCTCGACGCGCGATACGGTCACCAACGCAGAAGGCTACTACTCCTTTGCGTCCGTGGCCGTAGGCGACTTCACTTACATGCTGGTGGTCGAGGCGCAAGGCTTCTCCACCTATCAGGCACCGGCGCTGAACATCCTGGGCGGCGAGAAGCGCAATATCAATGTCACGCTCAGCATCGGCGCAGCATCCCAAACCGTCGAGGTCACGGGCGTCGTCTCGAGCATCACGCCGGTGGACTCCGGCGAAAAGTCGGCAACGCTGACCACCAGAGAGCTGCAGAACTACGTGCAGGTGAGCAGCAATGCGGCAGAGTACATCAAGATCATGCCGGGCTTTGCCATTCAAAGTGGCACGGATAACAGAGCGAATTTCACCGGTGAAGTCATCGGCATTAACGCCAACGGCGATGCCGGTAGCCAGAGCCCGTTGAACAATGCCTATTCCTATAACGGGCTGCCTGTCAACTCTCTGGACATCACGGCGGACGGAGCGCACGTTTCTGATCCAGGCTGCAACTGCGACACGCCCGTGAATCCCAATGCGGAGATGGTCTCGGAGTTCAAAGTACAGGCATCGAATTACAGCGCTGATGGCCAGAAGGGCCCCATCGTCGTCAGTTCGGTGACGAAGGCAGGGGGCAGCGAGTTCCATGGCTCCGGTTTCTTCTCTGCGCGCAACTTCGCCTTGAACGCCAATGACTGGCTGAACAACAAGAACGGCGCGCCGAAACCGGAGAACAAGTATTACTACCCTGGCGGCACCTTCGGCGGTCCGGTGCTGATTCCAGGAACGGGCTTCAACAAGAACCGCGACAAGCTGTTCTTCTTCACTGGCTACGAGTACTTCTACCAGGTCCTGGATACCGGCCTGCTCCGCGCGACGGTTCCCACCTCGGCCATGCTGGATGGCAATTTTTCGACGACCGAGCTGCAGAAGATTGGCGACGCAACCAATAGGTATGTCTCGGCTTCCGGCTCACCCGTCGGGACGAACTGCAGTAGCGACCCGAACGTTCCATACCTCCCGTGCCTCAACGCAGCCGCTCTGGCCAAGTACCCGGGGGGGATCATCCCGAAATCGCAACTTGATCCCAATATGATTGCGCTGATGAAGCTGTATCCGGCCCCCAACGCCGATCCCAATGTGACCGGCGGCTATAACTACGTGCAGGCGCAAACGTTCAACCAGAACAATTATCAGTGGGCGTCGCGGGTGGACTTCAGCATCAGCGACAATACGAAGCTGTTCGTCCGTTACAACCTGCAGCGGGAGACGCAGCAGTTCCCGGTCGGTCTCTGGTGGCGCAGCGGGTCTCAGGTTCCTTATCCGACACCGGTGCTGGGCAAGAACCGCTCCGACTCCGTTTCGGCATCGTTGACCCACGTCTTCAGCCCCGCTATGACCAACGAATTCGTCTTCGGTTACACCTTTATCGGGTTCCCCAACGTCTTTGAGGATCCCGCGAAGGTGGATCGTGCGAACGTAGGCTACACCTATAAGGGCCTGTTCAAGAACGGCGTCGCCCAGATTCCGGCCTATGGAAATTTCTGGGGCGAAACAGCCCTGGTGTTCAACCCGGGTGGTTTCGAAGCCGGCGGCCCCTCGGCGGGACTATATGCGAACAAGTACATGCCCAGCTTCAGCGACACGTTCGCCAAGGTCATAGGCACCCACCTCCTCAAGGCGGGTTTCTTCTGGGAGTGGATCCGCAATGCCCAGCCGGCGAACAACTATACCAATGGATTTCTGCAATTCAGCTCTTCGGGCAATACCAACACGCTCGGAGATGGATATGCCGACGAGGCCTTGGGCATTCTAAGCAATTACACCGAAACCTCCTTCAACCGCATCAATGACACCGCTTACAACACGTACGAGGTCTTTATTCAGGATGACTGGAAGGTGACCAAGAGGCTGACGGTCAATCTTGGCATCCGCATCACTCATTTCCAGCCCTGGATTGACCGCGAGGGGTTCGGCTACTCGATTTTCAACCAGGCAGCCTACAGTCCGGACTGTGCGGCTCCCCCGAGCTACTGCGGATTTGAATGGTACAGCAAGAACTCCAGCGTTCCGCTGGGTGGGTTCCCCACGCGGTTTGCGTTCTACCAGCCGCGCGTGGGCGCCGCCTACGACCTCTTTGGAACCGGCAAGACCGTCCTGCGGGGCGGCTGGGGCCGGTACTACTTCCACGCGGGTCAGTTCACCAATGGCCTGGACGCATCGGCGGGGGTGACGTCGTACTTTCTCGGCAATAACGTCCCAGTGCCCGGTGGCGGCACGATACCCTTGCTGGCCTCGGAGCTGGACACGCTCAATCTCACTGCTTCGGCCTCGGGTCCCTCGGCGGTAGACAGCGCCGACGACAAGCAGCCATACACGGATAGCTACAACTTCACTATTGCGCAGCGGACGCCGTGGTCGGGCTTGTTGGAGGTTGCCTACGTCGGCAACCGGACCCGCGATATTCCTGGCACCGGCGGCGGTGGCACTCTGGGGTTCAGCACTCTGAACATCAACTTGGTTCCATTGGGGGCGATGCTGGCGTCGAATAATGGCGGCGCAGATCCGAACACACTCATCGCTGACTACTTCCGTCCCCTGTTGGGTTACTCGGACCTGTACATTTCCACCAATAACGGGTATTCAAACTACAACGCGTTGCAGGTGACGTGGACGCGCCCGAGCGGACGGCTCAATTTCAACCTGAACTACACCTATGGCAAGGCCATGGGGATCGTGGGCTTCTACAACCAATTCAACCTGAGTGACAACTATGGTGTGCTGCCGAGCAACCGCACGCACATCTTCAACGCCGCATACTCCTTTGATTTGGGCAACCTCACCAAGAGCAAGCTGGCGGGCGGCTTCATCAATGGTTGGCAGATCTCCGGCATCACGCAGCTTCAGAGCGGCCCCAACCTGTCGGGTTACATAAACCAGAACTTTTTCATGAATCTCAACAGCGCGAAGATCCCAGGCACCAGCTTCAACATCAGCAATCTATCCCTGCTGGGCACGCCGAATATCCAGCTCAACCCCATTTTGACGTGTGATCCCAGATCGGGCCTCGCCGAGCACCAGTACATTAACGCGAGTTGTTTCGCCGCGCCGACCAACATCGGCCAGAACGGCCCGATCGTCATCCGGCCCATTTACGGCCCGGGCTACCTCAACTCCGATCTGGGACTCTACAAGAGCTTCCGGATCAGCGAGGGGAAGAGGTTGCAGTTCCGCTTCTATATGTACAATTTCCTGAACCATCCGCTGTGGTCCTTCCCCAGTGGAGGAAACCTCAACCTCAGCTTCGATGCGAACACTCTTAAGCCGGATAACCCGCTCTTCGGCATTACCACGGATAAGCAAGGTCACCGAATCATCCAGCTGGCGGCCAAGTTCTACTTCTGATCGCGATCGGAAGGGCACTGAGACAAGGAGAGGGGCCGTCCCGCAAGGGAGCCCCTTGTTCTTGTGTGCATACCGGAAAGGTCAAAGGTACTATCCATCACACCACGAGCATCATCAGCGGTATTGGAATACTCACCCACATAGAATCCCCGTCGATCATCGGAAGTTCTCCACCAGCATCAGGTCGCTGCCGGCTTGGTCTTGCTGATAGTACAGGGCCCATCGACGGTCCGGGGAGATTGCGAGATTGCCACAGGGTTGTCTCCCGAGCTCTGCGATGGTATTGATTCTCCCCGTCGCAAGCTCAAGAAACCGGATGGAGTATCCCTTCGCAGGATCAGGCCTGGCGATGAAGTAAATCCCGTCGTCCGTAATTGCATATCCACCATAGACAACAAAGGAGTCGAGAATCTGCCTGGATTCTCCTCCTTCAAGCGGGCCCCGCCATATGCCAAAGTCGGCCTCGGTAGTCCCTCTAGCGTCAATGAAGTAGATAGACTTACCGTCCTCCGATTCAATGGGGCCCCAACCCGGGGGACTGACGTTCACAAGCACTGCCTGCCCTCCTTCAGCCGGAACTCTTTTGATGCCTTCTGGCGAATCGAAGTAGATCCAACGCCCATCTCTCGACCAGCTTGGATTTTGTGATCCAGAGGATGAAGCCAGGCGCCGGGGATTCCCCCCACTGGCATTCATGATATAGACTTCGGGATGCCCTTCAACAGTTGAATGAAACGCCAAGCGACGGCTGTCTGGAGACCATTGCGGGCGGTCTGTATCGCCCTTACCAAAGCGGGTCAATTGGAGGGCATCCGATCCGTCCGCGTCACAAACCCAGATCTCCCAACTGCCCGAACGCTCCGAAGCGAAGGCAATCTTCGTTCCATCAGGAGAATATTGCGGGCTCCGATCATTGCGAGTTGAAGAGATGAACTTTGTTGGCGGATCTGCTTTCCCTTGCGGAGAAGATAACTCAGCCCGCCAGATATTTACATCGGATGTCGAGTGTGTATAAGCCAGCCGTGAAGCTCGCTGAGAATAGGCAGGATTGTAGGCATCCTGACCAATGAATGCCAGCTTCTGTGGCTGGCCGGAGCCGGATGCCACAACTTTCCAGAGATTCCCTCCTGCGGAGTAGACCATTGCGCTTCCGTCTGAAAGCCAGGCCGCGCCTGAAAAGGATAGGTTCTGGAATGTGATACGGCGAGGTTCCCCAACCGGCTTGAGGTCGCGAGAGAGGTCCAACAGGTACAGATCGCTGATACCATATCCAGCCCACCGGCAGAAGGCCAGGGCGCGGCCATCCGGCGAGAAGATCGGCCAATTGTCAGCGAAAAAACTGCTCGGGAAATTCTTGAAGAGAGACTGCTTTACCCCCGTTTCCAGCGCATACAAAGCCAGGTTCTGTTTAGTATCGAGCTCCCCTCTGACTTCTACCATGGCCAAAGCACGGCCATCCGGGGACCAGGCCAATCTCGATGCTCCGCCAGGGTAGGAAAACTCAGTCAATATCTGTTCGGGGCCACCCAGGGGAGAAATCAAGATGACGGCTCCCTTGCCGGCTCCAAGATCGCGACAGAAGGCGATCTGGCGTCCGTCCGGAGACCAGGCAGGTGAGTTCTCCACTGCCGAGCTGTTGGTGAGACGCAAGCAAGATTCGGAGCCAACCAACTTGACATAGATATCCCAGTTGTCCTCTTTCTCCCCGTTCCAGGCGAATGCCACCTGACTGCCGTCAGGCGAAAAACTGGGCCAGTTCTCATAGCCTGGGTAGGCGGTCAGGGGAACAGCGGTCAGCGGCGCCTCCGGTTCAGCGCCCCGTTGCCGGCTGAGCCAGTACCACCCGGCCACCGTAAGGGCGATCAGAGCGACGACCGCAACGGCGCCGGTCACGAACCGCTTGGATGTGATCTGCTTCGATGCGGCAGGTGTGGACTGTAACCGTTCCGATTCCGAATCCTCCTTCAGTTCATTGAGGGCAACCCTCACATCGTCCATATGCTGGAAGCGCTTCGCGGGGTCTTTACGAAGGCAGCGGTTGATCAGCTTTTCCAGATCAGC
>JAFNAG010000666.1 GCA_017860135.1 Acidobacteriota bacterium
TTTGAACGAAGCGCTGGCGCGCAGGGGCCGCACAGCTCTTCTGCAAGAGCGCGGGTGTCAGTCGTTCGGTCGCTGACGCCTTTGGTATTAACGGCGCGCTATCAACTTGAAGGCAGTAGTCCGCTGAAATGCTCACCTGCCGTAGCCGGTCGCGTTGCCTGCATGCCGTTACAGCGCGCTGGTATGGCCACTGTCGTCAGCTAACCACGGAGTTAAGCACCTCCTCAAAGTGGCGCACGAGGAGCAGGTGACCCTCGTTCGGGAAAAACCGGCCGTGGGCGTTTGGGATCGCCTCCGCCAGCAGGCGCGCCTCCTGGATCGGAACGATGTCTTCCTCACCGTGCCAGATAGCCAGCGGAAGCTCGATCTCGTGGAGGGAGAAGCCCCACGGGCGCGCTTCAATGGTCAAATCATGCGCGGCGCCGCGCGTGCCCTGGCGGAACGCCTCGACCACCATCTGCTCGAACTGGCGCTTCACGTTGGGCTGGGCGAGCATGGCTTTGTCCGATTCGCCCAACTCGGTGAAGAGGGAGAGGATGCTGGAGGGATTCTTGCGCACTTCACGCGCAACCTTCCACAGCGGCAAACGGAACAGCCGGGGGAGCTTGTCGGCCATTCCGTACAACCGCCGGTCTTCCTTGCTCAGGCTCTCTCTTACGCCGGGCAGATCAAAGGGAGCGGTGCCGCTGACAATGGTCGCACTGGTCAGGCGCTGGGGAACTTTCCAGGCACAGGCAGCGACGAACTTGCCGCCACTGGACCAGCCCATCAAAGCAAAGCGATCCAGGCCCAGCTTGTCGGCAAATTGCACCAGGAGATCCGGGTAGCTGGCGATGGTGTAGGTTTTCCAGTCCGAAAGCCCGATGCCCGGGCGGTCGGGAACGATGAGGCGGATTTGAAGCCGCCCGGCAATCTCGACCAGGTCGGGGTTGTTGGCTTCGAACCGGGAACTCGGCGAGCCGTGAAGATGGATCACTGGCTTGCCGGTCAGGTAGCCGTATTCGGCGTACCCGACGGTGCGCCCGTCGTTTAATTTCACCTGGTTGTCAGTATTGATTGACATTTCTGCACCTCCTTCGACGATGGTAATCGTAGAAAAGCCTGCGCCGGCGGCTAGGTCGATCGCCTGAGGCGGCTGGTCCTGCCGTTCGCAGGATTTGCTGACCGGAGGCCGGCGGCACCATGGCGCGGGCTTGAGTGTCGTCCTGGCAGCGCAGCTCGAGCGCCGATTGCTGTGCTGCTCGGAGACACGATTGACGCAGACGCCATTACGGTCTCTGCAGTGCGATCACGTGGGGACTGAGGGTGAGCGCCGCGTCTGGTCCCCGCTGTGTGCCCGGACGGATGTACTCGCGCAAGGAGAAGGTGAGGATGTCACAATCCGGATCCTCGGGGTTGCAAGTTGGGAGTACAGCCTGGGGAATTGAGCGGCAGTACTTGCCCGTCAAGGGTTCGAGGCCGGCACAGTCGCGGGCGAAATAGTAGACGAAGAACTTGTCCGGATCAGCCACTGCTGCGCCGTACGCGTCGGCGCTGCCGGTGAGCTCGGCGTCGGAGACATTATCGAAGCCCAGCTTCCTGGCGCTCGCATTGAGGCCCAGGCCAACATAGGTTGCATTGCCAGTCTGGGTGCTCAGGACGCCAACGACGGCGTAGACGCGTTGATCGTCGACCGGGACCTGCGAGCTGATGTAATAGACCGTATCCAGGTTGTCGGCGAGACAGTTCATTCCGGCGTCTGTGCAGTCCGGTCCGACGAACATGATCGGAGGCACCTGCAGGTTGGCGAAGTACGGAGGGCGCTGCTCAGAAGCCTGCGGGTCAGCGTCGTCGCAGGGCTGGCCCCATTTCTGGCAGACTGCCTGGACAAGATTGATGAGGTCGGGGAGAAGGTCGATTTCGCTCGGGTTTTGGGCGGCGGTGCGCTGCTCGAGGACGACTGGCGGATAGGCTACAGGCTGCGGCTCTGTCCGGACGTCGCGGATACGCAGCACGACCAGGGGCAGCTCATCCCGCCAGGCATCCGACCGCGGCCGGGCTGCGCCGGCGTCCAACGGCATGGCATAGCGGATCCATGTCGTGAAATCGTCGGCGGCTTCGTCGAGTCCAATGCTCATGTTCGAAGGGATCGGCTCGGTGAAGATGTCCTTGCCGGCGACGGCGATGCTGCTGAGGGCTTCGCGGACGGCATGATCCATCAGCTGATCGGGGGTGATGATGAAGAAGCGCAGCTGGTCGAAGGCGGCCCCCGACTGCCTTTCGATCACCACGTTGTTGATGCTGTTGCTCAGGGTGCCGAAAATCTCAATCCGTTCGGGATTATCTGGGAAATAAGTGAATAACATGTTCAGCGCGTCGGGACCAAGGGTCTCCACATACTTGTACTGGGGGCTATCCTTTTTGTAGTCGCCCTGTCGAGTGGCTAGGTAGGTTTGCAGCCCGAAGTATTTCGCCGGCGAGGGCAGCAAGCCCAGGATGACGATCGCTTCACGCGGGCGAACCGAAAAGAAACGCTGTAACCCGCGGCAGTGGATCCGAACGCACCGACGGTCGCTGGATCCACCCACTCGTCCGGCCACGAT
>JAFNAG010000667.1 GCA_017860135.1 Acidobacteriota bacterium
CAACGGGTCGCCAGACAGGGGAGGTCACCACCATGAAAGTGCAGATAGTCATGGCATTCGCATCGGTCGGGCTGCTGCTGTTCGCCTCGGCCGCCTCTGCCCAGGGAGGCGGAGTCGCCACCCCGGGCCCGGTTCTCGAAAAAGCAACATTTGCGGGGGGATGCTTCTGGTGCATGGAGCCGGCCTTCGACAAGCTTGACGGTGTCAAATCGGTTATCTCCGGCTACACGGGGGGCCGCAAGGAAAACCCGACCTACGAGGAGGTCTCATCGGGTTCGACGGGCCATGCCGAATCGATCGAGATCACCTACGATCCGGCCGTCGTGAGCTATTCCACGCTGCTCGACGTCTTCTGGCGCAATATCGATCCAACGGTGAAAGACAGGCAGTTCTGCGACGCGGGCACCCAGTACCGCTCGGCGATCTTCTATCACGGTGAGGAGCAGAAGCGTCTTGCCGAGGCGTCGAAAAGAGCGCTCGAGCAGTCCAGGCGATTTCCCGGCCCGATCTACACCGAGATTGCCCCCGCGACGACGTTTTACGCCGCCGAGGCGTATCACCAGAAATACTACCAGAAGAATCCGATCCGATACAAATACTACCGGTACGGCTGCGGCCGCGACCAGCGCCTGAAAGAGCTCTGGGGGAAACCCTGAAAAGGGCGCGCAGCAGTCAAACAGAGCCGTGGCCAGGAAACAAGACAGGGTCGAGGGTGGAGGGGAGAGGGTATCGGGGGCAGTGTGAAGAGAGAAAAGAAAAAGGCCGTCCTCCTTGCGAGGGCGGTCTTTTTGCGTCTGCTCCAGGGCAATGATCGATGCTCTCCCGGGTGCCCTTGATGTCTTTATCGTCTCGGCAAGCCGCCGATCCGCAGCGACGCGTCGCCGATCGGAACTCGTTGTGCGGGTTGCCTCACGGCCTTTGGGCTTCTGTTTTCCGGCCAGCCGGTCACCGCCTGTCTCTCAGTTTACCTGGGTGAGCTCGCAGCGGTAGAAAAAGAATTGCCTTTCGACCTGGAGCTGGCTGAAACTTGCATTGGCCGTGAACCCGACGAGGATGTGGCCGTTCTGCGGCCTCACCACTCCGTTGAACAATCCCCCAACCCCGTAATCTTTTTCCGGGGAGACAAAGAGGTCCAACATGTAGGTCTTGCCGGGGACCGTCTCGAAGGTGAAAAACAGGTTTCCCACCACATACGTAAAGGGTGTGCTCTGCATCACGTCAGGATCACGCGGGCCGGTACGACGGCCGCCGGAGGTGTCTGTGCCAGCCCGGCCGCCGCTCGGATCTGATTGTAAGTTGCCTGGCGCGCCTGAGAGGCAAGCGCGGCCGGGGCGGGTGGAACGTTCGCAAGCGCGGCCGGCCGGGCCATCTGCACGCTCTGCGGGACCTTCGAGAAATGGATCCCCTGCAGGGCGACCGCCTTGTACACCCCCTTGGGCTGCTGGGCGAGCAGCAGGCCCGCGCCGAGGAAAAGGGTGATCCCGATTGTCGCTGCCACGACGCATTTCGCTTTGATCTTCATGGTGTCCTCCTTTGTTCCCGTTGGGGCTCAACGGCAGTTTTGCAAGGCGGCTTTTCTCTTCGCGGCCCCGGCGTCCGTCGCTGCGCTCGGGACTCCCCCCATGCACCACTTGTAGTGATAATCGAAATCCAGGCTCCACTCGGGCCCGGTGAAGTTGCAACGGCCGTTGATGTTGTAGCGTTGCTGGGCCACGGCCGTGGCGGCATAGGCAACGCAGCGCTTCGTCGTCCCGGCCTCGTACTTCGGCTGACAGCTCTTGGCAAGGAATCCCTCCCTCTCGCTGGTCCCCGCATCAAGGATCTGCTGCCCGCCCTGCTGCATGCACCACTTGGAGTGGTACTCGAGGTTTGATACCCACTTCGGGTCGTTGGGCGCCACGGCGGCGCACGTCCGCTTCTTTCTTTCCTCGTTCTGGGAGACGGCCGTCTGGGCATAGAGCCCGCAGTTCTCTGCCCGGATGTCATCGCCCAGCGGCTCCATGTTTGCGCTGATCCAGCTGTAAACGGGATACGTGGGGCGGTAGGTGCTTTCGCCTTTTGCGCTGTCATAGTGCGAGGCAACGCCTGCCACACAGCCGTAACGATCCAGCACGGGGCCTCCCGAGTCGCCGGGGCAGGCATAAATGAAGGCATTGGTAAACAGGATCCCCAGGGGTCCTGCCGATTCGACCTGCAGGGTGGCCATCCGTTTTCCCTTCGGCACATCCGTGCAACCTGTGCCGGTCGATCCAAATCCAACCAGGGTCAGACGGTCGCCCTTGCGGGGCTCGACCGTCGGGGGTGACAGGCAGGCATGCCAGACCTTGGCAACTTCGTAGACAGGCCTGTCGAGCTTGACGATGGCGTAATCGTCGGAAAGCCATCTCGTCTTGCAGAAAGTAGGATGGAGGATCACCGTGCCCCCGATGCTGACGTTTGTCCGGGTCCTGGATTCGTCCGCCGGCGTCCCGGGGTCATCCACCGGATAGACATCGTGGAGGGTAAAGACGGCCCGGCTTGTGCAGTTGGAAATCTGGCAGACGGGTTGACAGGCGCAATCGCATACGCAGTGGGCGGCCGTCAGCACCGTTTTCTGATCGATGAGAGACGCCGAGCATGAGCCCAGTCCAGCGAGGAACCCGATCGCTTCCATCTGGCCCACGGGCACCGGCGTGCCGGTAGAGAGCGGATATTCTTTTTTTCCGATCTGAGGTTGGGCCTGCGCCGCAAAAACCCACGGCGCACTCATCAGCCCGAATATCATGGCCGCCAGGACGACTCGTGTGACAGATTTTGCGGCTGACATGATCGCCTCCTCCTTTCGGCATAAGGTGCCGGGTGGACGGTTGAGCGGACAGAAGGGTAGAGGTTCTGTGGTGAGGTTTCTTGTGGACGGGGGATGGTCTACGTTAAGAATCCTAGCAGGACTGAATATTCCGTCAAGGAAATTGTGGGCTTTCCGCTAAGGGATCGTTGACAGGGAAGCAAGCACCGGGCAGCTGCGCGGCAGTGACCCGTGGAATCCTTTATTTTTCTTTCGCAGGATCAATACCCGCTCGAGGCGCCTCCCCCTCCGGATTGACCGCCCGCGAAAGGTCTGTCGGGCGATGAGGGCGGCAGATTCGCCTGGATCGCGCCGGGAAGGAGCGCCGCGCCGAGTTCGGCCAGATTGATCCCGTGGTTTTCCGGCTTGAGCAGATTCTGCGCCGTGAAGCCGTTGCGCGCCTCCCGGTCTCCGTTGGCGAGCCAGTGCATGATGAAGATGGCGGCCACGACCATCGCGACGCCGAGGACCGCCGGATCCCAGGCGAAGTGCTTGAATCCCAGGTAGTCCTTGTTGGTTGCCAGCGTCAGGAGGGCGGCAATCAGGCTTACGTTGATCACGATCCGCTTGCGGCTTTTCAGGCCGTGGTAAAGGCCGAGCGCCGGGACCAGGAAGGTGAGCCCGTAGGTTGCCCAATAGAACAGGGGGGGGAAACCCGCATGGGGCTGATAAAATGGGGCCGGATTGCCGAAGTGGGCCCTGCCCAGCTCCGGCAGCCGCAGATTGACGGCCAGATAGATCCCCGCCAGGAGGCAGGCCTGCAGCAGGGCGCCTCTCTCCTTCCTGAAATCATGGATCTCGAAGCTCTCCGCCCGGATGCTCGTCAGGAGGACGAGCACCAGGAGCATCGCCACGATCGCCCTCTCGCTTTCGTGCGGCAGGGACAACTG
>JAFNAG010000252.1 GCA_017860135.1 Acidobacteriota bacterium
AGCAGGACGTTGTCGGCGGCGTGAACGGGTGCCAGGAGGCAGGCTAAACAGACCGAATGGGCCAGAAGCTTCATACCGTCCGGAGATTAGCACAGCGGGGTGGCACAGTGAACTGCGGCTCAGAGCCACTACCGACCTCGCTTCGGCCGGCAGCGAAGAAAAGGAAAGGCGCGGCCATGTGTTTATTCACAGCCGCGCCGTTTGAGCAAAATGGGCGTGCACGCCAGATACCACCTTACCAGCCAAACCTCAGCCCAAACTGGATGTTGCGGGGATCCCCCTGCAATCCGGTTACATAGCCGAAATTTGTCGTGTTCCCCAGGCTTGTCTGGGGATCGGCGTAGTGGTGCCGGTTAAAGACATTGATGAACTCAAAGCGGAACTGCAGACTGGCGGCTTCAGTGAAATGCCAGTACTTGAGCAGCCCAAGGTCCTCCTGGCACCACCCGAAGCCCCGCAACTCCTGGTAATACCTGCTGCCGTTCCCAAGATTGTGATCCGCGGGATTCGAAAAGGCGGTCGGATCGAAGTAGAGGTTGCCGGAGGCATTCTGCTGGCCGGGATTGAAACCTTTCCCGTCGAATTTCCGGCTCAAGTCGGCGCTGGAATTGAAGTCGGCGTAAACTGCGCCATCCCACCCCGGATACCAGGAATTCGTGTATACACCAAGCGGATACCCGGTATTGTAGCGGAAGACCCAGGTCAAATCCCAGCCGCCGATCAAGGCATTCACAAGGCCGGAAGCACCGGCGAGGTACTGGCGTCCCCGGCCGAAGGGCATCTGATAGGAGAGATAGCCCTTGAAAATGTGAGTCTGGTCATACCACACAACAGTCTTAGCATCCTTGGAGATGTTATACATGTCCTGGATATTGCCCTGGGCATCCCAGCTCTCGTCAAAGGCGCTTTCGGAGTTTCCTACTGCTTTCGAAAAGTTGTAGGACGCCTGAGCGGCGAGTCCTCTGCTCAAGCGCTTGGTGAGCGAAAACTGCAGTGAGTTATACCCGGAAGATCCCTTGGGAGTTCCGACGTAGTAGATCGGCCCCCATGTCACGGACTCCACCTGGGGGAAGGGCTGTACCGCGAAACCGGCGTAACCTGAGAAACCGGGATAGGGATATGGAGCCCCGGCGTCCGCGGCGCTCTGAGCATCCCAGATCCACGCCCAGGGGTTCAAACTGGAGTTCTCGTAGACCTGTTGAGTAGGCTGGTTTCGCTGCAGGGCACCGTTGTGAAGTCTTCTTCCCTGGTTGCCCATGTACGTGGCTTCCACGATTAAGTCCTTCGACAGTTCGTACTGGAAGCTCACGTTGTATTGATGAGTGTAACCGAGGAAGGTGCCCTTCGGATCGGTCGCTACCATTCCCCATATGAGCGTGTTGGGGTCCTGGGTCGGGGGTTGGTAGTTGTCCGGATACCCCTGGTCCCAGTTGAACTTCGGCAGGTTCCCGGTTGCAAGGTTGTTGTTCGTACCGCGATAGCCGGGAGCAAACCCATAGGGCACGCCCGACCAGTATTGTGTTCCAATGGGTACGTAGAAGATGCCGTAAGAGCCGCGGATGGTCGCCTTGTCAGTCAGGCGATACGCTGCTCCGATACGGGGCGAGAATTCCTTCCAGTCCTTTTCAGTCTCAAAGGAGTCTTTGGGGCTGTCAAGGAACTCCAGGGCTCCCGGCACGTTGTAGGCGGTGTTCATGACATTCGCGCTGAAATTGGCCCAGCGACCGTACTTCTCGTGATAAGGCAGAGCCTGTTCCCAGCGGAGGCCCAGGTTCAGCGTTAACCGGTTGGTCACTTTGTAATCATCCTGGAAGAAGACGTCCCAGTAGTCACGACGGCCATAGAGGTCGAAGGTCACGTTCTTGCTGGCGTTGTTCACCTCGCCCAGAAAGAAGCTGGCAAAACCAAATCCGATTTGATTGGACCATGACTCCCCCGGGATGCCTGTGCTCGTGTTCGAGAAGCCGAAACTCAATGTGTCGAGGCCGCCGTGACTGTTGATCTGCTGCTTCCAGTACTCGCCTCCGAACTTCATCGTGTGGCGTCCCTTTACCCACTGCAAATAGTCGCCCATGATGTAGGTGTTGCCCACGTAAAAGCCGGAAGAGCTATAGCCGATTTGGGTTTCCGAAATCCCATTAACCGCCGATCCGAATCCGATGTCGGGGAAGAGTCCGGCACTGGTCGAGTCCTGCAGCCCGAGATACTGGTTCCAGCCCCCGTCCGCCTGGGTCGACAGGCTGGGGTTGCGGTAGCGGTTGTAGACAAACGACGCGGTGTTGATCAGGTTCGGCCGCACGGTCCAGTAGTTCGCCACACGTATCGCCCGGCTCGTGACTTCCTGTTTGCGCGAACGTGCGAACGGGCCGCCCGTGTTGTTCGGATCGTTGGGGTCCCAGACGCCCCCCTGGTCGACCAGGATGCGCGGACGCTGGGTCCAAATCAGCGATCCCGTGAACTTCATGTAATCCGAGACCACCTCATCGGCCTTGATAGTCAACTGCGTCTGGTGGAACCACGGGTCGTTGTGGAGCACCAATGCTGAGTTGTTGACGAGCCGCCCGGGGATCTCGGGAAGGTAACTCTTCCTGTAAATGTCGATCACCTTGGACGAGACAGCGCTCATGCGGTCCCCGGGAATTATGTTGCCCTCAAACGGGTCAGAGACCCACTTGTCACCCACCTTCCGCATGGTCCGGGGATCGAAAATCTGCCCGGAGTAGACGTCCCGCCCGAGGGCATCCTGCCCGACAACGGTGCTGGTAAGGAGTTGACTGAAGTTGCCGTCAAGAAACTCCGGAATAGGAACGGTCTGGTTGTAGCTTTGATCGAGCTGCAGATTCTGCTGCTCGTACTGCTCGAAAGCGCCGAAGACAAAAGTCTTGTTGCGGCCGTTGTACAGTTTGGGGATTATCACCGGGCCGCCCGCGCTGAACCCGTAGAGGTGCTGGCGGTCCGTTGGGCGGTCATAATTATCCCTGCAGGCTTGATCGGTGCATTGCGATTGGCCCCAGTTGTTCATCCACGTATTCGCGTTGAGCGCCTCGTTGCGCCCGTAGTAGAAGGCACTTCCATGAAAATCGTTGGTGCCGGACTTCAGGGCGAAGTTGAAAACACCGCCGCTGGTACGCCCGTATTCAGCCGACATCCCGTTCGTCTGCACGCTGAATTCCTGCACAGCCTCCATGGTCGGGCTCGACTCACCGACGTGTCCCTG
The DNA here is from genome assembly GCA_017860135.1 of Acidobacteriota bacterium. Lineage (GTDB taxonomy): Bacteria > Acidobacteriota > UBA6911 > UBA6911 > UBA6911 > JAFNAG01. The sequence goes on from JAFNAG010000252.1 coordinate 3,218, forward strand.
TATCTGAGCGGTCGCGGACGTACCGTCGATCAGCACTTCCTTGCTGAATGCCTGTCCCCCTCCAATGAAAGAGGTCCAGTTATTCCCTTCCACGCCCGGAGTAATCGCGTACGCGAAGTTCTCAATCGCCCGGCCTCCGGCAAAGGAGAGCGGCAGGTCTGTCGCTATCCTGCTCTGAATGGTAGTCGAGACAAGTGGGGTATCAGTCTTCATCAGTGTTGCGTCTGCCGTGACCGTGACAACCTCCGTGATCTGTCCGGTCTCGAGCTTGACGTCGAGACGCAGGGTCTGCGCCACTGTGACTGTGATGCCCGTACGGGTGAAAGTCTTGAAGCCAGTCAGTGCAAACTTGATCTCATACCTTCCAAGCGGTATGTTCGCTAGGGTATAGAGACCGACACCGTTAGTCACCGTCTGAGTCGACACACCGGTATCGAGGTTCACGGCAGTGACTTCCACGCCTGGGACCACCGCATCGCTCGGGTCCACAACCTTACCGGTAATAGTGCCCCGATCCAGTTGGGCCATGAGCGGTGATGCCGCGAGGCACAACACGAAGAGGAGCAGCATCAAGAACCTCAAACTTGCTGATCTCATAAGACACGCTCCGATGAATTGTAAGTGACAGGATGTGCCTGGGTGCACCCTGTTAGGTTCGAAAAAAAAGCCCTTCAGCAATCTTTCAATTAAAGCCGATAATACGTTCCCCAGAAGTCCGCGGTGCCTTCGACAAAAGCCCTGCGCGCCTTCCCGGGATCGCCGGAGACCAAACCGGCCAGGTACTTCCTGTGCTGCTTGACTGCGCTGAGAAACTCGGTTTTATGCTGCCGGGACAGGACAAACGCGAACACCGCGAAGAGGAACCGCTCGAGCGCCATCTCGATATACTGATTTCCGGCAAGCCTCCAGACCTTGCGGTGAAACTCGAGGTCATAGCTGTGAAAAGCGGCACGGTCGTTCCCTGCCGCCGCCTCAGCCATCCCGCGCACCGTAGCCGCGAGGTCCGTAGCCGCCTCGGGCGTCATGTTCCCGGCGGCTCGCTCAAATGCCAGCGGCTCCAGTGCCATGCGCGCTTCATGAATCTTCCGGAAATCCGCGGTGCTGAAGTCGGTGACGTAGGTTCCTCGATTCGACAGCTTGTGGACGAAGCCCTGATACTCGAGCTCTTTCAGCGCTTCACGAACTGTCGGCTGTCCGATCCTGAATCGGGAAGCAAGCTGCAGTTCGACCAGCCGCTCGCCGGACTTCAGTTCCCCGGATATGATGGCGTCTCTGAGGGCCTGTGCGGCGCTGCCCGGCCTCGTCAGGTATCGAGGCTCTTCGAGGATCGGCACGGATTCATCTCCGCCGTTGCTATCGATAATCTATAATCTATGTTCTCTTATATGTCGTCTATCAGACTTTCGTCAACGATTTGTTGGGAGATTCTGGGGGGTGTTCATGTGCGTGTGACACGGCTCATCTTCCGGGCGCTGCTGGTGACCACCCTTCTGGCTTCCGCCAGCGCTCAGGACCAGTTGGATAAGGCACGGGCATTGATCGAGCAGGGACGCTACCAGGAAGGGCGTGCACTCCTCGAAACTCTCCCTGCAGGCAAATCCGCCGATGCGGAGCTGCAGTATCTCCTCGGCCTGGCATCGTTCCGGCTGGGCGAGTTTGCCCGAGGAATCGCTTACCTGCGCCTGGCTGCGAACCTCGCTCCTCAGGACGTTCGAATCCTTAAACTGCTAGCCCGATCACTTGCTGCGTCCGGGCAGAAAAGCGAAACCGAAGGAATTCTGAAGAGAGCCACCCGACTGGCACCCGATGATGCCGAAGCCTGGTCGCTCCTCGGACGTCTCTATGCGGATGAGAATCGGTTTATCGATGCCCTGCCCGCTCTCGAAAAGGCTTTGGCCCTCAACCCGGGCGATGTCCTCGCACTCTCGGCCATGGGGCAGACGCAGGTTGGCCTGGGCGCGAATGATCAAGCTGTTGCCATCTATCGAAAAGCAGTTGCCTACAACGAGTACCTCCCAAAGCCATTGCCCGGCCCGCCAGCGTCTTTTGCCATCCTCCTGCTCCGCTTGGACAGGGTGGAAGAGGCCGCAGTCCAAGCCCGAAGGGCGCTGGCGATCGATCCCGAGAACGAGAACGCCAGGGAAGCACAGGGGGCCATCGATCTCCGGGCCCGGTCCTTCCAGGCCCGGGTGACCGCTCACCGGGCGGCCCCCACCGTCCCGGTTTTCGAGGATATCGCCGAATCGGCGAGGCTCGACTTCCGTCTTGAGAACTCCCCTACGCCGGAGAAGCACCAGATCGAAACCATGCCAGGCGGAGTCGCGGTTCTCGACTATGACAGGGACGGGCTGATTGACATCTACTTTGTCAATGGCGCACGGAGTCCATCCCTCGAGAAGGCTGATGAGGGATTTTGGAACCGGCTCTACCATAACAATGGGGACGGGAGCTTCACGGACGTGACGGCTCGTGCCCGGGTCCAGGGTTCCGGGTACATGATGGGAGCGTCGGCTGGAGACTTCGACAATGATGGGTATCCGGACCTGTTCGTTGCAGGCGTCCGGCAAAACATCCTTTACAGGAACAACCGGAACGGGACTTTCTCAGACATAACGACCGTCGCCGGCCTCGACAAACCCGATCCCAGGTTCGGGACGATGTGGGGGATCCACGCCACCTGGCTGGACTATGACTCGGATGGCTGGCTTGACCTGCTCGTCGTGAACTATTGCGTGTGGAATCCGGCCCGGGAGCCGTTTTGTGGTGACGAGCGACCTGGCGGTCGAAGCTACTGTCATCCCCGAATGTATGCTCCGCTCCCCAACCGGCTCTTCCACAACAATGGCGACGGAACCTTTACTGACGTGTCAGCAAGATCCGGGATCGGGGTACTCCTGGGCAAAGGAATGGGGGCAGCAACCGCCGATTTCGACGGTGACGGTCGCGTGGATATCTTCATCGCGAACGACACGGAGCCGAATTTCCTTTTCCGCAACAAAGGGGACGGGACGTTCGAGGAGGTGGCTGCGCAGGTGTCCGTCGCGCTTAACCAGTTCGGGAACTCCGTTTCCTCCATGGGAGCGGATTTTCGCGACATCGACAATGACGGGCACCCCGACCTTTTCGTCACGGATCTCGCCAACGAGGGTTGGCTTCTGTTCCGCAATGCGCTCAAGTGGTTCGACGATGTTTCCGACCGGGCACGCATCACAGTCGCGAGCCTGCCCTTCGGCGGATGGAGCAACGCCATCGTCGATCTCAACAACGATTCATGGAAAGACCTGTTCTCAGCCAATGGCCACGTGATGGATAACATCAGCCTCACGCAGAGCCGGGAGTATCGCCAGCGCAACTCGATCCTGCTGAACAACGGCGACGGGACTTTTCACGACGTGTCCGATGAGGCAGGGCCGGCGTTCGCCAGGAAGGCCGCACACCGCGGTGCCGCTTTCGCAGACTTCGACAACGACGGACGCATGGATATCGTTGTCACCGCGCTCGGTGACCGGGCCGAACTCCTCCACAACGTCACCTCGGCAGCGAGTCACTGGCTGATGCTCCGCCTCATTGGCAGCAGGTCGAACCGGGATGCCCTCGGTGCGGTGGTACAGCTGGAGACCCCAGACGGTAAGGTCCTATGGAACCACCTATCAACATCGGTGGGTTTTGCTTCTTCGAGTGATCCGCGCGTTCATTTCGGGCTGGGCAAGAGCGAAAAGATAAGTACTGTGCGCATTACCTGGCCGGGAGGCAAGACGCAGACCATACGTGATGTACCCATCGATCGCCTCATCACGATAACCGAGGCACGGTGACGGCTGAAGAGGCGGTCCCGCCTCCCGCGGAGCGCACCCCCTCAGGCCCCGTTCCCAGCCTGTTTTCGGAATAGAGGCGACATACCGTTTGTTCTTGCCGG
>JAFNAG010000253.1 GCA_017860135.1 Acidobacteriota bacterium
GCCCAGGCCCTGCTCCTCGACGCCGGCCGCCTCCGGACCGGGCCCCACATGTGCAGCAGGGCCTGCGCCGTGAGTCTTGCCGAAAGTGTGCCCCCCGGCAATGAGCGCGACCGTCTCCTCGTCGTTCATGGCCATGCGGGCGAAGGTCTCGCGGATATCCCGGGCCGCCGCGACCGGGTCTGGTTTGCCCTCCGGCCCTTCCGGGTTGACGTAGATCAGGCCCATCTGAACGGCAGCGAGTGGGTTCTCGAGGTCCCGCTCGCCGGAATAGCGCTTGTCACCAGCCAGCCAGGTCGTCTCGGAACCCCAATAGACGTCCTGATCCGGCTCGCGGCCGCCACCGAAACCAAAGGTCTTGAATCCCATCGATTCCAGGGCGACATTGCCGGCGAGGATCATCAGGTCAGCCCAGGAAATCTTGCGGCCATACTTCTGCTTGATCGGCCAAAGCAGTCGGCGCGCCTTGTCCAGGCTGACGTTGTCGGGCCAGCTGTTGAGCGGCGCGAATCGCTGCTGGCCCCTGCCGCCGCCGCCGCGGCCGTCGCCGATGCGGTAGGTGCCGGCGCTGTGCCATGCCATGCGGATGAACAGAGGACCGTAATGTCCGAAGTCCGCCGGCCACCAGTCCTGCGAGTCGGTCATCAGCGCCGCGAGATCTTTCTTCACAGCCGCCAGATCGAGGCTCTTGAACTCTTCCGCGTATTTGAAGTCCTCGCCCATCGGATTCGACTTGGAGGAATGCTGGTGCAGGATATTGAGTCTCAACTGGTTCGGCCACCAGTCACGGTTCGTCGTGCCGCCGCTGGCAGTGTGACCGAACAGGGATTTTGCTCCGGTTGACATGGGTTCTCTCCTTTCGTTGTTTGCACTCAATTAGTTGATCCAGTTGGTTTTAAAAATTTTCTTTTCGGGGTCGCGCGGACCAACCGTGAGTGAGTTCCCGTTGCCCCCAACGGAAATTCCCGCCGCACTCGTCGATCGCTACTTCCCCAAGAGGCTCTCCTATTGCGGTACATGGCTAATAAAACAGACATTCCAAACAGCCAGCAAAGCCAAAGCCTGCGACTCGCAGTCGGCAAACAAGTAATTGGCGCGTGGCCGCCTATCGTTTGCGAAGGGTCTTCATGGCACTGCCCCAGGCGATGACCTGGTTAAGCATGTTATTGACTGCGGCCTCCTGGTGATGGCCCGGTTTGAAAATGCTGAATTTTTCAAAGTCCGTATAGAGCGAGAGCATGACTTGGGCTCGCACTGTGGCAATCTGGACCTCGGCCATGATCAGCCTCAACTGTTCCACAGCGCGGGTACCGCCTGCACTGCCATAACCCACAAACCCGGCCGCCTTGTTGTTCCATTCCTTGTACAGGAAATCGATTGCGTTTTTGAGCGCCGCGGATGGCGCGTGGTTGTACTCGGGAGTTACCAATACGAAGGCGTCAAAAGTATCGACCTTCGCTGCCCACAACTTGGTGTGCGCCTGGCTGTACTGGCCCATGCTCGGCGGAATGGGCTCGTCGAGCAGCGGCAGGTTGTAGTCCTTGATATCCACGAGCTCGAACTCGGCGTCATTTCGTTTGGCGGCAATTTCGTAGACCCAGCGGGCCACCGCTTCCCCATTGCGCCCCGGACGCGTGCTGCCGATTACAATCGCTACTTTTATCATGTTCTACATCCTCCTGAAAAGAATTGTCCTCAAAGCTCTGCCGAATGCCGGCTGCGAATCCGGCCTCATTGACTGCCCACTCACTTCAGGCCTACCGAAGGCGGTTCCATTAGGATTTGAAGACATTTGTGCAAGCTGACGGCTTTGGCCTCATCGAACCCACCCTTGACGTCACAACTGTCAACGCAATCAACGACAATGTCACGTGTCTGAGTTCGAATCTCATCATTTCCTCCGCATCTTCTACGCAAAGAACTCCTGCAGCTTCCGGGTGCGATATTCGAAAATGCGCCGCACATCCTGCCGAACGAACAGGCGATCCACCAGCCAGCCACCCGGCGCGGCATAGCGCACGAAATCCCGCACCTCGCAGCCGCCTTTGCTTTCTGCAAATGTGTGCTCGTGGATCCACACCCGGTAGGGGCCCCGACGCTGTGCATCGACGAATCGGTGCGGCGGTTCCCACGCGGTAATTTCGGATTGCCAGCGCAGGGGGACGCCGTGCAGGCGCAGACGGTAATCAATGAGAGCGCCGGAGCGCATAATAAGAGGATGCGGGGTGACAATCCTAAACCGCAGCCATGGCGGGGTAAGGATTTCAAGGTTACCGGCGTCGGCGAAGAAAGGGAACACGATCTCCAATGGGCGCGGCAGAAACAACCGCGTTTCCAAGGTAGACAGTCCGTCCCTTCGTCCCAAACGCGGGCCACCGGCTGCGCCCGATGCGGTCTCGCAGGCATTCATCACTTCATTTTCCAGATCATAAAGTTGAGCGCGGCGGCGAAACTCACCCATAGCCAGTACGGCGCCAAGAGCGCCCCTGCAAGCGGCGAGATCCTCCAGAGGCAGACGAGCGTCGCCAGTATCGCTGCCCACAAGGGGACGATATCCAGGAGTCCGGCCCACGGATTCTGCAATCCAAAGAACAGGGGCGACCACAGGGCATTCGGGGCAAGTTGCAGTGCAAACATCCCCGGAGCGCCGGCGGCAGCGGCAAAGCAGACCGCGATGAATATCGCCAGCATCCATATCGGATTCCAGTCCTTCACATTCTCACCTCCGGGTGTTCCGCTGCATGGGCGATGCCACGCAACATTCCGGCAAATACGAGTTGATGCAACGGGAAAACCAGATACCAATATAGCAATCCTGCCAAACCTACGGGATCGAAACTGGCTGTTTGGCGGATGTGCGAGCCTTCGCCGTCCGGTGTCACCTCAAACTCCAGCCAGGCACGGCCGGGTAGCTTCATCTCCGCTGCCAGGCGCAGTGTTCGTCCCGGATCAAACGCCTCCACGCGCCAGCAATCCAGTGTGTCGCCAGGTTTTAATTGCCCGCTGTCGCGCCGGCCGCGGCGCATGCCGACACCGCCCACGATCAAATCCAACCAACCACGAAATCTCCAGAGCCAGTTGCCGTAGTACCAGCCTGTGGCGCCGCCGATGCGCCGGATAGGAGCGAACGCGGCAGCCGGTGGCGCCGCCACGCGCAGGCTGCGCGAATCGATGAGCCGATTGCCGAAGCGCGCGCCACCCCAGCGGGGAGTCGGACCGGCCGAAGATATCGCATCCGACCACCGGGTCTCGGCAAACTCGCGGTCTTCGTTGTTCAGGGCGTTGGCGATGGCTTCCCGCGCGCCGACAGGGCGGATAGCGAACGCGCGTAACGCCGTATCATCCCGCACAACCGTCGGATGGCGAATGCTGTCGATCAGCTTGCGGCCGATGCGGGCGTACAACGGGGTGACCAGACCCAGCCACAGACTGGACAACCTCGGCGTCAGTACAGGCACGGAAATCGTGAGCCGGTGCAGTCCGCGTTGCCTCGCATACTCGCGCATCAAGTCGCCGTAGGATACCCGGTCGGGGCCGCCGATTTCGTAGATGTGGCTTTCGCCGGCAGGCACATCCAATCCGGCACGCAGATACTGAAGCACGTCACGGATCGCGATGGGTTGCGCCGACACAGTCACCCAGCGTGGCGTGATCATGACCGGAAGGCGCTCCACCAGCGCGCGAATCATCTCAAACGAGAGGCTGCCCGATCCGATGACAATCGAAGCGCGAAATTCGACCACGGGCGCGCCGGACTGCCGCAGAATCTCGCCAACCTCCTGTCGGCTCCGCAGATGGGGCGAGAGTCTGTCGACGGCGTCGCCCAGGCCGCCGAGATAGATGATCCGTTGGACTCCCTGGGTGCGCGCCGCCGTGCCAAACCTCTCGGCTGCCTTCCGGTCCGTTGCCTCAAAGCCATGTGCCGCTCCCATCGAGTGAACGAGATAATAGGCGGTATGCACGCCGTTCATCGCTCGCTGCAGCGAGTCGACGTCGAGCACATCGCCGACGACAACCTCGCTTCCGGAGGCAATACGACCCTGCAGGAATTCCGGCCGCCGGGTAAGGCAGCGTACCGGATGGCCTTCAGCTTCGAGCAGCTTGAGCAGCCGCCCGCCGATATAGCCCGTTGCGCCTGTCAACAAAATCCAAGGTTTCATAGCTGTTTAATCGCGGATAAAGCCTCCAAGGCCCGCTCCCGCGCCCGCGCGTGATTGAAGATCGGCCGCGGATAGCCAGGAGCGTCCGTCCCGCGTGCCCAACGCCGGGCGTGGTTGCCCCGCGGATCGAATCTTTTGGTCTGCTTTGATGGGTCAAAGATGCGGAAGTACGGCGCGGCGTCAGCGCCGCAACCGGCCACCCACTGCCAGCCCAGCCTGTTGTTGGCGAGGTCGGCATCCACAAGTGTGTCCCAGAACCGGCGCGCACCTTCGATCCACGAGAGCAGCAGGCCTTTCACACGAAACGAACCGACGAGCATGCGCACCCGGTTGTGCATCCATCCGGTAGTCCACAACTCCCCATGGGGGAGAGAGGATACCCTGCCTGACCGCATACGCCCGATTTTACCTTGGGATTGCCGGTAATGCGCCAGGTTATTCTCCATTAATATTCTCAGGATAAATCGCGCCTCATCTATCGATTTCGCTTCGGCCATGGCGAAGACGCGTATGCAGGGGGTGGTACAACCCATTTTCGTGGATGATCCGTTGTTCCTGGCAGGCCCCGGCTTTGGCGATTTGAGCGATGCGCTTGGTACATTCGGCGGCACTCATGATCTGGCCTCGAAGATCGTTGTGGCCCGCCTGATTTCCGAGCGCGGCCGGCGCAAGCGCGAGATTGGTGACGAGAATGGATTTGCCGACCTTGGGTTCGCCGCCGCCAAGATTTTCTTCGGACGGCGCCAAATTCCTGGACTGCGGGGTTCGCCTTTGATATGAACGGCTTGTCAAAAACAATTCACCATGGAGGCAGTCAGATACGAATATGGCCAAACACACACATGCCGGTTCCCACGATACCAAATTGTGCGCGATGACTTGCTGCCCGGGCAGCATCAAACTGACCCAGCTAAAGCCGTTAGTTAAAGATCCAAAGTATATCTGCAGCGAATGCGGACGGACGGCAGCGAAAGCCGAGAATCTCTGTTCGCCGAAAAAGCTTTAGGAATCGGAATTCTGAAGTCCGAGCTCTTGGCAAGGTCCCCAAAAGGCCGGCGAATCGACGGGTCTGCCCGGGCGCCGGGGCGGTATATCCCGGGCGCGACAACGAAGGCAATTCTTTGACATCGCCGGGGAGCGGCAGCGGCTCTGCTGCCCCGCGCCGCTCCCAACTTGTTCGCGCGGCCTCAGGAGACATCTTTCTCGACGCGGAGGTCATTGGTGACCTTGAACACGCCGGATACGCCGTTGGCCATCATGCCGGCAAGGTTCTTGTCCGCTTCCGTGGCCACGACACCCATGAGTGTCACGTTCCCATTCTTCACGATAATATGAATCGGGGGAAAGGCGCGCCAGGCATACCGATCCAGACCTGGTCTGGAATAGATGGCCACGTAGGTGGCGGTTCGAATCCTGTCGTCGTTGGGCGAAAGCGGCAATACCTCGATCTGGTTCTCCACTTTGCCGACCCCCTCGATTTTGCGCACGACATTCTCGGCATCGCTCTTTAGGGTCGGCCGCGTGACCTGACCGGTCAGAACCACCGTGTCGATATCCTTGATCTCGTATGCCAGATTGTCAAACACTCCGTAATAGGGCAGGAGGACGAGTTGGTGTCGAACCTCCTCCATCAGGCGCGACCGCACGCGACTCAGATCCTGCTTCGTGGTCTGTGCCGCCGCTCCCAATGGGAACAGGCTTGAGAATAGAAGCAGCAGGGATATGCCAGCCATCGTTTTTGTTGAGTCGTAATTTCGTTTTTTCATAGTATCCTCCGATGAAAAGCAGGTTCGGGTTTCCGAACAGCCCGGCCAGGCCGAACAGCAGCGCCATCCCCTGGCCGAGGAAAGCGGCAATCCTGGTGGCACGCGCATGGGGCGGCCTCGTGGCCAGCAGCGCCCTTAGCACACGCCCGCCGTCCATCGGGAATGCCGGCAGCATATTGAATAGGGCCAGCAAGATGTTCGCCACCATCAGCCTTTCCAGAAACGGCACCCCGTCACGCTCAGTCCGGCGAGCGGCTGAAGCGCGCCTGCAGCCAGCAGCACCAGGAAGAGCGCCCCGGATATGGCGAAGTTGACCGCCGGTCCGGCCAGCCCCACCCGCAGCTCCTGTCTGGGCTCCTTCAGGCATCCGCTCCAGGCGCGCAACCCCGCCGATAGGCAGCAGGGTGATGTCTCGGGTGCCGGTGCCAAACCGCCGTGCCGCGAGCGCGTGCCCATACTCGTGCAGCAGGACGCATAGGAGAACCGCCAGGGCGAAGAACACCCCCGTCAATACGGAATCCGCCGTCCGCCCCTGCAGGAAGTGCATCAGCACGATCCAGCCGATGAGCAGCAAAAATGCGGCCTGGTTGTTAGTGGCGGTTTGAAAAGGCACCATTCCGGCGGTCCAAAAGTAGGCCAGAAAAAGCAGCAACTAAAGGGAGAAACCGTTCTCTTGTGCCCAGTTAGCTTGAGCTGTGCCTGTCGAGAAGTGGCCCTCTTCCCGCCGCCACTTCGGCCCCTTTTCTGACCGCCACCGACAGGGATGTAAACTCCTATTCCCAGGAACTCACCCAACTTCCAGGACTATTTCATCGCGCTTTGCCCTCCTCGATTCGACGTTTCCCTCCCGTTACCTCCTCATGTGGCATGTACGACTTAATAAATAACGTTTGGAGTGAACGTAGGCAAATAGATAATACTATGTGTATCCATAGATATATCAGAAGTTGATTCCCGCGCCGGCGCGCCCGGGAAAAGGCGGGCTGAAGCCCGCCGCTAGCGGACAACCGGATGCTTGCTTATAAAGGTTCGGATTTTGTCGAGACGCTATCCCACGGACGGAGGTGCAACTCTCAGTATCCATCAAACCGCGCGGGCGGTTGCCGTGGGAAGACCTATGGGCCGACGCTGAGGGAATGGAAAATTTCAGCATCAGCCGTCGTGATCCGGCGTCCAAAAATGGAAGGTATCAGGTCAGAAGCGGAAGGCGAGGGATGCAACGGCGTAGTGTAACCAGGCGAACGTGTAGACGTCCTTGACGTCCGCGCCCCCTTCCAGCATGCGGTAACCCGCCGCAAGGGTCCAGTTTTTGGCAAAATCGTATTTCAGCTTGAGCGCTATGTCGAAAGCGCGCCCCTGTTTGGCAGCCAGGCCGTCCATGTTGAGGTTGAAGCGCCACTTCTGATTCCAGCGGTATTCGCCGTCCAGGTGCAGCAGCGGGACGAAACCCACGTTGTCGTCAACCGCGGAAACTCCC
>JAFNAG010000668.1 GCA_017860135.1 Acidobacteriota bacterium
GTTTCCCGAACCCTCCACCTCCAGCAGGTACAGCTCGTCGAAGACCTCCTGGTACGTGCGGACCATCGCGTCGTAGAGAGGGTTCAGGCCGGGGCCCCACACGTCGGCCAGCACCACGCCCTGCGCCGTGAGCGCCCGGCGCACGGCCATGAGAAACTCCCGCGTGGTCAGGTGGGAGGGGATCTCCTCGGAGCCGAAGGCATCCAGGAAAATGACATCGTAGGCGTTCGGCCGTTCTTCGATAAATTGCCGCCCGTCTTGAACGTAAGCCTTCTGTGTCGCGTCTTCTTGAAACCCGAAGAACTGCCTGGCTGCCTCCACGACCACCGGATCGATCTCAACCGCGTCGATCTGCGTCCGCGGGTAGTGCTTGTGGAGGAAGCTGGGTATGGCGCCGCCGCCCAGCCCGACGACCATCATCCGCTTCGGATCCGGGCAGAGCGCAAGCCCCGACACCATCACCCGCGCGTAAGGAGACTCCAGATGGTCCGGATCCCCGGCTTTTATCACGGTCTGACGCACGCCCTGGCCGCCGAACAGCAGGGTGCGCATTCCCCGGTCATCCTCAACAACGGTCACCAGGTTGTAGGGCGACTGTTTCTTGAAAAGAACCTTTTCCTCCGCTTGCAGGACTGCGCAACACGACAGGATCACCAGGACCACGGGGCAAAACAGTCTTCGTCTGAGCATCGTTCCGTTCCTCCACCATAAAGACTCCCATGAGGGTGTGCTAACTATATCGAAAAACAGAATTGAAAGTCAAACCGGCGGGGCTGCATTCTGAGGATATCCCTTTGCCACTCTTGACCTTGCGGCGGGGCAAAACCTTGCCAAAGCTCTCGATTTGTGGTACGAAAAATTGAGCCGGGCGGAAAACGGCAGGGAAAGGGGCCGCCGTTGTCCATGCCCTGCCGTAAAGACATGAGGATGAGTGTATGCACTCGGTGCTTTTCATTAACGGTCAGAGCAAGGTCATCGCGGACATTTTTTTCGAGAAGACGCCGGAAGGGTTTGACGGGTCCTGGAAGCCGTTTCAGCTTAGCCACGAAGAAAAAGCGGGCCTGGTCAGGAATGTAGAGTTTCTTGTGCTTCATCCTGCGGAGATTTCCGGCAGCCTTCTGAGGGAGGCCCGGTCCCTGCGCCTGGTCCAGCTTCTGACGGCAGGATATGACAAGGTTGACCTTGCCGCTGCTGCCGAACTCGGGATCCCCGTCGCGACAAACGGCGGTGCGAATGCCTGGGGTGTGGCCGAGCAGACCGTTGCCCTGCTGCTGGCTCTTTACAGGCGCCTTATCCAGTGCGACCGCTCGGTTCGCGAAGGAAAATGGCGAAAGGCCATCTCGGGATTTGACACATTCGAGGTTGCGGAGAAAACGGTCGGCTTGATCGGGGTGGGAAACGTCGGACGAAAGGTGGCAAAACGGCTCAAGGCCTTTGAGACGCGCATCCTCTATCACGATATCGTGCCCGCACCCGATATCGAAAAGGACCTGGGGGCCCGCCGTGTATCACTCGACGAATTGCTGCGCGAATCGGATATCCTTTCGATTCACGTCCCCCTGCTCAGAAACACCCGGAACCTCGTTGGAGAGCGGGAGCTGTCGTTGATGAAGCCGACGGCCGTGCTCCTCAATACAAGTCGAGGAGAGATCGTGGACGAGGCGGCACTGGTTGCGGCGCTGAAAGAAAAACGGATTGCCGGCGCCGGTCTCGATGTGTACCATCAAGAACCGATTTCACCTGAAAACCCTCTCCTGAAGCTCGAGAACGTGATCCTGACCCCGCACACCGCCGGACACACCTACGAAGGCTGGTTCCGCAGAAGTCGTTTCGCCTGGGAGAACATTCAGCGGGTCGCATCGGGGCAAAACCCCCTTTCTCTGGCCCGTCCGGAAGAGGGGTAGCCGCCGGAAGGCCTTGCTGATTTTTGGAAAACCCTCAACACGGTAGATGTATAAATTAAATTCCTGAACGGAGAACAAACATCATGACTGAACGACTCGACCTGTTGAAGATCGCCCGGGAAGAACAGGGCGGTGATCTGTTCAAGCTGCTGGACAGCCTTTTCAAACGATCCACGATCCAGCCGCGGGGCATCTCCGACGCGATCATCTGGGAGGGGGGAAACTGGCACGGCAACGTGAAGCCTGTCGCGCACGCGCTGACGGACATGTTTGCGCTCAACGGCACGCTGATGGCGCTTGACGTGCTGGGACTGCCGTTCCTCGGCGTGCCCATGATGGCTCAATTCCGGCACGACACCCGGCTGAAGCCGATCGAGTGGTTCGGCAAGCTCGAATGCACCGCGATCAAATGGTCGACCGCGGGCGACTTCATGGTCAACGAGAACGGCAAAAAGGTTGTGGTCTACGGCAAGTCCGCCAATGCGCCGCTGCGCACGGCGGCCGGGGTTTACTGCAACGTCCGGCCCTACGGCACGATCACCTGCGTGCGATTCATGCCGGGTCTGCCTTACTCGCAGGACGGCAAGAAGTTCCAGGTCGATCGGGCCACCGGCACCATCCACTCGGAGATGAATACCCCCGGAGTCCGGATGGCGTATGCCGTGCGC
>JAFNAG010000669.1 GCA_017860135.1 Acidobacteriota bacterium
AAGGCAGTGAGCGCACCGGCACTTCGTCCGGCTTCGATATCGAAAACGAAATCTCCCACGACCAGGACCTCGGCGACGGGCACGCCCATCGCGGCCGCGGCCGCCAGTATGCCCTCCGGATCCGGCTTTGGGCTGAAGGGATCGTCTCTCGAGAGGATGACGGAAAAGTCGGACGCCCGGACACGCTCGAAGTTCCGGAGAGAGGTCTCGATGGACACGCGGCTGTTGCGGCTGATGATCCCCAGCACTATGCCTCGGCTACGAAGAAACTCGATCAATTCCTCCGTGCCGGCATTCGGCTCTGACCGCCCGGCCGCCTCAGCCTCATACTCCTCCAGGACCCTGTTGGCCTCCGCTTTTTCCACGGGCGAGGCCATGCCTGCGATGAACTCCAGGACGGGGGTGCCGCGCGGGCAGCCGATGGCCTTTCGGATGACGTTGAAGTCGATGGCTCCGGGTTCTGTGAGCGTACCATCGAAGTCGAACAGAACCGCGCGGACCAGGGGCGCATTGTATGCCGGCGTCATCGGCCGAGGATAATAGCGGATCCTGCGGGCGGCAAGAGAAAACGGATCGGTCGCGCGCCGCAAGCCTGCGGACGTGGTTCAAGGGGACGTGAGTAATTTGGGGGTTGCTTTCACTGGACGCCTCGCCCATTATTTGTCGCGCAAAAATAACTTATTCCCCGTCGTCCTCCCAGGACGGGCGGAGGCGGTCGCTATGTCATCTTTGGAAGATCGTATAGAGTGCAAGGAACTATTGAACAAAGTGGTCCCGGTGGAGGAAGCGGTCAAACAGGTAACCGGGCACTGTACCGTGGGGATCAGCGGTTTTACAAAGTCGGGGGAGCCGAAGGTTTTCCTGCCTGCATTAGCCCGGCACTTTGCCAGGAACGTGCCCCACGCCCGGATCGGGCTCTTCAGCGGTGCTTCGCTCTCCGAGGAGGTCGAGAATCCGCTCGCGCCTTACCTGGGGCGGCGCGGCCCTTATATGTCGTCATCCGCTTCCCGCAAGCTTATCCATGCGGGGAAAATCGATTTCACCGATGTTCACCTGTCGGCGTTTGCCCGCAATCTTATCTACGGCTTTTACGGAGTGCTGGATGTGGCCGTCGTCGAAGTATCGCGGGTCCGCTCTGACGGGAGTGTCATTCTTTCATCGTCTGTCGGCATTTCGGCAGAAGCGCTCACGATGGCCAAGAAGATCATCCTGGAAGTAAATACGGCGATTCCGGATTACACCGGCTTCCACGACATCGTGCTTCCGGCGATTCATCCCAAGGTGGGCTGGCCGATTCCCATCACCAATGTCGACGATCGCGTGGGGACGCACCAGGTGGAAATCGACCGGAACAAGATCGTCGCCATCGTCGAGTCGAGCCAGCCTGACTATTCGGTGGAATTCAAAGAGACCCAGCCGACCGAGACCAGGATTGCGGAAAATGTCG
This sequence comes from Acidobacteriota bacterium, assembly GCA_017860135.1. Lineage (GTDB taxonomy): Bacteria > Acidobacteriota > UBA6911 > UBA6911 > UBA6911 > JAFNAG01. Next base: position 1,448 of record JAFNAG010000669.1, read on the forward strand.
TCGACTTTCTGCTGCATTGCCGCAAGTGGCTGGGCTGGAACCATCGCCTGCCCCCCATTCAATCCGGGGTCGGCAACGTCGCCAATGCCATCGTGGGCGAGTTGTACAAGTCCCCATTCCAGAAGATCCGCTTCTGGACCGAGGTGTTCCAGGACGGCATGATGCGCTACGTCGAGGACGACGAGAAGTTCGACTGCGCCTCGGCGACCGCTATTTCCTTCTCCCGGCAGGCGAGGCATGAATTCGAACGGCTCTTCTCACGCTGTCGCGACAGGCTGGTGCTCCGGCCCATGTGGCTGTCGAATAACGCCGAGCTGATCAGCCGCCTGTTCGTGATCGCCATGAACACTCCCCTCGAATTCGACATCTACGGCCACGCCAATTCGACCCACGTGGATGGCTCCAAGGTGATCAACGGCCTGGGGGGCAGCGGTGATTTTTTCCGCAACGCATACATCAGTATCGCGCACACGCCTTCGGTCCGGCGGCTCAAGGACGGGAGGACGGTCAGCTGCGTCATGCCCTATGTGCGCCATATCGATCACACCGAACACGACATCAAGTGCCTGTGCACCGAACAGGGGTACGCCATCAACACCGAAATCCGTTCGGGGAGGCGTCGCGCCGAAGACATCATCGAGAAGTGCGCCCATCCTCACTTCAAGCCGCTGCTCCGGGAATATCTGCGAATCGCCGGCGGCGGGGACGAGCCGCGCGCGACCGACATGAGCATCCTGCAGGGCTGGTGGAAGGAATACGACGATGCCTGCCGCTGCTTCCCGGCTCCTGCGCAAGCGGTCGCCTAGAGAACTTTCGTTCCACCGGGTGGAATAAGACGGTACGCCGGGACCTCAAACAAATGACCCTCTGACCTTGGCGGCGCCGGCACGGGCTTTTTCCGGTGCCGCTACCAGTGCAGGAGCTGGCGGAGGGCCTCGTATACCACTATGCCGACGGCAGTTGACAGGTTCAGGCTGCGCACATTTCCGGTTGTCATGGGAATCTTCAGGGAGCAGCCGCCATTGCTTCGGATCAGGTCCTGCGGCAAACCCGTCGATTCGGGCCCGAATACCAGGCAATCGCCGGCCCTGTATGCCTGCTGCGTGTAGGAGCGTTCCGCCTTG
>JAFNAG010000254.1 GCA_017860135.1 Acidobacteriota bacterium
GGACGTCGCGCAGCCTGGTAGCGCACCTGCCTTGGGTACATTGGATCTCGGGTGAACACCCTGCAAGGCCTAAGAATTGCCTGTAGATGATTCTGTAGCTAAGATTTCCTCACGAATTACTTGGTTTCAATGACTTAAGGGTGCGCAGATGGCTCGGGCCAGGGGAGTCAATTGTGAAGGACTTGACCCGATGGAATGCGATGGACTTGTCGCAATGAGAGTTTTACCTTCTTCTTGCGGATGAACTAAAGCGGGAATATCTTCCCCCGCTCACGGAACGGACGGAGCCAGCGGGAACCTCAGCGAAGTAAATCTTCCAGGCGGATCGAACTGTCAGTTTTGGAGTCGCGGTACTTGACGATGACCGGCGTGTTGATGGAGATGTTCCACTCTTTTCCCGGCCCGCTCGTGACGGCCCGGGAGCCGGGAACAACGATGGCGTCGCGCGGGATCACGAGCGGAGAATCACCGGCCCTGCGATAGACCTCTCCCCGGACCACGTCATAGACGGGCGTCGAGCCGGTCAGGATGGTGCCAGCGGCGAGCACGGCGCCTTGCTTGACCATAACGCCTTCATAGAGTCCGCAATTTCCCCCGATCAGGACGCCATCTTCCACGATGACCGGCAGAGCGCCGACCGGCTCCAACACGCCGCCGATCGTGCTGGCGGCGCCGACATGCACCCGCTTTCCCACCTGAGCGCAGGAGCCCACCAGAGCGCGGGAGTCCATCATCACACCGTCATCCACGTAGGCGCCCACGTTGACGAATATGGGAGGCATGCAGACCACGCCCTTGCCCAGGTAGCTGCCGTCCCGGATGGACGAGCCCCCTGGCGCGTCGCGGACGCAGCTTTCACTGTCCATGTCTTTCAGTGAATCGGTGTTCCTATCGTAGGAGGTAAACGCCCCGCGGTCGCCTGAGGCCGACATATCCTCGAGCATCCCGACGCGGAACCCCAAAAGGATTCCCATCTTCACCCAGGCGTTCACCTTCCATCCCGTTAACTCCCCTGGCGCGGGCTCCGCCGCGCGGATCTCGCCGCTATTGAGCCCCTGTTTCAGCTCCTTAAAGGCGTCGAAGAACTCTTGTCCGTAGTCCGTGGTCTGCTGATGGTACAGGCGCTCAATCTTCTCTGCCAGCGACATATTCCTTTTCCTTGCCGGCCAGCAATCCGAGCTCCTGCAGAACTTTCTCGACCTTCGCTTGATTTTCCGGCCGGGGGAGAACCAGCGGCAGCCGGTAGGAGGGATCAATATGGCCCATGGCGGCCAGAGCTGCCTTTACCGGGATGGGATTGCTTTCGATAAATAGGACCTGCATCAAGGGGCCGAGGCGCCGGTGGAGGCGGCGCATCGCCTGCTCGTCCAAGCTGCCGTCCGTGTGGAACGGCGTGACCAGCGGGGTCCCGCAGCCGTGAAGTTGGAATAGATCCATGGAAGCCACCTCAGCAGGCATTTAGCATAGCATGATCTCGGGGCGGTCGTCGCCCGAAAATTGGGTCCCGAACAGAGGACTTATTGGGGCTTCGCAACGTTGCCGGTGGAGGCGACGCGAATCCGTGGCCGGACTGGATGAGGCTAGATGATTTTGGCAAGACGTTTTCCGGCTTCTTCGACGTTGGCGCGGCTGTTGAAGGCGCTCAAACGGAAATAGCCCTCCCCGCAGGCTCCAAACCCGCTTCCTGGTGTTCCCACTACGTTGGCTTCCCGCAGCAGCTTGTTGAAGAAATCCCAACTGCTCAAGCTGCCGGGAATCTTCAGCCACACATAAGGCGCATTCACGCCGCCGTAGGCCTGTATTCCCAGCTTCTTCAGCGCTTCACGCACCAGCCTGGCGTTGGTGAGATAAATCTCTATGGTTGCCCGAACCTGCTGCCTGCCTTCCGGCGAGTAAATTGCCTCCGCGCCTCGCTGAACGGGATAAGAGACCCCATTAAACTTGGTGTTGTGGCGTCTATTCCACAGCGAATGAATCGAGGCTTCGCGACCATCCTGCGTCTTTCCCTTGAGACCTTTCGGAATGACGGTGAAGGCGCACCGAACACCGGTGAATCCGGCCGTCTTGCTGAAACTGCGGAACTCGATTGCGACGTCCCTGGCTCCGTCAATTTCGAAAATCGAATGGGGAATGGACGGGTCGGTGATGTAGGCCTCATAGGCCGCGTCGTACAGAATGGTCGAGCCGTTCTGGTGCGCGTAGTCGACCCAACGCTGCAGCATTTCCTTCGATGCAACCACGCCGGTGGGGTTATTGGGATAGCACAGATAAATCAGATCGACGCGCTGCCGGGGGAGATCGGGAACGAAATTGTTCTCCGCAGTAACCGGAAGATAAACCAATCCGCCGTAGCGGCCGGCGGCGTCTGCCGGACCTGTGTGGCCGGCCATCACATTGGTATCCACGTAGACCGGGTAAACGGGGTCCAAGACGGCGACCACGTTATCCGCCCCGAAGATATCCAGAATATTTCCTGAATCGCACTTCGATCCGTCGGAGATGAAAATCTCACTTGCGTCTATGTCGGCTCCGCGAGACTGGTAGTCGTTTTTGGCGATGGCTTCGCGCAGGAAGCCGTGGCCCTGCTCGGGCCCGTAGCCGCGGAACGATGACCGCACGGCCATTTCATCTACGGCTGCATGCATCGCTTGTATCACCGCGGGGGCCAGCGGTTCGGTAACATCCCCTATATCCAGTCGGACCAGATTTGCGGAGGGGTTTTCCTCGCGGAAAGTTTTCACGAGGCGGGCAATTTCAGAAAACAGGTAACCACCGGTCAGCTTGAGATAGTTTTCATTGATTTGGGTCATGTTCGGAATTTGATTTGTCGGGTTACTCTTGCGGATTCGATTTTCGAGCCTCGCCAAACAACATTACACGCTCTAAGATACCATTATTTTCATCGAATCGAACCGGCGCAACGCCTCCCGGCATCGCAACATTGACGGTCTTCGCATCTACAAGCCCCAGCGCCCTCGCGGCACACGCTACGGCCGTTGCGCTGGAGCCGGAGGACAATGTCGGTCCCTCGCCGCGCTCGAAAACTCTGGCAGCGATTGTATCCGACCCAACCCGGGAGGCCCACTGCAGATTGATTCCGTTCCTGCACGGACGCCCGCTGCCTCGCACGCCATTGCTTTCGGTGCTATTGGCGATGGCGGCCAGACGGGGCATCCAGTTCCGCGACCCGATTTGCTCCATGGAAGGCAACAGGCTGGGGGTTTTCAGGAAGGTCACGCAATGCGGATTTCCAACATTTACAAATTGGCTGCACTGCCACGATGCCTCGATCTGTTCGAGAGCAAAGACGCGAAAGGTGGGGCGGCCTTCAAACTCAGAAACGCCGACATATTCGGAGGATGCATCCACCGCGGAGAGTCCATAGGTTGGCAGGCCCATGTCGATCCAAAATCCCTTCCGCCCGTCCCGCACAGCCGCTTCGACCCGAGCCTCCACCATCGGCGCCCCAGGATTGTCGTGATAGATGCGCACGATGAATGCATCCGTGCGATGGGCCCGCCCGGTGTCCACCAGGAACTGCGAGAAAATCGTCAGGCCGTTCCCGCTGCGTTCGGCGAGGGTGCCGTCGGTGTTGACGATCAGCAGGCCAAAAGCGTTTTCTTCGGGGAACGGTCCGACCAGCAATCCATCCGACAGGTACCTCTTGCCCTCGGAAGCGTTCCTCCGGCCGCAGATGCGTTCAATCGCGCTCGCCGCCCATCGCCCTCGCGACGCGGCGGCCTCAGCGGCGGTTCGGGGAAGTTCGGAGAACCGGCCAATCTCGTCCGGTGAAGCGACAAAGTAGGTATTGCCGCGGGCATCATAGAAGTCTGCCAAGTTCAGCCTTAAAGCGACGCGGCGATCTCACGGATGATCGTCGCGTCTGAGAATGGGATCTTCTTCGTTACGGGGCGTCCCCGGGAATCACAGATGGGCCGGCCCGACGGGTCTCGCTCCAGAACGATCTGATAGTCCTCATGGCCCTTTCCGGCGACGAGCAGAACGTCCCCGGATTGGAGCGAGGAAAGGGCGCGGTGCAGCGCTTCGCGGCGCGGGCCCGCATCCCACACGTTCTTTTCCCGAGTCGTGCCGGAGAGCACCTGTTTGCGAATCGCTTCCGCGTCTTCCGTGCGGGGATTGTCATCGGTCACCCAGACGCAATCGCCCAATTCTTCGGCAATGCGGCCCATGATGGGCCGCTTCCCGGTATCGCGGTCGCCGCCGCATCCGAACAGCGCGTGCAGTTTTGATTTGGCGCCGACGTGCGGGCGCAAACTGCGGAGAGCGTTGTCCAGCGCATCGGGAGTGTGCGCGTAGTCCACGTAAACTTCCGCGCCGTTAGCCAGAACTGCGGCCAGTTCGAGGCGCCCTGGAACCGGCGCGAGGCGTGAGAGCCCGGCGATGGCGCGGTCAACCGGCACGTTCGTGCCGATCGCAAGCCCGAGCGCGCAGAGAATGTTTTGCCCTTGAAAAGATCCTGCCACCGGCGTAGCGACTTCCTGGGATTCCCCGAACACCGACACCTTCAGCGTTTGGCCCTGCGCACGAGGAATCCGCTGGTGTATCGCAAGGTCGGCGTTTTCGCAACCTTCGCCATAAGAGATGACCCTGGTGCCCCTTGCCCTCATTGCCGATGCGATCTCGACACCCCATGTGTCGTCGACGTTGATGACGGCAACGCCGTCCCTCTTGAGCCGCTCCTGAAAAAGTCTCGCCTTGGCCTCGAAATAGGCCTGCATCGACCTGTGGTAGTCGAGATGGTCCTGGGTGAGATTTGTAAAACCAGCTGCGTCAAAAGTGACCCCGGCCAGCCGTTGCTGATCGAGTGCGTGGCTCGAAGCCTCCATAGCAAGGTGCGTGACGCCATGCACGCCCTCGAGTTCCGTGAGGAGGATATGAAGAGTTTTGGCATCGTAGGTTGTCAGTCCCGCTTCCAGATTGGAGCGGCGCGTATTGCGCGCCTGGAGGCCGAGGGTTCCCAGGCTCATGGCGTTGTGACCGTTGGCTACCCACAGATCTCGAAGGAAGCACACGGTGGATGTCTTGCCATTGGTGCCAGTGACGGCTGCCATCGTCCCGGGACGGCCGGAGTGGAAGTCGGCCGCCAGGCGGCCGTAGAACCCGCGAATGTCCCGCACGCGGAGCACGGCGATTTTCTCGCGCTCGTACTCGTTGAGGCCCAGCGCTTCGTCGCGCGTCCCTTCCGGGACGGCGATTGCCTGTGCCCCTCTGGCGGCGGCTTGAGGGCAGTAGGCGAGCCCGTCTTCATTCACTCCGGGCAGAGCGCAAAAAAGGAAGCCGTAGCGAACGTCTCTGGAATCCTCCGTAACGCCGAAGATGAAAAGGTCTTTTGTTTCAGCGGAATCCGGCTGCATTGTGACGCTCGGGTGCTTCGCCAGGAGATCGCCTAATCTCATGAAAGTACTCATTCTACACGATCAGGTATACTCACCGTTAGGCCGCGAATTGCTCAGAGAAAGGCGTATCGTAACCACCCAGGATGACCATCGACAACGTCAAGAAACTCCCGTTTGATGAAGCTCGTGTCCGCGAAATCATGCGCGACTATCCCACGCCGTTTTACCTCTACGACGAGCGGGGCATTCGCCAGAACGCCAGGCGACTGAACGCCGCGTTTGGATGGTGCGACGGATTCAAGGAATACTTTGCCGTCAAGGCGACGCCCAACCCGTACATCCTGAAGATCGCGAAAGAGGAAGGCTTTGGCGCCGACTGCTCCAGTTTGCCGGAGCTGGAGCTGGCCGCGCGGGTCGGGATCACCGGCGAGAACATCATGTTCACGTCGAACGACACGCCTTCCGCGGAGTACCGGCGAGCGAAGGAGCTGGGAGCGATTATCAACCTCGATGACATTACGCATTTGCGGTATGTCGAGGAGCATGCGGGGGGATTGCCGGAGTTGATTTGCTTTCGCTACAACCCGGGACCGCTGCGCAGGGGCAACGCGATCATCGGCCACCCGGAGGAGGCCAAGTACGGACTCACGCGCCCCCAATTGTTCGAGGCATATGCGTCGTCTGGAAAGAAGGGAAGCAAGCGGTTCGGGTTGCATACGATGGTCGCCTCGAACGAACTGAACCCGGAGTTTTTCATCGAGACAGCGCGCATGCTGTTTGATCTGGCCGTCGAGCTGGCCGAGAAACTTGGCGTGCGGCTGGACTTTGTGAACCTCGGCGGAGGAATTGGCATTCCCTACTGGCCGGACGAGAAGCCCCTCAACCTGGAGGCGCTGGGTCAGGCCGTGAAGGAGCTCTACGACGAACGGATCCGGCCGGCAGGGTTGCATCCGCTGCGGGTGTACATGGAGAATGGCCGCTGCATTACAGGGCCGTACGGGTTCCTGGTGACACGAGCCATTCACGAGAAGCACACCTACAAGGACTACGTCGGCGTTGATGCCTGCATGGCCAACCTGATGCGGCCGGGGATGTACTACCAGGAGGGGAAGCGGAGCGGCTATCACCACATTACGGTCCTGGGGAAGGAACACGCTCCCGCCGACACGAAGGTTGACGTCGTCGGCTCGCTGTGCGAGAACAATGACAAGTTTGCCATTGACCGGATGCTGCCGAAGGTGGAGATCGGAGACATCCTCGTGATTCACGATGGCGGCGCGCACGGCCATTCCATGGGGTTCCAGTACAACGGCAAGCTGCGGTGCGCCGAACTGCTGCTGCGTGAGGACGGCAAGGTGCAGCAGATTCGCCGCGCTGAGACGATGGACGACTATTTCGCAACGCTGGATTTTTCGAAGCTGTAAGCCGGAATTAACGTTTTGGCCCTCCGGCGATTGAAAATGTACACCCATTTGGGCGCAGGCGAGCACATAATTTTTCCAGGCGCTCACCCTGGCTGCCAACAACCTCTCCATAGTCCCCAAAAACTCGTCGTCGGGGCTTCCAGAACCCGTTTTTTTAGGCGCCTTTCCATTCCTGGGATATAACTAAACGTTTCCTTGCGTGGCCAGAGCCTCGGCTATCCCGACAGAAGCGCAAGATGGTCGATCCGACTGTGCCTCTCGCAAATCCCGTAGGCGGCAGAATCTGCGCCGGCGGAAACTGATCGCGGCTCGAAGACACGAG
>JAFNAG010000670.1 GCA_017860135.1 Acidobacteriota bacterium
GGGCGCCACACCCACTCCGAATATCCAAACACCCTCATTCGATGCTCATTTCACTCTTGCCCATGTGATGGCGAATCGGAAGATCCTGCCCGAAGCCCAGGATGGGCTTGAGCAGTGCGATCCTGCGGCGCTACTCCCCACTCAAAAACTGGTCGGCCGAGATTTTGGCGAACCACAACCGGATCGAAAGCCATCGGATGCTCAGACTGTGGCTGTGTCCGCCTGCACCACACTGAGCAGGGCGGTTTCGCGTGCGTCGTAGCCGGGAAGTCTGGCGATAAGCTGCCTCAGCCAATCGGACTTCACCATTTCGAAGAATGCCTGCGTAGGCCTTCGATAAAAAGCCTCATCCGTTGTCAGCAGGTCGTAGCGTTCCCAGGCCAGCGGAACGAACTCAAGTCCGAGGGAACGTGCGACGGCCAGTGTCCCCACACCTACGTCGGCCCTGCCTTCCGCCACCGCAGTAGCGACCTCGAGGTGCGTGGTGAGTGCAGTCTCATATCCTGGGAGGCTACGCTTGCCGACCCGGTAACGACTGAGCAGGTGATCGAGAAGCGTTCGCACTCCTGAGCCGATTTCGCGGTTGGCGAGCCGCAGTCGTAGCTTTACGACATCGCCCAGGTCCGTCACGCGACGGGGATTGCCGTGTGGAAGTATCAATCCTTCCTGCCGATGCGAGAGCGTCACGAGAAGTGCGCGCTGGGTTGGAAATGCGGCCGCCACCGGCGCGCGGTTATACTCGCCGCCTTTCGGATCAAGCAGGTGGATGCCGGCAATGTGAGCTCGGCGTTCCCGAACGGCTCGAATCCCAGCGGTGGAGGTCAGTGACGCGGAGGTGGCCAGGTACGCCGGATGCCTCCGGTTGAACTCGCGAAGCAAGATTTGAAGGAGCAGGTCGTCGCTGCCGGCGATGATGATCTGGTGCTGCTCAACGGAGGCGTATTTGCTCTCGGCTTGTCGCGGTTTGACCGTTTCGCGCGACCATGCCTCGATCCACTCCGTCACCAATCTCCTGGAAAAAACCCAACGGCCGGTCACGCGCGTCCCGGGAAGGCGGCCCGCTCGTAGCAGCCGATACACTTGCTTCTCGTGAATACCGAGATACTCCGCCACCTCGCGGGTTGAAAGCATGTCGCCGGCCATGGAAGCCTCAGAAAAGTAACTAAAAGTTATCAGAAGAAGCTGTAAGGAGCAAAACGTAATTTTACGTTGCATCACCGCTGTCCGGTTCCTATATTCGGCAATCGGACGCAGAACATGCGCCGTCAGGCAGAATGCCATCCAGATCGACACAGGTCCCGTGGAGTGGAGCATTGCGTACAAGCCCCAAGCAGTCATCATGAGATGAATCTGGAGTAGGCGATGGATGGATCCAGTGTTTCAAGGAGGGCGACGGGGGCGGTTGCGGAGACGCAAGTGACGGCGCCCGTGCCGTGGTACAGGCGGTGGGCGATTGGAAGGAACTGCTACAATCCCACGGAGCTCGCCGGCGCATTCGGCGACCTGGGAACCCTGATCCCCTTCGTCGTCGGCTACATTGCTGTGATGAAGGTGGATCCACTCGGCATCCTGTTCACGTTCGGGCTCTCCGAGATTGCGGTCGGCCTCTACTACAAAACGCCGATTCCGGTTCAGCCCATGAAGGCCATCGGCGGCGCGGCCATCGCCTCAGGAGGCGCGATGAGTCCGGGGATGATCTGCGGCGCCGGCCTTTTCACGGGGCTGTTCTGGTTCCTGGCAGGCACGACTAAGACGGTCAACCTGGCAACCAGGCTCGCCGCCAAGCCGATCATCCGAGGGATCGTGCTCGGACTGGGCCTGCTGTTCGTTACTGAGGGCATCAGGATGATGCTGACGATGCCTTGGCTCGGCGGCATCGGTCTCGTCGTCACCTTCATCCTGCTCACGTATCCTCGCTTTCCGGCAATGTTCGCCTTGCTCATTTTGGGAGCAGTCGCCGCCTGCGGGCTGGATCCGGTACAGGCGAAACAGTTGCTCTCGATGCACCCTGGTTTCCGCCTGCCGGACTTCACGTTTGCCAGGATGAGCTGGAGTGAATTCGTTGCCGGCACCCTCGTGCTCGCCATCCCGCAACTGCCATTGACCATCGGAAATGCCGTCATCGCAATCCGGGCCGAGAACAACGATCTCTTCCCGGACCGCCCCGTGAGCGACCGCATGATGGCGATCTCCCAGGGAATCATTAACCTGATCGCAGCACCCTTCGGCGGCATCCCGCTGTGCCACGGCGCCGGCGGCATGGCCGGCCACGTCCGCTTCGGCGCCCGCACCGGCGGCTCCCTGGTCATGCTTGGCGTTATCCTGACGTCGCTGGCGCTATTCTTCAGCAGTTCGGTGGGGCTCCTGTTCCAGATCTTCCCGAAGGCAATTCTTGGCGTGATCCTTTTCTTTGCTGGAACGGAGCTGGCGATCACGGTCAAGGACATCGGAAACAGGAAGGAAGAGGTGTACGTAATGCTGGTGGTCGCGGGATTTGCGATGTGGAACATGGGCGCAGCCTTTCTTGCGGGCGTCATCCTCCATCAGGGGCTGCAGCGGGAATG
>JAFNAG010000671.1 GCA_017860135.1 Acidobacteriota bacterium
TCTCATGTTGTTATATGGCGCAGCGATGTTTTTGAGCGCCTTCCTGCTCTTCCTGGTTCAGCCTTTGATCGGCAAATTCGTGCTTCCCTGGTTTGGCGGCGCGCCGGCGGTCTGGAACACGTGCATGTTGTTTTTCCAGACCCTTCTCCTCGGCGGCTACGGCTATGCGCATGCGCTTGCGCGCAGGTGGCCATTGCGCCGTCAGGCGCTTTTTCACATTTCGCTGCTGATCGCGACGATCGTGGCGGTGCTCTGGCTTTCGATCATTCCGTCGGCTGCCTGGAAGCCGGCGGACGCGCAGTCCCCGGTCTTACGGATCCTGGCACTCCTGCTGATGAGCATCGGCGCGCCGTTTTTCCTCCTGTCTTCCACCGCCCCTCTCTTGCAGTTCTGGTTCAGCCGCAGTCGCCCCGGGTCATCCCCGTACCGGCTGTATGCCCTTTCCAATCTCGGATCGCTGCTCGCGATCCTGAGCTACCCGTTTTTGATCGAACCTGCGATCAGCCTGAGCACGCAATCTTCCCTCTGGTCCTGGGGATATGCCGCATTCGCCCTGCTGTGCATTCTGCTTGCTTCGGGTGTGATGGGGATCCGCGATGGCGAACTTCGGCCGATTCCGGCCGCACGGGAAGCGGAAGAAGCCGATGCCTCGCGGCCGGGCTGGATCCGGCATGCCCTCTGGTTTGGCCTCACCGCCTGCAGTTCGGTCATGCTGCTTGCGACGACCAGTATGATGTGCCAGGACCTGGCGGTCGTGCCGCTTCTCTGGATCCTGCCGCTTGCCCTGTACCTGCTCTCCTTCATCCTGTGCTTCCAGCACGACCGGCTCTACTCGCGACTGGTCTGTTTGGCCAGTCTGGCCGTGTGCATCACGTGGACATGCTACGTGCTGTTTGGCAGCGTATACGTGCCCCTGCGGCTGCAAATCCTGAGCTATTCCCTGACCCTCTTCACCCTGTGCATGGTCTGTCACGGGGAACTGGTGCGCATGAGACCGGGGGCCCGCCATCTGACCTCCTTCTACTTGATGGTCGCGGGCGGCGGCGCTTTCGGGGGGCTTCTGGTAACCGTCGCTGCGCCCCGGCTGCTTCAGGGCTTTTGGGAATACCACCTGGGTCTTCTCGCCACAGTGCTGCTCACGATGATCGTCTTGTTCCGCGATCCTTCGAGCCTCTTGGCCAAGGGCCGCGCCCTGCCCGTTTGGATGCTCTGGGGCGGCCTGTGCGTTTCCTGGACATACACGGCGCTGCGCCTCCTCAACTATGACTGGCGGTCGCGCACTGTCCATGCCGGGCTGGCCGCCATGGCGGTGATCACGCTGGGAGCCTTCCTGCTGGATCGCCGGAGACTGCTATACCTGGGCCGACCGGCGCGGGTGTGGGCTGTTTGGGCCGGGCTCGGCGCCTCGTGGGTGATTCTTGCGGTCGTGCTCGGCAATCACATCCTGATTTCGACGGCCAGCAGCGTGGAGGCGCGCCGCAATTTTTTTGGCGTCCTCCGCGTGCTGGAACTGTACAAGGATTCTCCGGGGGAACACCAGTTCAGCCTCATGCACGGGCGGATCGAGCACGGATTTCAGTTTCAGGACTCTGAAATGCGGCACTGGCCCGTCGCCTACTACGGACCCGACAGCGGCATCGGCCTGTCGATCCTCCGCCATCCCCACCGTCTGGAAGGAAGGGAACTTCGCATCGGCGTCATCGGCCTCGGTACCGGAACACTGGCCGTCTACGGCCAGAAGGGGGATGTGATTCGCTTTTACGAGATCAATTCCGAGGTCGTGCGCCTTTGCGACAAGTATTTCACCTACCGGAAGGACACTCCTGCCCGCACCGAGCTGGTTCTCGGAGACGCGCGCGTCTCGTTGGAGAGGGAGCGGCAGGGGAACGAGTCGCAACAGTTCGATCTGCTGGCCGTGGATGCGTTCAGCAGCGATGCCATTCCCGTACACCTGCTGACGCGCGAGTGCTTCCAGATCTACCGGTATCATCTGAAAGAGGACGGCATACTGGCATTCCACATTACCAACCGGTATTTCGACCTGAGTCCGGTGGTGCGCAACCTGCTCCCCGACGCTTCCGGACAGAACATGCAGGCGCTGTGGTTTCACGACCTGGGAAATGGAACGCAGCGAACGGACCGGACAGACTGGGTTTTGCTGAGCTCCAACAGCCGGTTCCTGGCGGATCCGGAGGTGGCGCGGAACATCACTCCGTGGAAAGGCCCCGCGCCACCATGGCTGATCTGGACAGACGACTACAGCAACCTCTTCGGCCTGATCCACGAACGGATCTACAACAGCCAATAGTGGCGCAGGCTTCGGACAACTGAGCGCGGGCTTCAGAGGGTGTCCCACGGTTGCCCCACGGCAAGCTGAGGCGCGAAGCGCCGGAAGTGAACAGTCCTGCGCGTCAGCGCGGGGTTAGGGCGCGGCCACAAATGAGGCCCGAAGGGCCGGCGCACCCCGATATTTCCGGGAATTCAGTGCCGCGCCTTCGGCGCTCAACCATGCTCCATCCTGATCCCGGCCTGACGGCCGGGCCTATTTACTGCCGGCCCGATTAAAGTCCCCGTCCATTCACAGATCGACTGAAGTGAGTCCCTGGCGGATCGCGAACTTCGTCAGTTCGGCGATGGAGTGAATATTCAACTTCCTCATGACGTTTCGCCGGTGGGTCTCCACGGTTGCCGTGGAAATCCGCAGCCGCGAGGCGATTTCCTTGGATGTCATGCCTTCTGCGAGCAACTGCAGGACCTCGCGCTCGCGCAGACTCAGCGCGGCATATGCAGGAGAATCGGAGGGGGAGAGGCGGTGGACGTAGCCTTCCACGAGCACGCCCGCGATATCCGGGCTGAGATAATCGTGCCCGTTTGCCACCGCATGAACGGCGCGCACCAGCTCTTCCGCGGCACTGGACTTGAGCAGGTATCCGGAAGCGCCCGCCTCGATCATTCTGAGAACGTTTCTGTCATCCGTATGCATCGACAGACCGATCACTCTGGTTGCCGGACAACTCATGCGGATCTGGCGGGTTGCTTCGATGCCGTTCAGGTCCTTCATGCTGATGTCCATGATCACCAGGTCGGGCTTCAGATCCGTGGCAAGGTCCACAGCTGTCCTGCCGCCTTCGGCTTCGCCGACAACCTGAATATCCTGGCCTGATTCGAGGATCATCCGCAACCCTTCACGAACCAGGGAATGGTCGTCGGCGAGCAGAATGCGTATGGTCATGTTTCGTCCCTCCGCACCGGCGGAGCGATCATTGGAAACTGATACCGCGGCCTTTGGCTGCGCTACCTTGAGAGGCTCCCGCCGTTCCGGTGTTTCGTTGCAGCGGCAAAATGCGCTCAATACGAGGGAACATCCCCCCTCGGAATCGGGGTCGCCATCGGCATCGGATTCCAGATAGATTTTGCGCCGCCGCATTTATGTCGGCTGCAACATGGTATCGAAATCGATCCCGATAGCGATTCGACCCCGATTCCGATGTCGATGATGGCACCGATTTGCCCCGCTGTGCGGGACAAGACAAAGCCACGCCTTCCAGGAGTGGTCGATTACTGCCTCCGCGGAAAGGCAGGTTTGATATGAGAACCTATTTTACCTAAAAGCACCTTGATTTTAGAAGATTTTTGCTGCGGCAAAAGTCTCACTGGGATCGGATGCGGCGCCCGCCGGGATCGCAATTCGCCCATGAGCCCGTCAACAAGAGACGAACCACTGACTTCCCAGGACTTCGGAGTTTTTACCCTTCAGGTCCCGGAGGGCTCAGCGGTTCTCAAAATCCTCGATTCTGCGGTCTGTTTCGTGTTGCGCTCACTGTGGGACACACTTGACACTGTGGGTGGATGGTTTTGCCGGCTGTCAGGAAACGCACCAGGTCAGGGAATCGAAAAGGACCCCGCAGGGGTCCGGCAG
>JAFNAG010000065.1 GCA_017860135.1 Acidobacteriota bacterium
TCCGGGCCGACTGCAAGAATTGGTGGGTAAAACGGCGGGCATATTGGATTTTGTTGTATATCTACAACAATGACAGATACTTGAGCAGACAGGTGGCGGAGAGGGGGGGATTCGAACCCCCGTAGAGGCTTTTGGCCCCTAACTCGATTTCGAGTCGAGCCCGTTACGACCTCTTCGGTACCTCTCCGGGCGGAAAAAGCCTACCAGAGATCCGCCATTTGCAAAAGTGGTTTTGCATCGAGCGCCGGGGGTTTTCCCGGCGCCCGATGGGGTGGACACTACTTCTTGGGTGCGGGTGCCTTGACAATCGGCTGAGGATTTTTGACGTACTTGTCGAGCCAGGCAGACCAGCGCGCCCACAGATCCAGGAGAGTTTCCCGGGAAGCCGGACCGTGGTCTTCCAGAGGGTATCGGTACATCGCAACTGTTTTCCCCAATCCGTTGAGCGCGTGGAATAATCGGATGGAGTTGTCCGGATCGGTGCCGACATTCTGGTCGTGCATGCCATGGTACATCAGCAGCGCGCCGGTTAGATTGTTGGCGTAGAGGAACGGCGACATGCCCAGGTATACGTTGGGCGCCTCCCAGAGGTCGCGGCGCTCGCTCTGGAAGCCGATCGGCGTTAGCGTCCGGTTGTAGGCGCCGTCGCCGGCGATGCCTGCCTTGAAGAACGGCGTGTGCACCATGGCATTGACCGTCGTGAACGCACCGTAACTGTGGCCGCCGATGGCGAGGCGCGTACGGTCGACGATTGCCCGGCGGTCGAGTTCGTCAATCACTGCCGACAGGCTGTTGCGAAGGTCGTTCACATAGTTGTTGTTCTGCTGCCCCTGCGGCCCGACGATCGGGATGGCGCCGGGAGTGTCGACGACCACGGCGTAACCCAGCCTGACAAAAAACTGCATGGACCGGTTGCCAAAGGATTGGAACGTATTCTTATTAAAGGTTCGATCGGGGCGTTCGATCGCTTCCTGGTTCTCAAACTCCCTCGGATAGAACCAGAATATCGCCGGCAGGCGCGTTCCTTCCTTATAGCCGGGAGGAAGCATCACGCTCACCTTGAACTTGATGCCGTCGGCCCGTTCGACCGGGATGCGCTGCCGGGGCGCCGTCGTGAGATCGGGGAACAGATCCTTGTTTTCGGTCAGCTGTTTCCTGCCCGTGCTGTCCACCAGAAAGTTCTGAGGCACCTGGGTCGGGCCCTGGCGCTCGACAATCAGGCGGCCGGCGTCGATGTCGACGATGGCCGAAACACTTTCGTAAGCGTCGTTGTTGTCGCTCTCGAAAACGCGCGTTTTGTCACCGGTTTTGATCAAGACCTTGTCAATGAACGTCTTGGGTCCGATCTTCTCCGGCTCTTTGTCGTTGAGCACCCCCTGGTAAAACACGCTGCTGCCGTCCGCCGAGAGCAGAACCGTTCCACCCCCGCCACCACCGCCGCCACGACCTCCACCGCCGCCCCGGCCGCCGCCACCGCCGCCTCGAACTCCAACCAGGGAGCCCGGGCTCGGATCATCGGTACGGAAGCGGGTCAGCGTGAAGCGCTGTGTCGGGTCGCTGAGGTACACCGCGTAATCGACATTGTTCTGACCGCTCGTTTCCCGGAAGAAGAGTATCTGCATGTCGGGAGAGAAACGGTGGCTTGACATACGCGTGTTGTTTTCAAAAATCAATTTGGTGCTCTTGGCGTCGAAGGGGGGCATCCAATGCATGAGGCGATCTTTGCGGGGAGGGCCCTGCTGGCCGCGGCCAGCCGCAGCGTCCGTCCCACCTCTGGCTCCCGTGCCGCCTCGGCCGGTTGCCGTGCCGCGACCCGTTCCCCCGCCGGTGCCGGCGGCTCCAGGCGGCGCCGGTTCCTGCTCCAGGTACGTGAATCCCTGGCCATCCGGGCGCCATGTCAGCTCACGCTTGCCCTGCTCCGCGCCGGCGCCCCGGCCGCCGCCCTGCGCCGGTGCCGGATCCGGGTTGGGATCGTCGGGCGTGGCGCCGAGATTGAGATCCCGTTTGCTCAATTCGGTCAGGACCTTCCCGCCGGTGTCCCACACCTCCTCGACTGAGCCGAAATTGCTGACCGGTACTATGTAGGAAAACGGCTTCGTCATCCGCGTGACCCGCAGGTAATTTCCATTCGGGGACGCATCCATCGAACGCACCATGGTGGGCTTCCCGACCTTGGTCACGGCGCCGGTCTGCACATTGATGAGCGCAACCTGGCCAGTGGCATGCCATTCCAGCAGATCGAAATCGTGGGACGCCGCCATCAGGCTGGGGAAAGTGCGCAGGCGATTCCTGTCGCTCTCGCTTACCTTCACCTCCGGTCCGGTTGGAGCTGGCGGCTCGGCGGGTCTCGGGGGGCGTCCCTCCGGTATGAGCACAACCGCGATCTGCGTGCTGTCGTCAGTGAAATCGAAGCCCGAATTGAGTGTTGCCAGCACGGGGGTTTTCGTGAGCTGGCGCGATTTCAGTGTTGCCACGTCCGCGATCCAGATGTGCGTCGCACCCTCACCGTGAACATAAAAGGCGATGTTCTTGCCGTCAGGGGACCAGGTGGCATTGGACACGCGAGCGCCTGCCGGGATCTGTATCTGCCTTTTCGAACCGTCCGCCGCAGATATGATCTGAATCCCGACGCTGTTGTTGATGGTCAGCGACCTGGCGCGGTTCGCCTTGAAATCGATGAAAACGCCACCCAGTTCATCGAACGGCTTGGAAAACGTCTTCATGACCACCGGCCCGTCGCCGATCATGCTCAGGAACCATTTCTTGTCCGAACTGATGTTTGAGAGATTGACATTGCTCCACCGCGGTGCCAGGACCGCCTCGGCTAGCTCCGGCGGAGGGCTCACATACCCCTCTTTGTTGATGATTTCGTCAGCCCACGTGGCAGGAGCGGTCTTCGCCACCGTCTGCCCTCCGCTCTGGGCCAGAAGCACAATCGGGAGCAGGGTGATACACAGGATGAGCGCGGCGTAATACCAACGAGTTTGAAGCCTGCGCTGCAGCCGGAATGCGGGTGCTGTCATAATGCCTCCATTCAATGATCCTTCACGCGCGCGAATGCGCCGGATACTCCCGGCGGCACTCGTGGAAACCGAACCGTTGAGGCACTATAGGGCATTCTTTTCAGGGGCACAAGCGGAAAGAACGGGGCGACGGCGTACTCCCAACCGGACCCCGGATCAACATGGAGAATGGCGCAATCAGGTCGTCTTGGAGCGTCATACGACGCCGGACCGGTCGTGATTCCGAGAGCGATCGCGCTGTGGAATCCGAGTCGGAAAATACCTGCGGGCGATGCCGTTTTGCTGCCGGAGGGCGACATCCCGGGGAGGGATATGTTACAGTGCCGGGGCGATGGCCAGCAAGCAGCAGGACCGCGAGGAAAGACGCAGATCGATGGCCGCGAGAATCGCGGCGTTATCGACCATCATTACCATTCTTCCGGCATCCATGCTCGCAGGGTGGCTGCTGGGAAACTTTGTGCTCGACCGGCTGTTGCGGACCTTTCCCTGGGGAAGCATCGTGTTCACACTGGTCGGTGCCGGAGCCGGATTTTTTCAGATCATCCGAATCCTTGCCCCGAAACGGGACAATCAGGAGTAACCCTCGAGTGGACAGTCTTGAAAAGCGCCTGCTGCAACTGGGTCTGGGACTCGCATTGGTCGGGACGATCCTCACGTGGGTGCTCTTCGGCGGTGGTGCGGGACTGTCCTTCCTGGCCGGTGCGCTCCTTGCGGCGGGCGACCTGGCATGGTTGCGCACTTCCATCGGGCTGGTTTTGTCGAGGGAGCCCAAGGGCGCGAAATCGAAGGTGTTAGCCGGGTTTTTTTTGCGCCTTTTGTTGATTCCCCTATGCCTCTATGTTATGATCCGTTTTCTTTTTTTGGACCTACTCGCTGCAGTGGCAGGCTTTGCGGTTTTCCTCTGCAGCGTTTTCGTTGAAGGCATCCTCGAAGCTTTCGGCAGCAGCCCAAGATAGCTATGCACGAGCAAAGCCCGGTCGCGAATCTCATCAATCAGTATCTGTTCGATCCGGCCGCGAGGGCACTCGGATATCACGTCGGCGGAGAACACCATGCCGTCCCCGCCCATATCGTGATGATTCTCCTGATTTCGCTGGGCCTGATTGTTTTTTCCCTCTGGCTCCGGCGCCGTCTGGACGTGGAGAATCCTTCCCGCGCGCAGCACCTCGTGGAGGTTTTTCTGGATGCTCTCCAGGGATTGATGCAGGGGGTCATCGGCAAGGAGTACCGGGCGTATTTGCCGCTGATCGGGACCCTGGGCATTTACATTTTCATCGGCAACATCCTGGGCATGATTCCCGGCTTCCTGTCGCCGACGGCCAATCTGAACGTCACCGCCTCCTGTGCGATCCCGGTTTTCGTGTATTACAACTATCACGGCATCCGCAAGCATGGGTTCTGGTCCTATCTGGCGCACTTCATGGGACCGGTATGGTGGCTCGCGTGGCTGCTGTTCCCGGTAGAAATCGTAAGTCACATGGCCCGAATGCTCTCGCTGAGCATGAGGCTCTTCGGCAACATTTTTGCAGAGGAGCTGATCATTGGATCCCTCAACCAATACATTTTCCCGTTCCTGACTTCCATCCCGGTCATGTTTCTGGGTCTGTTCGCCAGCACGATCCAGGCTTTCATCTTCGTCCTGTTGACCATGGTGTACATTTCCGGCGCGGTGGAGGAGAGTGAGGCGCACGGATCGGGCCACCAGGCTGAGCATCCGGCAAGCCCGCCGCACCAGGCGCAGGCCGTGGCGGCATAGGAAGGATCGGGCGCATCTGCTGTGCGCATGGCTTCTCTTGAAAGGAGATTTGTGATGGGAAGAAAGTTGATTCTGGCCATTTTCCTTGGGTTGATTCTGATGACCGTGGCTGCTCCGGTTTTTGCACAGGGTGAGACAGCTGCAGCGGGAGAGAAAGGCCAGTGGCTGCTGATCTCGTCAGGATTCGGCATGGCGCTGGCTGCCGCCGGTTGCGGCTATGCCCAGAGTCGCGCCCTGGCTGCCGCGTGCGAAGGGGTTTCCCGAAATCCCGGAGCAACCGATACAATCCGCATTTTCATCTTCCTGGGACTGGCATTCATCGAGTTCCTGGCGCTGCTGACCTTCGTGGTCATCATGCTGTTGCTGTTCACCTAAAGGAAGACCTCGCGGACAGGGCTCATCCTTTCGGATCCGCCCTGTTCGGGCGCGTGGCAGAAGCAGAGCATCTCCTCGACAGGCCTGAAAAGCTGAACCGCGAAGACCTCAAGTCCTCAAAGCACTTTCTTTGAGGTCCTTGAGGTCTTCGCGGTTCCAGACCGGTGAGCGATGGATGGGCGGCAGGAGATTTTCCTGTCCGCGGCTCACTCGTCGAGGTCGTGAATCGTCGCCAGTTCGCGGATCTCGTATTCCTTCCTGCCCGACGGAGTGACGATCGTGACTTCCTCTCCCGGAGTTTTTCCCAGAAGACTCCTGCCGATCGGCGAGGAGATGGAAATCCTGCCGCGGCTGATATCGGATTCTTCAGAGGAAACCAGCGTATAGCGGAGCTCCTTGTCGTCGTTCGCATCGTACAGCACCACGCGCGACCCGTAGGCCACCCGGTCATGCGGGATCTTGTCGAGATTGATCAGCGACAAGGACGCAAGTCGGGACTGAAGGTTGGCCTTTTTCCCCTCCAGATAGGATTGCCGCTCCTTGGCCGCCTTGTACTCCGCGTTCTCGCTAAGATCCCCATGTTCCCGGGCCCGCAGGATTTCCCTGGGCAGGTCGACGCGCAGCTCGCGCTCAATGGCATTGAGTTCTTCCTGCAGCTTTTTCCGGATGTCTTTCATGGCAATAACTATTGTAGGAGAAGGATCGAGCGGCTGGCAAGGTTGAGTATGGAGTTCGGCGAGATCCCGAGCCAGACAATGCTGGCCGCCGCAATCGCGATCACCGCGAGAGTCGGCGCCG
The DNA here is from genome assembly GCA_017860135.1 of Acidobacteriota bacterium. Classification (GTDB taxonomy): domain Bacteria; phylum Acidobacteriota; class UBA6911; order UBA6911; family UBA6911; genus JAFNAG01. The sequence continues at coordinate 5,953 of JAFNAG010000065.1, forward strand.
GAATAGGTTCCGCGTCGGCTTCCTTCGGCTCCTTCATGTACATGAAAACCATCACGCGGAAGTAGTAATACACCGAGACGACGCTGTTGAGGACGCCGACAATCGCCAGGCCGATGTACCCCTTCTGGACGGCGGCGCTGAAGAGGTGGAATTTGCCTATGAAGCCTCCGGTGAGCGGGATTCCGGCAAGCGATATCAGGAAGAGCGAGAGCGCAGCGGCCGCCAGCGGCTGAATCCTGCCCAGCCCCGAAAAATCCTCCAGGTCCACGCGGCGGTCGCCCCGGCCGCTCAGGGACAGAATGACGCTCAGCGCCCCCAGGTTCATGGCTGTATACACGATCAGGTAGAACACAACCGCACGATATCCCGCGACGCTGTTAGCGACGATGCCGATCAGAATGTAGCCGGCATGGGCGATCGCCGAATAGGCGAGCATGCGTTTGATGTTCGACTGGCGGGTGGCGACGATGTTCCCCACAGTCATGGTCAGGATTGCCGAAGCCCAGAGGATCGTGTTCCAGTCGGCCTGAAGCGACGGCAGCGCCTGAACCAGGATCCGCACCAGGGCGGCAAAGCCCGCGGCCTTGGGTCCGACGATCATGAACGCCGTAACTGCGGTGGGGGCTCCTTCATATACGTCGGGCGCCCACGCATGGAACGGGACTGTGGCTATCTTGAATCCGAATCCGATCAGGAGCAGCCCCAGCCCCAGAATCAGGGTGACCTGGGGCACGCCCTGCAGTGAGGCGATCTGACGGATTGCGTCGTAGTTCGTGGTGCCGGTGCTTCCGTAAATCAGCGCGATGCCGTAAAGCAGGAACGCGGTGGCGAAGGATCCGAGGAGGAAATATTTGACCGCCGACTCGTTTGACTTCGCGTCGGTGCGCTTGAATCCGGCAAGGATGTAAGTCGCGATCGACAGGATCTCGATGCCCAGGAAGGTCAGGATCAGGTCGCCGCTGGCAGCCATGAGCGACATACCGGAGCAGGCGAACAGCAGGAGGGCATAATACTCTCCCCTTTGCGTTCCTTCCCGCTCGTTGAAATGAAGCGCGATCAGGGCGCATACGCCGGTAATGATGTAAAAGAGCCACTGGAACGTGAAGCTGAAGTTGTCGGCCAGGAACATGCCGTGGAAACTGGCCTGCGACCTCCCCAGCGGCTGGAAGGAGAGCGCACATGCGGCCAGGAACGATGCCACCACGGCGATCTGGCCGAGCAGCCCCTTTCGTCCGGGCGCGGTCAAAGGTTCGAGCAGCAGAATCACCATCCCGGCCAGCACCAGAATGATCTGAGGGAGGATGGCGAAGTAGTCGATGCTCATCACTGGTTCGCTCCTGACCTTTCCGGATTGCCCTGGCGCTGTTCCACCCTGAATCCGCCTCCGGGGGCGTGTGCGGCGTGGATGCGCTTCTGCACGAGCTGCAGGCTGGCATCCATCCGTTCCAGGAGGGGCGACGAGTAGACGCCGATCCAGAGCATCAGGATCAGAATCGGCACGAGCAGCACCTTCTCCCTGAGGCTGATGTCCGTCATTTCCAGATTCGCCGGATTGGTGACTTTTCCAAGGAATACGCGCTGGTACATCCAGAGCATGTATACCGCACCGAGGATCATCCCTGTCGCTGCGACCGCGGCGTATACCGGACTCCTGAGAAAGGTCCCGGCGAGGATGAGCACCTCGCCCACGAAGCCGTTCAGGCCGGGCAGGCCGATCGAGGAGAGCGTCACAACGAGGAACATCGCAGCCAGAACGGGATTGCCGTGCGCCAGGCCGCCGAAATCGGAGATCAGGCGCGTGTGGCGCCTTTCGTAGATCATCCCCACGAGGAGGAAGAGAGCGCCCGTGGACAGCCCGTGGTTGAGCATCTGGATCGTCGATCCCTGCAGGCCCTGCTGCGTGAATGCGAAGATGCCGAGCACGACCAGCCCCATGTGACTCACGGATGAGTAGGCAACCAGCTTCTTCAGGTCCGGCTGGACCATGGCCACCAGCGCGCCATACACGATGCCGACCAACGCGAGCACCGAGAGGTACGGAGCGGCGGCGATCGAAGCGGTGGGAAAGAGAGGCAGGCAGAACCGAAGGAGGCCGTAGGTCCCCATCTTCAGCAGCACGCCGGCCAGGATGACCGAGCCGGCGGTCGGGGCCTCCACGTGCGCGTCCGGGAGCCACGTGTGGAACGGGAACAAGGGGACCTTGATGGCAAAGGCGAGAAGAAACGCCAGGAAGAGCCAGAACTCCTCGCGACTGGAAAGCCGTATGCTTCCGGCCGCCAGATTCCTGGTGATCTCCACGAGATCGAACGAGGCGCCGCCGTTGACATGGTAAAGGTACAGGATGGCCACCAGCATGAGCAGGGAACCGACCATCGTGTACAGGATGAACTTCACGGCCGCATACACGCGCCTTTCGCCGCCCCACACGCCGATAAGGAAATACATCGGGATCAGCATCACTTCCCAGAAAACATAGAACAGCACGAGATCCAAGGCGGCGAAAACGCCGATCATCCCGGTCTCCAGGAACAACATGCAGATCATGTAGGCTTTAACGCGCCGGGTCACCGCGTTCCAGGACGAAACGACGGCGAGTGGCGTGATGAACGTCGTGAGCAGGATCAGGAGAAGGCTGAGCCCGTCGATGCCGAGGTGGTGCCGGATCGCCCCGCCTTCCATCCAGGAAACCGATTCCTCGAACTGCATCTGCGCGGTGGAAACGTCGAACTGGAAAAACAGGAGCAGTGAGATCAGAAATGTCGCCGCCGACGCAAGGAACGCGAAGGTCTTGATCGCCGTGCCAGAGCGGTTCGGAAACAGCATCAGCGCGGTTCCGGCGAGCGCCGGAAGGTACGTGATCAGGCTCAGGATATTCGGAATATGCATGCCTTGCTCATCAACCTCGCGGGCGCGGCGCCCGCCGCTACCCTCGCACCATATATATGTAAAACAGAATCACCACGGCTCCGGCAAAGATCCAGGCCGCATAGTTGCGGGCCAGGCCGTTCTGCAAATGCTTCAACACCGATGCCGAGCCCTGCACCAGACGTCCTGCGCCGTTTACGGCGCCGTCGATGATGCCGACGTCCACCCCCGTCCAGAGTATGCGGCGGGAACCGTCCGCTACCGGATGCACGATCAGAGCATCGTAGGCTTCATCCACGTAATACTTGTGCAGCAGCAGCCGGTACACTCCCGCCATGCGCTGTGCGAGCCGGGGCGCAATTCCTGGAGCAGCCACGTAGAAACGATAGGCGACATAGATGCCGGCGAGTGCGACCAGCACGGAGACTGCGGCGAAGCCGAACTCGAGACTGTGGGAAGCCTCCGGGTGCTCGCCGCGTGCGGCATACTCCAGGGACGGCTCCAGAAACCGCTCAAATCGGTTGGGGCCCAGGTTCATCCAGGCGGGGAGTCCGACAAATCCGCCGACGGTCGAAAGCAGGGCAAGCCCGACCAGGGGCCCCGTCATCGAAGGGGGCGACTCGTGCAGGTGATGCCGCGTTTCCTCGGGGAAACGCCCGGATCCGTAAAACGACAGAAAGATCAGCCGGAACATGTAGAACGCCGTCAGGCCCGCCGTTACCAGCCCGGCGAGCCAGATTGCCGGGTGCCCGTTGGCCCAGGCGGACCAGAGGATCTCGTCCTTGCTGAAGAACCCGGCAAAAGGGAAAATGCCGCTGATGGCCAGCGCGGCGACAAGCATTGTGGCATGGGTGGTGGGGGTGAACTTGCGCAACCCCCCCATCTTCATCAGGTCCTGCTCGCCCCCCATGGCGTGGATTACGCTCCCGGCGCCCAGGAAGAGGAGTGCCTTGAAGAACGCGTGCGTCACCAGATGGAATATGCCGGCGGAGTAGGCGCCGACGCCTGCGGCCACGAACATGTACCCCAGCTGGCTGACCGTCGAGTAGGCAAGAACCCGTTTGATGTCCCTCTGCACAAGCCCGATGGTAGCCGCCATTAGAGCCGTCAGGATTCCAATAACGGCAACCACTTCGAGAGCAATCGGGGAACGGCTGAAGATCGGGGCGCATCTCACCACCATATAGACGCCGGCAGTCACCATCGTGGCAGCGTGAATCAGCGCGCTGACCGGGGTGGGACCTTCCATGGCATCGGGCAGCCACACATAGAGAGGGACCTGCGCGCTCTTCCCTGTTGCCCCGATGAACAGCAGCACGCCGATCGCGGTCAGCACGCCAAACCCCGCCTCGACAGGGAACTGTCCCGGGTCGGATGCGATCCGGCGAAATATCCCTTCAAAATCGAGGCTGTGGAAGGTCGCAAATATCAACAGGATCCCCAGGATGAAGCCGACATCCCCGATCCGGTTGACGATGAAAGCCTTCTTGCCGGCATCGGCTGCGCTGCGGCGTTCGAAATAATAGCCGATGAGGAGGTAGGAGCAGAGGCCAACCCCTTCCCATCCGACGAACATGAGCAGAAAATTGCCGGCAAGCACCAGCACCAGCATCGAAAACATGAAGAGGTTGAGGTAGGAAAAGAAGCGGTAGTAACCGTCTTCCGCATGCATGTAGCCGATGGAATACAGATGAATGAGAAAACCGACTCCCGTCACGACCAGCACCATGACCGCGGAGAGCGGGTCAAACAGGAATTCGGCCCGTGCGACGAAGTCGCCGGAGGCAATCCAGGTGAACAGAGGGATCACAACGTGCCGCTCGCCGTCCGGCATCCCGGCCAGGGCAGCCACCGCGCCGGCGGCGACTGCGAATGAGGCACCCACGCTGGTGCAGGCGATGATGGAGACGAGGCGCTTCGGGAACCGCCTGCCTAGAATCCCGTTGACCGCAGAACCCAGCAGCGGCAACAGCGGGACGAGCCACAAATAATCCATCATGCCCGGAAGCCTCTCACCACTTCATGATGTCGGCATCATCGATGCTCAACGTGTTTCGGTTGCGGAAGAGTGCGATGGCGATCGCCAGACCCACGGCTGCTTCCGCCGCAGCCACCACCATGACAAAGAAGACAAAAATCTGCCCGTGCACCTGGTTGAGATACCTGGAGAACGCCACGAAACTCAGATTGACGGCATTGAGCATCAGCTCGATGCACAGGAATATGGCAATGATGTTCTTCTTGACAATCACCCCCACGGTCCCGATGGTGAAAAGAAGCGCGCTCAGTATCAGGCAGTGCAATATGCTCATGTTCTCCCTATGTCTGACGTTTGGCGAGGACTACCACCCCGATAATGGCGACCAGAATCAAAACCGACGTCACCTCAAACGGGAGGAGGTAGTCCCGGAACAGGGTTTCGGCCAGAACCGATACGCTTCCTGTTGCCGTTGTCGCGCTTACGGAATCGTGGGGCGTCCCGCCGGGATCGTAGGACCGCAGCAACGGCACGAGCAGCAGCAACGTGGCGGCACCCAGAACCAGAGCGCAGTAACGAAGGTATTTCCGCTTGTCGGCCGGGAGCGCTCCGGAAAAGGGATCCAGGAGCATGATGACAAAGAGAAACAGCACCATGATCGCGCCGGCATACACGATGATCTGAACCGCCGCAATGAACGGCGCTTCCAGGAGCAGGTAGATCCCGGCTATCGCGCACAGGCAGATGATCAGCGAGAGCGCCGAGTAAAACACCCGCTTCATCAGCACCACAAACAGCGCCGCGATCAGCGCAATGGCGCCGAAAAGGTAAAACAGCCAGTCTTCCATCAGTTCAGGGAGTCCAGGATCAAGTCCAGTTTCTCGATCGTCAGGTCTTCGTGATAGTCTTCGTTGATCTGCACCACGGGAGCCGTGCCGCAGGATGCCAGGCATTCCACCTCGACGAGAGTGAACTTCCTGTCGGGAGTCGTCTCGCCGGGCTTGATTCCCAGTCTCACCTGCAGGTGAGCCAGGAGCTTTTCACAATCGCATAAAAGGCAGGAGATGTTGGTGCAGATCTGGATCACATATTTGCCCACAGGCTTCTTATAGAGCATCGTGTAGAAACTGGCGACTTCGTAGACCTCGTTGGGCGACAATCCGAAGATCCGCGCAATCTCCTGCACTGCCTCAGGCGTCACGTAACCGTTCTCTTCCTGTGTGATCTGCAGGGAGGGGATCAATGCCGACCGGGCTTCCGGGTACCGTTGCCTCAGCACCTCTATTCTATTGCGCGTTGCCTCGGATAGCATGGGGGCTGGTCTTCCGGCACTGAACCAGGTCGTACCGTTTCGTTGGGAATCAGATAAATACTATAAATTCAAGCAGTTATACGCGACGCGATCAAGAAACCTAAAAATGGATATTAGTGAACAAGTGCTGTGCTGTCAAGGTTTTTCTGGTTGATTTGCCCGCGCAGCAATCGGTATCATACTTGACGTGTACGCGACGATGAAGCTGCAGATCAACGGCGAGATACGCGAGGTTCCGGCGTCGGAAAATGTGCGGCAACTTCTTGAAAATCTAAAGATTACTCCCGGCCGGATCGCAGTGGAGGTGAACCAGCAAATCGTCAGGCGCCAGGATTGGGAGCAAACTGCGCTCCGGGAGTTCGACCGTGTCGAGATCGTGCAGTTTGTTGGGGGCGGCTGAGCGCAGGGGCGTGGCCGTTTTGATACTTCCTCTTTTTTAAACAGTTAAACATAAAGGAGTTTGAGTGTGTCGGAGGACACCTTGGTGCTGGCGGGACGTTCTTTCCGATCCCGTCTGATCGTTGGCACGGGGAAGTACTCGAGTTTCCCGTTGATGCGCGATGCGCTCGAGAAATCCGGGGCGGAGATCGTAACGGTTGCCGTGCGCAGGGTCAATATCAGCGACCGGTCGCGGGAATCATTGCTGGATTACATCGATCCGGCTCGCTACATGCTGCTTCCCAACACGGCCGGATGCTACACTGCGCAGGACGCCGTCCGGACCGCGCATCTCGGAAGAGAGGCCGGCCTTTCGGATTGGGTCAAACTCGAAGTCATCGGAGACGAGAAGACCCTGTTTCCGGACACGCAGGCCTTGCTCGAGGCAACCCGTGTTCTGGTCAAGGATGGTTTTACCGTTCTACCCTATACCAACGATGATCCGATCGTTGCCCGCAAGCTGCAGGATGCCGGGGCAGCGGCAGTCATGCCTCTTGGCGCCCCCATCGGTTCCGGCATCGGGATTCAGAATCCGGCCAACATCCGGTTCATTCGGGAGTGCGTGTCGGTTCCTGTGATTGTGGACGCGGGCGTGGGGACCGCTTCGGACGCATCGGCAGCCATGGAGCTGGGCTGCGACGGAGTGCTGATGAACACGGCGATCGCCTGCGCGCAGGACCCGGTGCGCATGGCGGAAGCGATGCAAATGGCGGTTTGCGCCGGCCGGCTTGCGTTTCTGGCGGGCCGGATTCCGAGAAAAGCGTTTGCGGCGGCGAGCAGTCCTTCCGAGGGTATCTCACGCTGACTCTTCCCGTTCCCCCGCCAGCCGCCTTGGCATTCCGCTTCAGGAGTGGCGCCGGCGCAGCGGGTCGCGCCGGGCTCTACGATGAAACAATTTCAGGTCGAACTGGGAAATCAAAGTTATCCCGTCTTGATCGGCAGCGGCGTGCTCACGCGCGCGGGACGGATCCTGCACTCGCTTGGGTTCCGGACCGCACCGGTTGTGGTGTCCAACCGGCGCGTTCTCCGCCTGCACGGATCATCGCTGTTGCGATCGCTAGAGAATGCCTTCGGGCCGGTCATGATCCTGCGTGCAGGAGACGGGGAACGCTTCAAGCAACATTCTACCTTGATCCGGCTGTATAGAGACCTCATCCGCGGCCGCGCAGACCGGCGCTCCTGGATTATCGCCTTCGGGGGCGGAGTAATCGGTGATCTCGCGGGATTCGCAGCCGCAACGTACATGCGCGGCATCCCCTATGTCGGGGTGCCTACCACCCTGCTTGCGCAGGTGGATAGCTCGGTGGGCGGCAAGGTGGGGGTGAACCTTGCGGAAGGGAAGAACCTCATCGGAGCCTTCCATCAGCCCCGCGCCGTGCTCTCCGATACCGGCGCGCTTGGAACTCTGCCGCCCCGCGAGCTCGCCTCAGGCCTTTTCGAGGTGGTCAAGTGCGGGGCGATCCGGTCGGAGGAGTTGTTCCGGTACCTGGAACGCAATGTCGCCGACTTGCGGCAGTGCCTGTCGCCTGTCGTCTCGCACATCATCTTTGAGGCCATGCGCGTCAAGGCCGCGGTGGTGGCGGAGGACGAGCGGGAAGGGCGCGAGCGCATGGTGTTAAACTTCGGACACACGCTGGGACACGCCCTGGAAGCCGCCAGCGCCTACCGCAGGTTCAATCATGGAGAGGCAGTGGCGTGGGGCATGATCGCGGCCGCCGAGCTCTCCAACTCCCTGGGAATGCTCGAAGCACGCGATGCCGCCCGCATCGCGGCCCTGGTGCACCGCATAGAACGACTCCCAGCACTGCGCGGGATTTCCGCGGCACGAATATGGGCCAATCTGAGGCGCGACAAGAAGTTTGACTCGGGGAGCATCCGCATGGTCCTGCTGTCACGGCTCGGGCAAGCAGAAATCGTCGAAAACCTTGATCCCCGGTATGTGCGCCGGTTCATTTCCGAGTTCCTGGGAACACACCAGCAGGTATTGTGTTCTGAGGTTTGAAGTCAGGAGTCAGGAGTGATTATGACTGTGGATAGGAGACCATAATAGGAACCAGTCAAGACAATTCCCCTGAATCTCGAACCGTTTCTCTACTGATTCCCTTCCAAGGAATAATGTCTGCCAAATCTACTGATGTACGGAACATGTTCTCGGCCATCGCCCGGCGCTACGATTTCCTGAATCACTTCCTCTCCGCAAACATCGATCGCCGCTGGCGTCGCTCCTGCGTTCAGGAAGTGTCGCGACGGCTCGCGCCGGGGACGGCTCGATTCCTGGATATAGGTTGCGGCACCGGTGATCTGTCCTTGGCTTTTTCGGAAATCGGGCCTGTCATCGGATGTGACTTCTGCCGCCCGATGCTGCGCGTTTTTCAGGAGAAATTAGCCAGAGCCACTCCCCGAAATACAGTCTTCGTTTTGGAAGGGGATGCACTCTCCTTGCCATTTCCGGACATGCGGTTCGATGCCGTTGTTTCTGCGTTCGTGCTGCGCAATCTGATCGATGCCAGGGCAGGGCTGCGGGAGATGCGTCGAGTGATGCGGCATGATGGAGTGCTGGCATTGCTGGACTTTTCCATGCCAAGGTCACCTGTGATTGCAAGTGTCTACCGGTTCTACTTTCTCCACGTCCTGCCAAGACTCGGTTCGCTGCTATCCGGAGTCGATGGGCCTTACCGGTATTTGCCCGACAGCGTGCAGACGTTTCCGGGCCCCGAAGCGCTCGAAGCGCTCATCGCCGGCGCCGGTTTCAAGGAGCCGGAGCACAGGCTTTTCGCGGGTGGAATCGCAGTCCTTCTGCTTGCCCGTGCGGATCACAGGAGGATGGACGACGCGTGAGGAAATTTCAGGTGATAGGACACCAGACGCTGCGCGAATCTTTGGATCCCTGGAGATCTTGCCTGTCGGTGCACGGTCGCAGCAGTTTGCAGAATATAGATGCTCTTGTTGAAATATTCCTGGTGTGTCCAGGTCCACATCCAGGGCCAGGAAGTAAGATAGTTTCGCGACAGAAACAGACTACCTGATCCATCCGGGGAGAGCACCGCTCTTGCGGGCTTCAACTTCGAGGTCGGCGAGGCTGGCTTTGGCTTTCGCCAGTTCCTCCTTGTTCAAATCCTGTTCATAGATGGTCTTCTGGATTTCACGCTGGATTTCCTGCTGCTTGTATCCGCTGTCTTCGCGATAGAAGCGGTTCTGCAGGTCGTTGCGCTTGAGGATCAGCACGTTCGCCTGGTTCTCGAGCTCCTGCACTTTCTGGCGCGCATCCGCAAAAGTCTGCCTCCAGAAGCTCTCGGGCCTGCCCTGGAAGTCGACAGGCTCATCGACGGCGGGCTTTTCCTTGGCCGCGGCTGCTCCCTCCGTCCCGGCCGCGGTCTTGTCGGTTGCATTGGCCTCGGCGGTCCGAGTGGTGGTGGTCACGGGTGCACCGGCGTATTTGCCGGTCTGTTCGTTGGTGATGACTTTGACGTCGGTCTTCACCGCCTGGCGTCGCTCCTTCTCCTTTTTGGCCAGATCGGCCAGAGACTGCGAATATGCAGGGGAAGACACAGACGCCAGCAGCAGACCGGCCATCAAGCAGGAAATCGCTTTCATGATGCGGCACCTCGCACGTAGATAGTCCTTTGGAAAAGGCCTCAGCTCCCTTATCGGCAACTCTCCCCTCAAATTATACAAATCACACAGGCTTTTTACCACCCGCAACCCGGGCACCCGCGCTGCGCCCTGTATCTGCCCGCAAATCGCCGTCATCGAGCGAGGTGTTTCGGGCAGATCGGATATACCCGCCTCCTTCCCGTCGCGGCGCTGAAGATGAGTAACCGGCTATGCTGCATGGCTTTAGCCTGCCCCGCCCGGCCGGGATGATCCGCGCTACCGTCGGTTTCGGAGTCACCGTCAAAATCGATATCGATGTCGCGTCGCAGCCGAATTCAATGCGGCGTCTCACGATCCACTTGGAATCCGATGCCAATTATGAATCCAGTCCCGACAGCGACTCCGATATCGATTCCGAGGGGGGATGCCCCGTTGTATCGAGCGCATCTTGCCACTTCGACGAAACGCCGGAGCCCGTCAGAGGGACACGGCCGAAGGCCGGAGTAACAGTCTGCAATGATTCTTGATTTTGTCATTTCATTCCCTTACGGTACGATTTCCTCTTTGAGGCGACCGTGGATATCGTCGATGCGATCCGCAGGGTGGTAGAAGGGCAGCACCTCGACCGCGCCGAAGCCGAATCGGTCATGGACGCCATCATGACT
>JAFNAG010000672.1 GCA_017860135.1 Acidobacteriota bacterium
CGGACGAGGGTGATGAGAGCCTTGTTCACCGCCACATCGTCCGGTTCGACGTAGAGGGCGTCCTTCGACGATCCGAAGCCGGACTGATCGTAGTTGATTACCGCCTCCAGGTGTGACGAGTCTTTGTTCATCTCGGCCACGTATTCGCGCGTCGAGGAGATCTCGCCGCCCCAGGAAGCGAAGCGGAGGTCCCAGGCAGGTTGGGGGATTGCACCCGAACGCACGGCGGCTGCCGCGGTCCGGGCGATTTCCAGCACGATGGCCACTCCGGATGCGTTGTCATTGGCTCCGGGCCCGCCCGAATCCGAGTCGCCATGGGCGCAGAAGAGTATGTATTTCGAGCGGTCCCGGCCCGGCAGCGTCGCCACCACGGTTTCGGCAGCGTCCTTGCCGGTCCTGGCCTCAAGCGAGAAGGAGACACGCACCCTCGCGCCGGCCGTGAGCCGCTCGCGCAAGGGGTTCGCCTCCCTCGGGGAAACCGCGAACACCGGGACGGTCCATGCGCCGCGCAGCCTGCCGATTCCGGGCCAACCGGAGGAAGCAGCCCTGCCGTCAAACAGGACCGCGGCGCAGCCGGCGGTCGTTTCCGGGGTTGGATTGCCGGAGGTCAGGCAGACCGCGCCCTGCGCCGCCTGCAGCGACAGCGTCCCTTCGCCCTTCGCCGATGGCGATCCTGTGCTGGGCCAGATCGTCTTCAGCGCAAGGCCCTTGCTTTCGGCGCCGTCCTCGAAAGCCCGGACTTGCCACGATACCGGCTGGTACCAGTCGCGGGGTGTGTCCTGGCGTATCCTGACCTCCAGTCCCGCCTCGCGGAAGGCGCCTGCGAGCCAGGCAGCCGCTTCGTGATTGGACGGCGTGCCGTACATTCGGGGGCCGAAGCCGACCAGCCGCCGCACAGTGTCCACCATTCGTGTTTCGGAGACGGTCGCGGCGATTTTTCGCTCGGCAGCAAGATCCGGCCCGGCCTGCCCGCTCAGGGGAGTAGGCCGGGATGCAACGGCGCCGGCCAGCAGGCAAAAGGCAAGAATAACGGCGCGCATGGAACGCTTCATTCGACGGCTACAAGTCCGGGACATGGAATACCTCCAGGAGCGGATGATCCGGATTGGACGAGCCAGCATACACCATCCCGCATGGCAAAGAAATCCGGACAACATATTTCGGTGGGCGCGGGCTTCAGCCCGCGCTTTTCAAATCCCCGCACTTCACCGTTCGCGGATGTTCACTCGCCTTAAAACGCACGGGCTGAAGCCCGTGCGCACTGTCGGACTCCTGCGCACAGGCTTCCGCGCGCCTCACAATCTCCCTCCGTTGCGGGAAACGCTGATAACATGCTCGGCAGGCGGAAGACCGGCACGCCACCCGTGTATAATGTGCTGGCCGTGCAGGCCTGGTGCGAATTTCGGGACATGCCGGCCGACTGTGGGATTGCGGCAACTCGTCCGCGGGGTGCGGGGCATGCGGCAAACAATCCTGCCCGCCGAGGAGTGGAGGAAGCGATGGGGAATAACCCGAATTCTGTTGCTTCGGACGCAACAGTCCCGGTGATGCGGGAACGGCTGATGTCGCTGGATGTCTTCCGCGGCGCGACGATCGCTTCGATGCTGCTCGTCAACGATCCGGGGACCTGGAGCGCGGTCTATCCCCCCTTGCTGCACGCCCCATGGCACGGCTGGACCTTCACCGACGTCATCTTCCCGTTTTTTCTCTGGATTACGGGCGTGGCCATGACGCTTTCGACCGCCAAACGCCTGAACCGCGGCGCCACCCGCGCCGATCTCATGCTGCACGTCCTGCGCCGGTCTGTGATCATCTTTGCCGTCGGACTTCTGCTCGCCGGCTTCCCGTTTTTCCATTTCTCGAGCATTCGAATCCCCGGAGTGCTGCAGCGCATTGCGGTCTGCTACCTGATAGCGGGCGCCATTTACCTCATGTCGGGCATCCGCGGCCAGATCCTGTGGACGGGCGGCATCCTCGTGGTGTACTGGCTGCTGATGAAGCTTTATCCCGTACCCGGCTACGGCGCGGGAGTCCTCGAAAAAGAAGGGAACTTCGCCCAGTATATCGACAGCCTGCTGCTCAGCGGGCACATGTGGGCGCAAACAAAAACATGGGATCCGGAAGGCATTGTCAGCACCCTGCCGGCAATCGCGACGACGCTCTTCGGTGTGCTCACGGGCCACGTGCTGCGAGCCCGGAAAACTCCGGAAGAAAAGACCGCGTGGATGTTCGTCATGGGCAATGCGCTGATGTTTTCCGGGGCGGTGATGAGCCTCTGGCTTCCCATCAACAAGAATCTCTGGACAAGCTCTTATTCCGTCTTCATGGCCGGGCTGGCCGCTGATGTCTTCGCATTCTGCTACTGGATCATCGACGTGCGAGGCTATCGAAAGTGGTCGATGCCGTTCCAAATCTACGGTATGAACGCGATTGTCATTTTCACGCTCTCCGGCCTGATGGCGAAGAGCGCCTTGATTGTGAAGATCACCGGGCCCAACGGCGCAAAACAGTCCGTCTGGGCATATGTCTTCGATCATGTGTTTGCGCCGCTGGCTTC
>JAFNAG010000673.1 GCA_017860135.1 Acidobacteriota bacterium
TAACTGTTCCGAGCCGGCTAAACAGTTGCCAATTGCGAATAACTTATTCGTTCGCAATGGCATCCCTCGGAAAAGATGGTCCAAGTCAATCTTTGGATCAGCGTCGTCAGTCACCATTCTCCTTCTTCTCGGCCGGTGTTATGCTACGCCCTGCACGAAAAGAGGATTGCTTTCATCAGGAAGGAGTTGGTGCATGCCGCCTTATGGAGCCACCCGGATACGGCTGGCAGTCGTCGTATCCGCATTCGCCGTCAGCATTGGCGCTTCCGCCGCAGGCAAGTGGGATTACAAGCCATCGCCCGCCGAACGGGAGACGCTCGCCGCCATCACGCCTGCATCGCTGCAGGCGCATCTCTCCTTCCTGTCCGCTGATCCGCTGGAGGGACGGGGCGGCGGATCCTCCGGGCTCGATGTGGCGGCCGAGTATATCGCGGCGCAGTTCCGGCGCGCCGGGTTGAAGCCGGCCGGGGACGACGGTTTCTTCCAGACCACCCCGCGGACACGCCTGACGCCCACGGTGGAAGGCTACCGGTGCCGTCTGACGACGGAAGGACAAGATGTGGACGTGCCGTCGCGGCAGTTTGCACTTCTGACAAGCCCGGGCGGGAACGCTTCGGCCGTTCGCGACATCAGGATCGACGACGCCCCTGTCATCAAGGTGCCCTTCGGCGGACAGTTCCCGGAGGGAATGGCGGACGCAGGCGGCGCGGTAATCATCACCGAATTCCCCGCGGTGCCGTCGGATCCGGCAGCGCGATCGGAATTCCTGTCTGACAGGCGAGATTTCATCAACCGGATCAACGCATTCAAGCCTGCACTGGTCGTGGAAATCAGGCGGGATCCAGGCAGGGCGATCGACTACTTCTCCAGCCGCCAGCTGGTCGACCCCCGGCAAAAGGGGCGCGATACAACGGGGCCGCCCGTCGTCTCGCTCTTCGGTGGTTCGGCCGCCGCTGCGTTCGATGCCCTTTCCACCGGGCCAACCCCGGCGCGCTTCACGGTCCGCCTGTCGCCGCCCGTGGAGACGGACGCGCCGCAGCGCAACGTGATCGGCCTGCTGCCCGGCTCCGACCCGAAGCTCGCCGACACCTACGTGCTCGTGACCGCGCACTACGATGGCCAGGGTGCCAGGCCCGGACCGGACCGGGTGTGGAACTCCGCCAACGACAACGGCAGCGGCACGGTCTCGGTCATCGAGATTGCCGCCGCGCTCGCGTCGCTCAAGGAGCGCCCGCGCCGCTCGCTGGTCTTCATCGCCTTTCACGGCGAGGAGAGCGGACTGGTAGGAGCACGGTTCTATGCCGAACACCCGGCTTTCCCGCTCGAGAAGACAGTCGCCGGGGTCAATATCGAGATGGTGGGACGTACCGACGACACTGAGGGCGATCAGCGCAAGCGGGCAAGCGTGACCGGATTCGACTACTCCGATGTGGGCGAAGTGCTCCGGCGGGCAGGCGAGCAGACCGGCGTGACCGTCTTCAAGCACCAGAAGAACTCCGACCCTTACTTTGGAGCCAGCGATAACGCGGCGATCGCCAGCCTGGGCGTTCCGGCTCACACCGTGTGCGTAACTTTCCAGTATCCCGATTATCACGGTCCGGACGACACATGGCAGAAGGTCGACTATGAGAACATGGCGCTGACCATCCGCATGATCGGCACCGGGCTGCTGATACTCGCCGGAAGCGAGGACGAACCGCGCTGGGATCCCGCCGTAACCAGAGCGAACCGGTACCTGGAGGCATGGAAGAAACTGCACGGCACTGAAAAGCGCTGATATCGTTCCAACTCGGACGCGCCCCTCTATTGGGCCTTATACACAGCGTCATAAGTGAGCGACAGAGTCTGAGAACCAGTGTGCGACTGCCGCAAACGTTTCATTTCTTTGAACAAGGATCCTATCCACCGAAAATAGCGGTAGGTCCGGTTTCGCGCTTTTGCAGACAAGGGCCCGGTCAGGCCCTGTTTCAGGAAGATCCTAGCCCCAAAGGTCTGCGGTATTCACCGGTTTACCCTGGAGTTTCAGGTAATAGAAAAGTTGTCCTGCGTGCTTGTCGAGGTGCCGGATCATCTGCAGGAGATGGTAACCGAGGGCTTCTTCTGCGCCGGGTGCCCACGGAGCCGCGACTTGCCTGTGAGCCAGATCATTCTCGCCGGCCCGTTCAATCATCTGAAGAGCCAGGATCTTATCCTCTGCCAGCAGCTTCCTGGCCTCCTCGATACTCTGCACTCCGGGCATTTTTTCTGCGGGCGGGAGCATCTCTTCCGGTTTCAGGTCTTCAAATTTCACGCCCGGAGGCAGGCCCCAGTCGCCCAGGACGAATCCTTTGCAGGCGCCGCCACAAGCGTTGGTTACATGTTTGAGCAGCTGGCTAACAGTCATCCAGTTGCTGCCGGTCCCCGGCTTCCAGTCGAGACTGTCCGGATCGACCCGGTCCAGGAGTCTTGCCGCAGTCTCGTATGTGCTCTCAGCCTCTCTCTTCAGAAGTCCAGTCCAGTTCATGATGATCCTCCTTAGTGGTCAGTTGCATAAATACGATGACGTATTCGAAGAGAA
>JAFNAG010000674.1 GCA_017860135.1 Acidobacteriota bacterium
TATCCCGTACAGGCTGCCGGTCTTCTTCAGCTCGAGGTAACCCGCCTGGGGAGGCTGGGAATTGTCGATTTGCGCTTCGAATCCCTTCGCAGGGAACCCCTCATGCTGAAACTCCGTGTGAAAGTAGATCCCCGAGTTCGCGCCGGGCCTGGTCATGACCTCGGCCATGAATTCGAAATTCCTGAATTCCGTCGGCTGCCCGTCTCCGACATAAAAGAGGTGCGAACGCAGACCGTCCGCCGCGATGCTGCCATCGACTACCCGGAAGGAGGACGGGTTTTCTGCAGCCCTCCAGCCCTTCAGGGTCTGTCCATCGAAGAGCGGCACCCACCCGTCCTGAGCGTTTGTGATCGAGGAGCACGCCAGCAGCAGCGACAAAGCCGCAGTCGTTCTCAGCCGGATCATCATCTTGCACCTCCGCGCGGGCTATCCTGTTTCAGCGGGAGAATCTTGCGGTGTATCGGTCCCAGTGCAAGACCTCAGCCAGACCCTTCTTTGCGGGATCCGGCTCCTCCGTTGCCTGTCCGAGTGCCACGAGCGACACCAGAAGGTGACTGTCCGGCACGCCGAGCATGTCGCGCACCCTGCCGGCGTAATTCTTCTGGTGCCCGGCCACCCAGCACGAGCCGAGCCCATGCGCCCGGGCGGCGTTGAGGATGTTCTGGGTTGCTGCACTGCCATCCTCCAGGAAGTACTTCGTGTTCGAGCAGAAGACCGCTATGCACACCGGCGCCCGGGCGATGAACTTGCCGTAGTCGGTAACATCGGCAATCTGTTTACGTAGAAGTGGCTCCTCCACGGCAATGAAAACCCAGGGTTGGAGGTTGTTGGCCGTCGCGGCGAGCCGGCCGCACTCGACGATGTCCTCGACGACCGCCCGCGGAATTGGTTTATCGACAAAAGTCCGAATACTTCGGCGCGTCTTCATGCATTCGATCGCATCCATTCTCTCTTCCTCATTCCGGGTTCAGACTGACGCGATTATACGATTGATCTCGTTGGGTTGGGGGATCTTTCAACCGAAGGGGGACAGTCACCAGTGTCCCCTGAGGGCACAGACTTCCGCCGACCAACGCCGGGGACACTGGTGACTGTTCCGAAAATGGAACTAAGGCCATGGACCGTCGGGGTCGGTATCGTAATCGCAGTCAGCGGCCGTGGCTCAGCCGGTCAAGTGATGCCTCGCCACAGGCACCGATGGCGGTCGCGACTGCGACCCCGATTCCGACCCCGACAGCGGAAGCAGCACCGCCATTTTCCTGCACGTGGGTGCGCATCCGGCGCATGAGTTACTGTCCCCCCAAAAAAAATCGAGACTGATTTGCCGATCAGGGGTCGAGGGCGGCAAGAAGCCGCCCCGAAAGGAGCGGCTTCATGGGTACCCGGCACGGTGTTTGGTTGGCAGCAACATTCTTCGCGATCATGAGTATCTCTTCCAACACGGGCGCACAGGAAGCTGATCGGCCTAACGGGACGAGGGTGAAAGCCCTAAGTTCTGGGAAGATGACCGGGATTCCTACGGATCGGTTGACTAAATCGCAGCTCAAGGCCTGGGAATCGATCCTGGAGATCGTCCTGGCAAAGAACAGGGAGGGGCATCCCGTACACCCAGCGCTATATGAGCGGCAACGTCAGGTGGACACCAGCGGTCATGAGATTCAGGCCGAACTGTCGACACCGCGCGCCACCATGCGCGCGGTCGGCTTGTGCAGGCTTGAAGTGCCTCCTGAGAGTACTCGAAAGACAGTGATCCTGGTCGGGCTCAACCTGGGAATGATCGACCGAGCCCTGGCATCCGGACGGTCCCGGCGCGCGGATGGTTTCATTCCGATCGCCGGATTGAGTAAGAAAGAGCGCTATGCGGAGGCCCTCGGACATGAGCTGGCACACGTTGTGCAATTGCTCACAGGCCCGGATTACCGGAGCCTTTGTCAGGAAAGGCAAGCCCTGGCCGATAGGCGCAGTCAGGATGTTCAGTGTATCGGGAGGTTGACTTCATCGATTGAGAAGCCGGCCGAAGCCGCGGAAATCGAGATATGGCGAGAACTGGCAGCAAGCCTGGAGCCTAACATGTAACCGATCCCGTTCACAGCCACTGACGAGAAGACGGGGCTAGATCCACTTGATAACAGGCTCTCTCTTCGCAGGTGCTTTCGGTTGCTCCGTCGGGTATCCGATCAGTATCGGTCCGAAGATCGTCTCTCCTTCCGTCAGCTCGAGCGCGTTCACGATTCCCGGGTTGTCCGTAATCAGCGAGCCCAGCTTGACCCAGCAGGTGCCCAGGCCCAAAGAGAGCGCCGCAAGCATCAGGTTCTCACAGGCAAGCGGGCAGGAATCCGAGGCATACAGTCCCGAACCGATGACGAAAATGATGGCCGGGGCCGAGTAGTAAACCGGGTCCTCGAGTTCGTCATACCGCTTCATGATCGAGGCGTACCTCGCCGGGTTCACTTCCTTAAGCGGTTCCAGGTATTTCCTGGAGTTTGGAACCGCAGTCTCCACGAGTTTGCGCTTGAGCGCCTTGTCCTCGACGACCACAAACCGCCAGGGCTGGGATCGACCTTCGATTCTCCATGGCTTCGAGTATTGCGTTCACATTCTCCTCCGCTGTTGCGTGGTGTCCTGCAACAGGATACTCATCCTCGACCCTGCCTGGAATTGAATTCGGAACCCGGGAATCATGGGATTCAGCAGCCTGTCGCGGACTTCAGGTCGTGCAGGATTTTTTCCGCCGAACGGGGACGCCTCTCGCGGTTCACCGCAAAACAGCCGGCGAAGAAAGTCTGCCATCGGGATGGAGGATCCTTGAGGTACTCGCTGAGCGGGGTGAACCTGCCGGACAAAACCGCCAGTTTCCAATCATCGGCAGGCGCCGGCTTGAAAGGAAGCCAACCCGTCAGCGTCTCGTAAACCACAACGCCAAGAGCCCACAGATCCCAGGAAACAGCAGGACTTTCGCCCGTCAACTGTTCGGGGGACATGTAAGCAACAGTCCCCACCAAAATCCCGGGATGCGTGTCAAAACCGGTGCGCGTGATCTCCGCGTCGTCGGACGACGAGAGAAACTTGGCGATGCCAAAATCAAGCACCTTTACAGTTTCCCCCGCCGTTCCGGCCCCTTGTGATCGGGCGAGAAAAATGTTCTCCGGCTTCAGGTCGCGGTGGATCAACTGCCGGCGATGTGCCGCTTCCACTGCGGCGCAGACACCCCTCATGATTCCAACGGTCCGAGAGGGATCGAGCCGCGTTCGCAGCTTGAGCTCATCTCGCAGCGTGGCGCCTTTGAGCGGCTCCATGACCAGGAACGCGCGTCTTCCGGCTTCGACACCGAAGTCGTGAACGGTAACGACATTCGGATCCGCAAAGCCGGCTGCCGTGCGGGCTTCCCTCTGGAAGCGCTGTGCGGCTTCGTCGCTGCCCACCCAGTCATCGCGAATGAGCTTTGCGGCAACACGCCTCTCAAGCGATCTGTCGGTTGCCTCGTACACGGTTCCCATGCCTCCGCGTCCGAGGCGCCGCTCCAGGCGGTACCGGCCGGCCAAAGTGCGCGGGAGGTGGGCGCGCGGCAGCGCACAGAAAAACCGCGCGCCCGGCGGTGCGCCGCAGATCCGAATGCAGCTTAACGAAACGCGAAGCCGATCCGGAATTCGGCTATTTGCCTGTGGCCGCTTCCTGCGTAGACATGGTCTCGAAATTCGAGACGGATCCCCTTCCTTTCACCAAGCCACCAGTTGACCCCGCCACCGAAATTGACCATGTTGGCGCTGCCGTCTCCCCAGATGCGCGAGTAGCCGCAGGCCAGAAAGGGGGAA
>JAFNAG010000675.1 GCA_017860135.1 Acidobacteriota bacterium
GCCTGTCGGCCGGGCCTATTCTGTGCCGGGCCTTCGGCCCTGCCGGCAGTTCAAGTCACCAAATCCTGAGCTTTGCGACAGTCTCTCCAGACCCTCTGTGCGGACGGGTCTCCAGACCCGTCCGTCAACAGCTTGGTTAGTCGGACGGATCTGGAGAGCCGTCCGCACAAAAGTGCATATTTTGGCGCCCTTCTATCCTGGCGATATCAGTGCAACCGCGGCGGCTGGTTGTCGTCGTGCTCGTAATCGCAGCCCTGCATCTCGATTTCCCGGATCAGATCGCGAAGCGCCTGCGGATCCATGGCGTGGGAGTGTTCGGCTGCGGGGAACCTCCGCTCTTTCACGTCGCTGATATATTCCTTGAAAGCGCGCTGCATTTCCGAGAACAGGTCGGCGTATTTTTTTACAAAGCTCGGCGTGAACCGGTCGAAAAGCCCGAGGACGTCGTGCGCCACCAGCACCTGGCCGTCGCAGCCTACCCCCGCGCCGATCCCGATGATGGGGATGGCCAGCCGGTTGGAGATCAGGTGGGCAACTTCCGCGGGGATAGACTCGAGCACGATTGCATAGCAGCCGGCGTCCTCCAGGATGAGCGAGTCTTCGATCAGCATCCGTGCGGCCTGCGCGGACTTCCCCTGCACTTTCCATCCGCCGAGCTGATGCACGCTCTGCGGTGTCAGGCCCAGGTGGCCCATGACCGGGATGCCCGCGGAAATGATGGCCTTGATCGCTGCGACTCTTTCGCGCCCGCCTTCGAGTTTGACCGCATCCATGCCGCCCTTCTGCAGAAGGCTGCCCGCGTTCCGCAGCGCGTCGGCCACGGAAGCCTGGTAGGACATGAACGGCAGGTCTCCAACCAGGTGGGCGCGCGAAACGCCGCGCGACACGGCACGACAGTGGTGCAGCATTTCCTGCATTGTAACCGGCAGGGTGTTCTCATACCCGAGCACGACCATGCCGAGCGAATCGCCCACCAGGATGCCATCGATTCCGGAGCGGTCCAGGGCGACGGCGGTGGGATAGTCATAGGCAGTCAAGAAGGTGATCGGCTCTCCGTGCAGCTTCTTGGATTGCAGAGTCTGGACGCTGACCTTATTCCCGGCCGGGGATTTTGGATTTGTAGACACGGCTATCTTCTCCTTCGAGTAAGATGCCTGTTCTGTTAATGCGGTGCGCAGCAAACAGGCAGTGCCGTCCCGGTCGGCCTGGAAACAGCCTGATCCAGGCGGCATTTGTAATTTTATGCGACCGGACGCGATTTGAAAAGCCAAAATCTGATCTCTTTGGCGGCGGCGGGCCCTCGTGCTATCGTAGCGTCATTGGCGGGAGCGAACCATGAAGGCATTAATCAAGAAGGAAGCGGGCGTGGGCTTGTGGCTCGAGGACGTGGCCGAGCCGAAGACGGGCATCAATGATGTCCTGATCCGCGTGGACCGGACAGGCATCTGCGGGACGGACCTGCACGTGTACGACTGGAACGCGTGGGCGCGCCAAACGATTCCGGTCCCGCTGGTCGTCGGGCACGAATTTGTGGGCGAAGTCATCGAGGTCGGATCGAATGTGGCCGACTTCCAGCCCGGCAACATCGTCAGCGCCGAGGGCCACGTTGTCTGCGGCCGCTGCCGCAACTGCCTGGCCGGACGCCGGCATCTGTGCAGAGACACCAGGGGCATCGGCGTAAACCGCCCGGGGGCTTTTGCGGAATACATCGCCGTGCCTATGACGAATGTGTGGCATCACCGGGACGACATCGACCGCGACGTGGCGTCCATCTTCGATCCCTTTGGCAACGCCGTGCACACGGCGCTCACGTTCGATGTGCTCGGCGAGGACGTCCTTGTTACGGGAGCCGGCCCCATCGGGATCATGGCAGCCGCCGTGGCAAAGCATGCCGGCGCGCGGTTCGTCGTGATTACGGATGTGAACGAATACCGGCTGGAGCTTGCCCGGCGCATGGGCGTGACTCTGGCTCTTAATATCAGAAACAGCACGCTGCGCGATGCGCAGAAGCGGCTCGGGATGAAGGAAGGGTTCGACGTAGGGCTGGAGATGTCGGGCAATGCCGCGGCTTTCCGCGACATGATCGAAAACATGTGTCACGGCGGCAAGATCGCGATGCTGGGCATCCCGTCCGAGCAGATCGAGATTAACTGGAACACCGTCATCTTCAACATGCTCACGATCAAAGGCATTTACGGCCGCGAGATGTATGAGACCTGGTACAAGATGACGGTGATGCTGGAAAGCGGACTGGACATCAGGCCCGTGATCTCCCACCGCTATCACTATACGGAATTTGAAAAAGGGTTCGAGGCGATGCACAGCGGCCAATCGGGCAAAGTGGTTTTGAGCTGGCGCTGAAAGTTTTTATCCTCCCAATGCATTGACAACAGGTGCCGATATTGTTAGCTTATTGCGCGTGCCATTTTGCTCCTCAGTAGCTCAATGGTAGAGCATTCGGCTGTTAACCGAAGGGTTGTAGGTTCGAGTCCTACCTGAGGAGCCAGAACATCAATCCTTCGCCCGCCTCAAACCAGATCCTTA
>JAFNAG010000676.1 GCA_017860135.1 Acidobacteriota bacterium
CCGTTCCGCTGCGCCGCGCCTTCTTCCTGCGTACGGGGGAAAACCCGTCCCTGGCGAACCGCCTGTTCAGCTCGTTGTTCTACAAGATGGGTTTCTGATCCCGATGACGCCGGAGGGCCCCCACGGCGATCCAACAAAGCGCAAGCCACGCCGCCCCTGCCGCCATGCCTGCGAGCACATCGCTCAAGTAATGAACGCCGAGGTAAAGGCGGCTGAAGCTGATCAGCACGATCAGCAGGCCGGCGGCAAGCACCGCCAGCACCCGCCATCGCCAGGCCCGCACCTTCCTTACGGCGAATACGGCCAGAAAACCGTAGAGCAGTGTCGCCGCCATCGCATGACCGCTGGGGAAACTGAAGCTCCCAATCATAAGGATGGGATCGTCCCAGACCGGCCGCGAACGATGAAACGCGTATTTCAGCATTCCGTTCATCAACATGCCGATGGGGAGGGTCAGCAGCAGCGCCAGGAGATGGTAGCGGAAACGCTCCCGCACGAAGTATAGCGCCATGAACAGGCAGATGCCCGTCACCACCGGCCACGAGGCCAGCAGGGAGATGAACCTCAACGCTTCGGTGAGGGTCGGCGTGGCGTGAAGGTGAAGCCACATGGCGATTTCCCTGTCCACGGCGGTGAGCGGATCGCCCGTGACCACGTCCTCGGAGATCTTCCCGAAAATCCAGCTGGCGCCGAAGAGGATGATGGCCCCGATGGTCAAGTCGAGCCCGAGGAATCCGGCCGGCGACAGGCGCGCCTGGAGGAAAGTGATCTGGGGCGCGAACCGTGTTCGAAGAGCGGTGACCCGCGGATGGGTGGCAAGTTCCGCCCATCGGTTCCGTACATCGGCTTCGTGGCGCACGAGCCACCGCCAGAGCCAGGCCAGCGCTGCGACCGTCGAAAGGATGCCGAGCAGGATCATGGGGCCGCTGGGGGCTCCTGGTCCGTCGGAATGCCCGCCAGATAACGGTAAAATGCCACTGCCCGGTTGATGGAGGAAGCCTCGTATCCCGCGGTCAACAGGCTCGCGTTCCTGCTCGTGCGCATGATGCTGTAATACCGCCAGACGTCTTGCGATTCGCGATCGAGGAAGGTAATCGTCTGCATGCCGCCCGGACGGAACATGGGGAGCAGCAGGTAATATATGGTATCGGCGTTTTCCGTATCGAACACCAAACGGTCGGGAGAGGCGCTTCGGATGCGCATCCGGTAGATCGCCCTGCCGGACAGGTTATCCTCCTGTTGAAAGTATAGATTCTTGCCTTCCACCATCTCGCCGGGGGAGAAGTCTTCGCGACGTCGATCGCCCGTCGCATCCGACAAAGCGTGGGCGCTGATGATCAGCGTTTGCCATCGATTGTGGGTGGTCGACCAATACCGCATGCCGGTATGCTCGGAGATCGCCCCAATCCGCCGGAGAAATCCCTCGACTCCGGAGGCATGGCGGAAACGCCCCACCGCCACCACCAATGTCGTGAAGCCCGAATCCGTCCAGCCGGTGCAGGCCGGCGGTATCCAGGCGCGACCCGATTCGGCGCGGTCCCAGGTTCTTACGGCAGGGGAATCCTCCAGGTCGGGATAGGGAGGAAAGGGTGCGCTTCCGCAGGGAGGCTGCGGTCCGGTATCGGCGCGGCTCGAGGCTTCGCCGCAAAGGGTCGCCGCGATTACGATCAGGGGGACGACCCCGGACAATCTCCGGAAAAGAGGCTTATTCACCATACGCCGGCGATCGATTACAACCAACGCCGGAATTGATGCGCAAACCACTCCTTGAACTTGTTGAGTGCAGGTCTTTTTTCCCACTTTTCCAGCAAAATCTCGTCGGACTCCGCAAGATCCCCGGCAAACATCTTCTCCATTTCCGCGGCGAATTCCTTGTTCAGTACCACCGCGTTCACCTCGTCATTGGTTGAAAAACTCCAGAAGTCCATATTGGTGGAGCCGACGGTCGACCAGATGCCGTCAATTACCGCGGTTTTTGCATGCAGCATGGCATCGCGGCGCCTGTATAATTTCACGCCCGATTTCAAAAGCCTGGAATAATAATACCGTCCGGCATTCAAGACCAGGGAAGAATCGGTGGTTCCGGGAAGGACAATCTTCACGTCAACCCCGCGCCTGGCGGCCGCGATGAGAGCATCCACCGTTTGGTCATCGGGGACGAAATATGCATTCGTCAGATGGAGCGAATTTTCCGAAAACGTGATGGCGGAAACATACAAAACGAACGTGAGCCTGTTGGTCTCTCCCGGGGAACTGCCGACCGCTCGCACCAAGGCCTTTCCAGATGCTTTCAGGTCCGGGAAGTAGTTCCCCTTCGAAAGGTCCGGGCCCTTCTGCGTCTGCCACGTGTCGAGAAACAGTTTCTGGAATTCGGCGACAACCGGGCCTTCGATCTGGACGTCCGTGTCACGCCAGGGGATCGGCGTCTTATTATCCTGTTCCCCCCCGGAACGTCGGCTTTGCCCGGAAGGCGAGCTCGAATAAACCGCACTGATGTTGATGCCCCCCGTAAAGACGACGTTGCCGTCGACGATCAGAATC
>JAFNAG010000677.1 GCA_017860135.1 Acidobacteriota bacterium
GTGACATGAAGAAAGCTGCGAAATATCCCAGGATCAAGCAAGTGCAACCCAAATCCGGAAAGATCCTGCTGGTCGAGTTTGTGAACGGTGTGAGCAAGGTATATGACTGCAAGCCGCTTCTCAAGAGTGAGGTCTTTCGCCCACTCGAAGACGAAGCTCTTTTCCAGCGCGCTCATGCCGATTCTCATGGCTATGGCGTCATCTGGACTGACGAGATCGACCTGGCAGAGTCTGAGGTCTGGATCAATGGGCAGATCGCCGAACAATCCGCTCCAGCGGACGCGCCGCGAGCGGCACGCCGCTGAGCCAGGGCGTTAGGCATCCAACCAAGATGGCTTCTTGATCTTCAAATCCAATCTGGCTATGATCTGGCCAGAATGTGCCATCGAGATCATCCTTGCTCCGGAAGCAATAGATGATTAGAAGCATCTCAAGGCGTACCTTCGCGCCGAAGTAAAAGATGCCGTCGAGAGACACCTGCGTTACCATCCCCCAAAGGCGAGCAAGAGCCGAATCAAGCACCTCCGCGGTCTATCCAGACCTCAGTACCGCCTGCGTGTCGGCGAGATCCGTGTTTTCTATGATGTCGCGGGGTCGTCGATCGGGGTGCTCGCAATCGTCGCGAAATCATAAGCCGTCACATGGTTGAGACAGACAGGCAAATCTATATGAAAAAAGCCGCACTCTCTGAAGTCAAAGATGATCTTTCAAAGTTCCTCAGGCTTGCGGAGAAGGAAGAGGTCATAATCACAAGGCATGGTCGGCCAGCCGGTCTTCTCATCGGCTTCCGGTCAGAGGACGACTGGTTCGACTACCGGCTGGAGCATGATCCACGATTTCTTGAGCGAATCGAAGCTGCTCGAAGGAGTATCAAGGCAGGGCACGGGATCAAAATCGAAGATGTCGAAGGCAAGCAATAGGGATGCCTGACTAGTTTCCGGTGCGGAACGGCAAGGGTCTGTCACAGAATAACAGGTCCACTTTGGCGCGAGCGCCGGGCGGCCAGATGCAAGGCGCCGCGACGCAGGCGATGTGGTAACATCGTCGAGGAGCGGAAACGTCGCAGATGCCCGTCCGCCGCCGCGCCCCTCCGGGCTGAGGCCCGCAGGCCCGCTGGCTGCGTTGCTCGCTCCTTACATGCCGCGCCGGGTATGCTCGTCGCTCGCGCGTTGCCACCGGGCCTGGGGGCCTCAGCAAAGTGGGCCTGTTATTGTGTGACAGACCCTGAGAGCGGCAAGGATGGCGTGACTATGCTCCCCGGCAGTGCCGGGGATGCTTTGCTCGCACATCTGGGAAGGACCCGCGAACCGCATCAGAATGACTTGCGCAAGAACCTGGGCCAAGCGCCGCTCCCAGGCGCTCTCCTTCGCAAGCACCCCAATGCCGATCGGGAGTGGGGATGGCAGTACGTGTTTCCGGCATCCTCGCATTATGCAGATTCTGCGACGGGAATCCGGCATCGGCACCACTTGCTTGAGACCGTAATCCAAAAAGCGGTGCATGGGGCCTTCCCTGCCGCCGCCTCGGAGATTTGTGCGCGAGCTTACTCAGCTTACCGGACACGCCGCAAGGCCGACTCCGGCAAGCATGCTCCCCCCGTCCCGCTGCCTCATACTTTCCGGCGGTGGCGTTGAGATTGCCAAAAGGCACGTCTCGCCCCAAAAACCGGGCAACCCCCAAACGATAACCTGATCTCACCCCAGACGGAAGCTCACAGTCTATTGTAGACATTCAACAATATGTTGTTGACATTCGACAACAACGGGGATACGCTCGGTCCACCGTTGAGATGAGAAGAAACACCACGACGAAAACAGGCGCCGGTCTTTTGCAGGGAACGCTCGATCTGCTCATTCTCAAGACGCTCGCGCCGGGCCCGATGCACGGATGGGGCATCTCGCGGCGCATCCGCCAGATATCCGAGGAGTTCCTGCGCGTCAACCAGGGATCGCTCTATCCGGCCCTTCACCGCATGGTGCTCAAAGGCTGGATCGTTTCGGAGGAAGGGCTCACCGACTCCCGCCGCCGCGTCCGCTTCTACCGCCTCACGGCCGCCGGACGGCGGCGCCTGGGCGAGGAAATGCGCGACTGGGACCAGATGGTGGTTGCGATCGGGAGCGTCCTGAAAGCCACGTGAGCGAACCGGGCGTGCAAGCAACTCGTGACGGCTCCATAGTCGGATGGTCGAGCCTTGGGGAGGGTCCATGATTGGTTCCGGCATCCGCAAGCTGCTGTCCCGATTCTCCCGGGCTCGCATGGAGGAGCAGACGGAGGACGAGATCCGTTTCCATCTGGAAATGGAAGCACAGGCGAACCAGGCCAGAGGCATGACCGCCGAAGATGCGCGCCGCGCTGCACGGATGGACTTCGGCGGCGAGGCACAGACACGCGAAACGGTGCGAGACGTCTACTCCACCCTCCTGGATTCGCTGCTGCAGGATATCCGCTACTCCTTTGTCCTGTTCCGCCGCAATCGCGGATTCACGCTGGCCGCGATCATTACGCTCGCCCTGGGCATCAGCGCCGCAACCAGCATCTTCAGCGTCGTCGATGCGACGCTTTTCCGCCCGCTACCCTACCCCCAGCCCGACAGGCTCGTCCGCATCATGGGCTGGTCCCCGGAAAAAGCCAGCTATTATGAAGGGATTTCCAAGGACTATTTCGCCGCCTTTCGCGAGGCGCAATCGTTTGAAGGCGTGTCGGCCTACACGTGGTATCCCTCCTTGCCGATCCTGTACAATCCCGGCGGCGCGGAGAATGTCGTCGGCGCCACCGTATCGCCCAATCTCCTGCGCACACTTGCAGCACCTGTGCTGTATGGGCGCGATTTCCGGTCCGAAGAGGAAACGTACGGCAACGACAAGGCAGTCATGCTGACCTATGGCTCCTGGCAAAAAAGGTTCGGCGGCGACCTCAACGTGATCGGGCGTTCCCTGCCGTTTGCGGACGGGCAACGGACAATCATCGGCGTTCTGCCGGCCGACTTCCGATATCCCTCGCTCCTGTCAGCCTTCATGCCGGAGATGTTGATCCCGTTTCCGGTGGACTGGACGCGAGCATCATCCGATCCCGGTTATTATTTGCTCGCCCGGCTGAAACCGGAAGTCCGGCTGAGCGAGGCTCAAGCCGAGGTGGACCTGATCTCCGGCCGGAATAATCAAAGTCTGCCCCAAAACCAGCGCGTCAGTTTCCGGCTCCTGCCGCTCCAGGAGCATCTGGTGAAGTATAAGCGGACGGCCCTGCTCCTGCTGTTCGGCGCGATCATGTGCCTCCCGCTCATCGGCTGCCTCAACATATCGAACATGCTGCTTGCCAGGGGACTCGCGCGCAGGCAGGAGCTGGGAATTCGCATCGCGCTCGGCGCCGGCCGGACGAGACTGGCCAGACAGCTGCTGACGGAAAGCCTGCTCCTGTCGCTTGCGGGCGGGGCTTTGGGCGTGCTGTTGTCTTTTTGGATGCTTCCGCTGCTCTTGGCGCAACTCCCTTCCACGCTCCGGCTGGGCTTGAACGATATCGCCATCGACGGCCGGGTGCTGCTGTTTTCGCTGGGTCTGACCCTCGCGGCAGCTCTCATTCACGGCCTGTGGCCGGCCTGGTCCGGATCGCGCGCCGACGTCGCAGGGTTCCTGAGAAAAGGCGATTCCCGCGGCGGGCGGGTCGGTGCGGGGGGATTCAAGCCCGCATTGCTGATCGCAGAATCGGCGCTCGCGATGGTCCTCCTCGTCGGCGCCGGGCTGCTGATCAACAGCTTCCTGCGCCTGGGAGCCCTGCCCGTGGGGTTTCGAACCGACAATCTTTGCCGGGTCGGTTTCCTATACAGTTCCCTCACTGAAAAACGCTACCCGAGCGTTCAGAGTGTCCTTGATTACAACCGGAACCTGATGGATCGCATCGGTGCGATTGCGGGCGTTGCAGAAGTTGCGGCGGTGGATTATCCGCCCCTGCGCGGGGACCGCATCGGTGCTCCGGTTGTCGTTCGCTGTGATCGGCATGAACTGCATTTCGGGACGACTGTTGACGGCTCAGGATGAAGCGTCCGCTCCTCGTGTGGCTGTGATCAACGCGAGCATGGGCCGGCGCTACTGGCCGGGGAGGAGTCCGCTGGGTCAGACGATCGTAGTGGACAAGAAGTGGACGGTCCAGATCGTCGGGGTCGTGCAGGACGTTCGTGAACAGTCCGTTCAGACAGATCCACAGCCTGGCGTCTACGTCCCGCTGGGCGATCCTGACTACCCGAAGCTGCGATCCCTGACGTTCATCATCCGGACCACGACCGGCAATCCGGCGGTTTATCGCGCAATCGCCCAGCAGGCCAGGGCCGCCGATGTCCGGCAGGTGATCGAGGTAACCAGGTACAGCGACGCCGTCGCCTTTCGCACGCCGCGCTTCTACGCCATCCTGTTCGGAATCTGCTCCGCTTTCGCCGTCACCCTGGTCGCCATCGGCATCGCCGGGATCACGGCGTACAGCGTCTCGCAGCGGACTTTCGAAATCGGCGTGCGCCTGGCTCTCGGCGCCAGACCCCGCCAGGTGATTTTCATGTTCATGAGGCGATCGGTTTTCACGGTGGCGGCAGGCCTTGTTGCCGGCGCCGCCGCAGCCCTGCTCGCGACACGCATGCTGGGCGACCTCCTGTTCGGAGTCAAGCCAAAGGACCCGCTCACATTCACGGTTATGCTGGTATTCTTTCTTGCCATCGCTTCCGCAGCAGCCTACCTGCCGGCTCGAAACGCAACCCGCGTCGACCCCATGACCGCCTTGCGCGCTGAATAGCTGCGATGATAGGGAATGGCCTTGGATCGGGGTGGAAGAGGATGACGCACGCGGGATGGGGCGCCCCCGAAATATCCCCGATTACCGATGGGACGCAGCTGCCGCATCCGCGAAAGCGGACCGCAGGAGCGGAAGACGGGGAGAGGGATAGGAGCGGGACGTCCCGCCCCTCTCCCTCTCCCCGCGCAGCGTTGCCGGCCAGGCGCCGGCGGGCTTGGTGAGCGTCGGGATCTATGCGTTCGCCCTGAAAAACGGAGAAGCCCGGGTGAACCCAATTCGCCATGATTTCGACCAGGCGCGGCGAAATCTTATCGTATGCCAGCAGCGCGATGACGAGCCTGTAACGGAACAGCTCGGTGAGGCAGGCCGGATCCGGGGACGGAACGCGGACAAACGATCCGTCAGGGAAAACAAGGCCTTCCGACACCAGACAGTGCAGATGGGGATGAAAGCGGCTGGGATCATCGCCATAGGTTTGGAGGGAAGCGACCATGCCGGGGACCGCGCGACGATCACCGGCGGCATCCTGGAAGAGTTCCTTGACGGAGGCGTAGAAGCACTGGCTCAGCAGGCCGAACAGCTTGCGGTCGTACTTGAACGAGAGGCGCAGCATTTTGGGGATGGTCACCCGTACTGGCGAACCGGGAGATCGCCCAAGACCTCTTCGTCGACGTGCTCGGCGAAGAGCAGGGCGCGCTTCTGATGGCATGACGGGCAAAAGCACCTTCGGCGGCAACTATAGGGCAATAAAAGGTCTTTGCGGCAGGTCGGACACCACAAGCGGGCAAAACCGCACCTTAAGTCGCCACAATCGAGGCCAGACGCGCTCGAGCTCGTCGAAGTGCTCCTCGACCAGGAGATGCAGCGGCGCTGCCTGGGCATTCCGCGGCCGGTAGACTCCCTGAGGCAGGCATTGCACATAGGATCTAACTCCGGCGGCCAATAAAATGTTGTCCGCAACCAGGCGTCGCGCGCGCGGCGGCTTCTCCGGGGATACGAAAAATCGGGCCGATTTACCTTCTTGCTCGCCTACCTTCCTGTCCGCGAGATCCAGGTATCAAAGACCGGATATTTCGACCACAGACTGGCCTTCGAAGGAGGCAAACCAGCCCCGGCGAATCTTGTCATAAAGATG
>JAFNAG010000678.1 GCA_017860135.1 Acidobacteriota bacterium
TCGTACCTGCGCGTGTTTATCACCCACCTGCGAAAGAAGATCGAGCCGGATCCGGCAAAGCCGACGCACATCCTGACTGAACCCTGGATCGGCTATCGTTTCAGCGCCGGGCCCGCAGACTGATCATGGATCCCCTGAGATACCCCTCGGTCTAATACAAAACCTCAAGCCTTTCTTAGCAAAATCCTAATTCAGTCGATGCTACCTTTGCATTGAGAGCATCAAAGGGACAACACCAGGTGGTGGGGACCCCGGCTGGGAGCGAATGGGACGGGAACAGAATCGAGCTTAATGGTCCGAGACCTGAGGATTGAGTGATGATCCGAGAGCTTCTCTTCGCCTTAGTGGTGCTCGGTACCTTTGGCTATTTCGCCTTCGGCGTCCGCATGCTCATCCGGGCGCTCCAGACCGGCGGGAAGGGGAACTACTTAGACAGTGTTCCGGGCCGCCTGAAGAACGTCAGAGCTCCCAGCGGTTCCTTCTGGCGGCGGTTCTCGAGTCCGAGAACGCAGGCCTCCCTGTTCCATTACATAAAAGAAGAGCCCGATCCCGGTATTTGGTCGGATATTGACTGGAGCTTCCTGCGCCATCCGTTCCGGTTTATCAGGGAGGAGTGGAGCGCTCCCCGGACTCAAGCATCTCTTTTCCATTACATCGCGGACGAGCCTGGCAGCGTGGGGCGGCCCTTCAGCTGGAGAGGATTCTTCCGCGACCTGTTCACGGGCACGCGCGACCCATTTCCCGTTGTTTTCCTCTTCCCCGACAGGGACGAACTGCGCGAGGAACTCGCGCTGTCGCGCGTTCGCAAAATGGCGGCGAGGAGCGCCAGCATCCTCCTACATCTCACGCTCGTGCTGCTTGCCGCATTCCTTGTTTACAGGCGAGTGGAGCCCTTGCCTGCGAATGAAAACGTGGTCTTCGTCAATAACTCTTTCCCCATGGACTTACCATTTGAGGGTGACGGCCGTGAGGGCGGCGGCGGGGGAGGCGGCGGAAAAGAGGAAAAGCTGCCGGCTTCAGGCGGGAGGATGCCTGCCACCACGCCCATACAGTTCGCTCCGCCGGATCCGGTGGATCCCCAGCCCCTGGTTCCGGTCGAGGACATGATGTCGCAGGCCCCCAGCGTCCAGATGCCGATCGATATTCCGCAGGATGAGACGTTGCCGATCGGAGACGTCACGGCGCCGCCGAGGGATTACCGGTCCTCGGGTCCGGGCAGTGGCGGGGGCATCGGCACGGGCTACGGTACTGGCATCGGACCCGGAAGCGGGCCCGGTGTTGGCCCAGGAAGCGGCGGGGGTATGGGGGGAGGTTCAGGTGGCGGGATTGGGAGTGGCGTCGGGCCTTACGTGATGGGCAGCGGTGTGACAGCGCCGGTCGCGATATACCAGCCTCTTCCCCTTTACACCGAGGAGGCCAGGAGGGCCCGGGTTGAAGGTATTGTGCTGATTCAGGCGGTGATCCGGAAAGACGGCTCCGTCGACAGCTTCAGGGTACTGCGCGGACTGGGTTACGGTCTGGACGAATCGGCGATAAATACGATCGCGACCAAGTGGCGTTTCAGGCCCGGCGCTATGCGTGGCGTTCCGGTGGACGTGCAGGCCAACATTGAGGTCACTTTTCGCCTCTATTGAGGCGGGAGATAACAGATGGGAATGGCGGTGGGCGGGAAAAAGGGAGTGAGGTCGGACATCAACATCACTCCCTATATAGATATTTTGCTCGTGCTCCTGATTATCTTCATGGTCGCGGCGCCCCTGCGGACGCATGAGGAACCGGTCAGGGTTCCCAAACCGGCCTCGGTAACTCAGCCGAAGAACGCCAATCCGGACGCAATCATCGTCGAGATGGAGAGAGATCACAGCCTCAGCATCAACCAGCAGCCCATAACGATGGAAAAGCTCGGCCCGACCTTGTTCGAAGTTTTCAAACGCCGAGCGAATCGAAACATGTTCATTCGCGGGGATGCCAGCCTCCCGTATGGGGACGTCTTCAAGATTCTCGACATTGCCAAGCATTCCGGCGCGGGCGATATCGGGCTGCTGCAGAAGGGGGCTCCGGCCGAGCAAATCGCGCATCTGGCCAGAGCCGGCCAATAGAGCCCTTCAGACTGGCCGCTCCGGTGTCGGGATCGGAATCGGGGTCGCATTCGCCATCGGAATGCGAATACACGTTTGGCGGATGAACTCGGGATCGGTGTTCAGTCTTGGTCGATACCGATTCCGAACCCGATTCCGATTCCGATACCGACCCCGCCGATGGCTTCAATTCCAGGCACTCAGCGATCCACAGCTGGGAACAAGAGCCAGGAGGCCGCCTAGGGTGCCGGCGGATCCTGTTGTCCCGGAGCCACAGCGGGCGCGGGCTGGCCGGCACTTGACTTGTCTTTCCCGGCGCGCAGGGAGAGAGCGAGGATGCCGAGAAGGACCAGCGCTGCGCCAAGCGTGAAGAGTCCGTTCGCGTAGCTTCCCGTCACCTTGCGGACCTGCCCCACGACCGTTGGTCCGACAAAGCCGCCGAGATTCCCAACCGAGGATTCCCAACCGAGTTGATCCAGGCGATACCTCCCGCTGCCGCGGTTCCGCTCAGGAAGACGGTGCTTTGTGCCCAGAATGGTCCGAGCATCGACTTTACCCCGGAAAATGCCAGGGCCAGCGCGGCGAGCGAAACGAAGAGATTGTGTGAGAGGCCGCTTATCGTGAAACCAACCGCGGCTGCGAAAGCGGACGCGGCCACGTGCCAGCGGCGTTCGCCGGTGCGGTCGGAATGCCTCCCTACCAGCACCATGCAGATCGTCGCTGCCAGGTACGGGATAGCGTTGAGCAAGCCGATCCTGAATTCACTGAAGCCCGAGAATCCCCGGATGATCTGGGGCAGCCACATCTCGAAGCCGTATGCCCCGACATTCAGCAGGAAGTAGATGGCGCACAGCAGCCAGACCCGGCCGCTCGCGAAGACGTCACGCAAGCGGTGCTGCTGGCCGGGTCCTGCCTGTGCCTCGTCACGTGCCAGCTCCGCGCGGATCCATTCTCTTTCCGGGTCCGAGAGCCAGCGCGCCTTCTGCGG
>JAFNAG010000066.1 GCA_017860135.1 Acidobacteriota bacterium
TCTCACTGGACTCTCCCGATGCGAGTGAGATTTCCTGGGGAGGCATTTCTGCGGCCACACCTTCAATGCGGGAGACAACGCGGACCTGCATCGCCCGTTCCGTCGTATTGCGTACGGTGAACATGCAGCGGAACCGATCCCCCTGCCGCACCAGCGGAGGGATGCCCGAAAACAGAATGAGGTCCTGGGTTGTACGGATCGATGTTGATCCACTGCCGAAGCGGTCCGTGCCGCCGGAGGCGACCGCCACCACGCGAAAACTCGTGAGGGAATCGTTGAGCGGAATTTCCGCCGTCGCTTCCCCCCGCTCATTCAGCTTGACTCTGCCGTTCCAGAGCAGAAGCGTTTCGAACAGTTCGCGGGTGAGGGCTTTTCCGCCTCCTCCTCCCTGGGGAAGAGCTTTCAGCCCGAAATGGCGTTTCCCGACCACATGCATCTGGGCGGTTGCGGTCTGCACCCCGTAACTGCGTTGCCCCATCATACCTGCGAGCAGGTCCCAGCTTGTGTTCGGCATCAGCTCGAGCAGCCCTTCGTCCACTGCAGCGACCGCCACTTCGGTTCCGGGAGGAAGCGGCCTCCCGTCAGCTGTCGACACGGATATCCTGGCCTGCGCCCTTTCACGGACCCTGTAGGTCCGGCGGTCGGTAGCGACGCTTACTTTCAGTTCGTGCGTTTTCCATCCTACCTGGATTTGCGCTATCCCCAGCCGGAAGGCCGGCCTGCCGAGGTCCACGGTGGCCGTGGGCTGCACGCCGCCGACCCTTCCCCGGACAGCGAGAACAGACACATACACATTCGGCGACCAGCTGCCTTTGACCGGCAGTTCGATCACCGGCTCTTTTCCCGAAAGCTCCTTGATGAACGTCTCCCCGATCCCTTCCCGCTCCACGGTGATGAGCGCCGTGGCGTTGCGGAAAGGCATGCGGACCTGGAGGCGGGCTTTTTCTCCGGGCTCGTAGCGAACGGATTCGGGAATCACATCCATGCGGTCGCTGTCTTCGGCGGCGAACCACCAGTCTTCAGAGCCCGCCACCCATATGGACTGCTGCGCCGCTGCCTCGAGACCCTGCCGGTCGGCAGTCGTTGCCTGCAGGATCAGGTTGCCGGATACCGACACTGGTTTTTCGCACGCCAGCAGGCCGCGCCCGTTTGTCCTGCCGCTGCACAGACTTTGGAGCCTGGTGATTTCCGTCGAACTCTCATAGGCATAAAAACCGCCCGCCAGGCGCTTGCGGTGGGAATAGTATTTCTGCCGGAACAGGTCCACCTTCACAGGCGCCCCCGCGACCGGTTTCCCCGACAGGTCGACAACCGCCACCTGGAACTTGACCGCATCGCGGGAAAGGGCCCATCCGTCCGGCCTGATGCCGATCATCCAGGAAGACGGCCATATCGGAATGCGGGTGGAGGCCGTCTGCACCTCGCCGTTCGGATCCTTGAAATCGAGCTCTGCGAGAATGTCCATGGGATCATCGATCCGCGGCAGATCCGTGACTTCGGTCCGGGTCGATCCCGAACGATCCAGAGTCAGGTCTTTGGTCACGACGGGGTACTTTTCCTGCCGGGTTTCCTCTGGTACCCGGCGCACGATGCCTTCCCGCACCTGCCCATTCGCGAAGCGGAAGCCGTCGAAAGCAGGCGGAGCCGGCACGTAGCGGGATTGCAGAAGGGTCCGGAATTTGACCGGCAGGCCGCCGGCGCCTCCACCGGCAAGATAGGTGACGGTCAGATCCACAGGCACTGCCTTGGGAGACACCTGCTCTTCGGATGGAGGCCGGATGATCGCCTTCATGAGCGGGACGCGGTACTCCTCTACACGGAAGCTCCCGGCCGGAATACCGGATGGGGACTCATTCTCTTCGCGGGAGGGTTCCGAAGCGCTCCGAACCCTGTTCAGTGTCACCTGGTAGGCTCCAAGCTTCGCCTCCGCGGGAATATCCCATGTGCTCTCTCCGCTGCCGTCGGAGCTCCATGCAACCGGCAGTTCATACTTCTCATCGCTCCCCTGATGCCGGATCTCGGCGGTCTTTTCCATCTCCTGCGCGGGAAGAAGTGCAAACCCGTCCTGTACCCTGCGGCGCGCGATATGTTTCATGTGCACCGTCTCGCCCGGCCGGAACAGCATTCTGTCGAATATCGTGTGCGCCGTCTTGAGCTCCCGTTCCCAATCCACCGGCAACTGAAACCGCCACGGCTCAATGCCGTCGTTCCAGCTCGTATGAACGAAGGCCATGTCGTCTCCCGACCTCGCGGACACGACCAGCCCGGAATCGAGGCTATCGTAAGAACATCTGGTCAGCTCGTTGGGATCTGGGAGCTTTCCCGTGCGCGCGAGACCGTCGCGCCCGGTCTTCCCCTCCCAAACCAGTTTTCCTTCGCAGTTGCGGATTTCCACGGCGGCCAGATTTACAGGCCTGGCCTTGTCCAGGGTTGTGACCCAGATCAGGGAGGACTCGATTCCCCATTTGAAGTGCACCGAGAGATTCGTGACCAGGGCCGTAGACGGGACATACATCGGCTTCGGTTTTCCCAGCAGCGCGGCGCCAAGAATCTCGCTCTCGATTTCGACGACATAGAATCCAGGGGATTTGAGCGGGATTCCCACCACTTCAAATGCCTTCGGGCCGGACAGCTTCGGGATGCTGAAAGGCGTTGCCCTGGCGGCAGTGGCTTGGCCGAACACGGATTTGTCCCGGTCTTCGTGCGACCGGCTGCCGGTCTTCTTGATCCAGAACAGGATCTCGTTTACTCGCTCGGCCGGGACCTTGAATATCCTCCCCTGAAGTTTGGCGGCGATCCGCTCATTCTCGTCCAGAACCAGTTCCCTGGGCGGATCGATGTTTTCCTGCCCTTCCAGGACTTCCAGCATGCGTCCCGCAACCGCGGGTTCGACATTCCTGAGCGTTACGGGAAGAAGCGGATTGCCTTTGGACTCCAGAATGCCGAAAGTCGCGGCAAACTTCGCAAGCGGCGGATACTCGTCGGTTTCAACTTTGAGCGGATACATGCCGGCATTGCTGAGTTCCCTGCCGGCGTCATCTCTTATACCGGGAGGGAGGTCGACCGTGAATGCCGACAGTTCCGGAAACGGCGGTTTGAAGGTAGCACCGGACACAAAAGCGTCGGATTGCTCTGAGTCTTCGTTCACCGGTCGCCATACCCTGCCCCCCGGTCCTTTCAACTCGATCTTGCTGACCACACTCCTTGGCACGGCGGCAGAAAACCTCACAGACATCGGTGAGATCGGGATGCATTGCGCTTCGGGATTCTCTCTGGCGCAATGGAACCGGGCGGCGAAGGCTTCGCGCGTGACAAACGGCAGCCGCCGCTCTTGTGTGGTCGCAACACCGCTGGGAGCGGCCACGCCGCTCCCCCAGACCAATGTGACGCGCGCCCCGGCAGGAAAAGCCTGCCTGGCCTGCAAGAGCAGAAGGTGCTCGGGACGGTCCCTGAAGCGGTATTCCACCTTTACGATCTCTTCTGCCTCGCTCGCCGGGACGGTGCGCACGCCGATCGGGCTGGCGATCCCTTCCACGGCGAACGAAACCCTGTCGAGGATGGAAGCTTCGGTCGGACTGCCGTTCAACTCGAGCAAAAAAATCTGGTTTTCGTCGATCCTGGCGCCTTCGTATGGGCGCGAGGAAATGATGGTCGGTCCGCCCGTGGAAAAAACAAAGCTGCGTTGGCCGGAAATGTCGCGCCCGGCGAGCGTCCGCAATCCAGCCCTTACCCGGAACTCGCAGCGCACCCCTGCCGGAAGGTCCCGGTTGAAATCGAAGGCCCAGTTGCGGTCATCCGCCCAGCGGGCCGTGCCCGGGTCGGAACAGGTGATGTCAAACGGCTGCGCCGTCCCTCTCAGATCTCCAAAGGGAATCATAGCCTCCGAGAAGCGCACCTGCACCTGGCGGATGCGCTGGACAACGCCCTGCGGCGAGAAGTATTCGATGCGAGCCGCCTGCTGCATGGGGCCGCCGGCAATCGCCTGGCAGGCCAGCACCGCCAGAATCGCTGGAAGAATTTGAGTTTTCATAGCTTCATTCTTTCCGCAGTGTTTGCATTTCTACAGTGAGCCCGGGCTTCAGCCCGGAAGGGCGCGGCGGCGGGCAGATGCAAGGCTCCGCGACGCAGGCGATGCCGTTGTGCATCGTCGAGGAGCGGCAACTCCGCAGATGCCCGCCCGGCGCTCGCGCCAAAGTATAAACGTTATTCATTGACAGGCCCCGAGGTGCCGGGATAGCACATGAGCGGTTGTCGGGAAAACGTGCGCACATCAGCTTATTGTCTTATAATTTGAGCTGGCTTTGAACAAGAGTCTTTGGCAAACGGCTTCCGCCTGCCGGGTGAAGGGAGAGAATGCGATGGCTTTCAGCCTGAAAAGCCCGTCCTTTGAGAACGAAAGCGACATACCCCGGAAGCACACCTGCGACGGCGTGGATGTTTCTCCGCCATTGAGCTGGAGCGATCCGCCGGATGGCACGCAGAGCTTCAGCCTGATCATGGATGATCCGGACGCGCCCGGCGGCACATGGGTGCACTGGGTACTGTACAACCTGCCCGCGCAATCACGAGAGTTGCCGGAAGGGGTGCCCAAGGCAAACAAACTCGATGATGGTTCGCTGCAGGGCCGGAACGATTTCTCGCGCCCCGGATACGGCGGGCCGTGCCCGCCGCGCGGCAATCCACATCGATACTGCTTCCGGCTTCACGCTCTGGATGCGCGGCTGGACCTGGCGCCGGGCGCGACCATGCCTGTGCTGGAAACAGCCATGAAAGGGCACGTGCTGGCGCAGTCGGAGCTCATGGGGCGCTACAAACGCTGAGCGGAGCCTTTCCGCGGCATGCATGCCGGGAGTCTTCGGGGAGGAGAATGCTGACAGTAGCCACCTGGAACATCAATTCGATCCGAATGCGAATGCCGCGGCTGGTTCACTGGCTCAAAGATATAGCCCCATCGGTCGTTTGCCTGCAGGAAACCAAGGTCGTGGACGAAGATTTTCCCGGCCGTCCACTGGAAGAGATCGGGTATCAATGCCTGGTTCGGGGTCAGAAAACCTATAACGGCGTGGCGATTCTGACACGCCTGCCCGCGACGGACGTGATTCGGTCGCTTTCTGTCGACACTCCCGATGAAGAAAGCCGGTTCCTGGCCGCCACCGTTGCCGGGGTGCGGATTGTGAACATATACGCTCCCAACGGACAGGATGTGGGTACCCCCAAATACCAGTACAAGCTCGAGTGGTATCACCGCTTGCGGGGATTCCTCGACCGTCAGGATCCCGGCAGCGAGCTCCTGCTGTGCGGCGATTTCAACGTAGCGCCCGAGGACCGCGATGTCTGGGATCCTGAGAAATGGCGCGGTTCCATCCTTTTCAGCGAGCCGGAAAAGTCCGCATTCCGAACCGTCGTTGACTGGGGATTCAAGGACGCCCTGCGAATTCACCACCCGGAAGGAGGTTTGTACACATGGTGGGATTATCGCGCAGGCGCGTTTCACCGCGGCTGGGGGCTCAGGATCGACCACATTCTTGTGAGCCTGCCTCTGGCACGGCGCTGCGTGGCAGTCGAAATCTGCCGGGAGGAACGCAAGGGGGAAAAACCCTCGGATCACGCCCCGGTCATCGCATCCTTCCAATAAGCCATGGAGCGCTGCACGCTTCTGCTGGATAAGGTTTCCGCGTGGTTCCAGACCATTCGAAGCCGGCATTCCGGGGAAATGCAGTGCAGGCGGGGCTGCGTTCTCATTCAAGGATGAAGAGCGGCTTGGCGTCGAAGCTCGTGTAAGTCGGGCGTAGCCGCTCCATGTTGTAATACCGGCTGATATCGACGACCTTTTTTTTGCTGGTGACGACATCGAGCGGCGCGTTGTCGTATTTCCCGTTTTTCAGGATGACCAGGCGCCCATGGACTCCTCTCAAAACCAAGTCCAGCGCGAGGTTGCCGAAGGCCATGGGCACGATCGAATCAATGGCGTCTGGGTCCCCGCATCGCACAAGGTAGCCAAGCCGCTGATTGATCACATTGATCCGCGTGCCATTATTGAATACGGCGGACCTTTGCTTCAGCTGATCGGATACGACATCCCCGATCCCTCCCAGCTTCTTGTGGCCGTACGCGTCGGTCTCCTGGTCGCTGAAGATCATTTCCCCGCCTTTGAACATGGCGCCTTCCGAAACCAGCACCACGGAATAGCGGCTGGGATTCTTGAACCGGTCCTTCACCAGCAATTCCGTGAGACGGTCGATGTCGAATTTGTACTCCGGGATCACGCAGCGGCTTGCCGCTCCGGCCATCGTGGGGAGCAGCGCAGTGAAGCCGGCATACCTGCCGAATACCTCGATCACCAGAAACCGCTCGTGGGAGCCTGCGGATGTCCGCAGGCTGTGCGTCATTTCCAGCGTTCTGGTGATGCAGGTGCTGAACCCGATGCAATAGTCAGTGCCCGGAACGTCGTTGTCCATCGTCTTGGGGATTCCGACGACCTTGAACCCTTCCTGGAACAGGCGCACCGCATAGCTGAGCGTGTCGTCCCCCCCGATGGGAATAAGATAGTCGATACCGAGGAAGTCAAGATTGCGCAGGACTTCGGGGGTTAAATCGTTGATCTCCTCAGTGTATTTGTCCCTGAGGTGCGGCGGGACGACTGCCAGGGGCACATGACTCGGCCGCATGCGAGATGTGTGAAGAAACGTTCCGCCTGTGCGGCCGGCGCGATTGACGATATCTTCGGTCAGGATCTGGAAGTTGTCGCCGTTATCCACGGCCGGGTCCGGAATAATCTCGATCAGGCCGGCCCAGCCCCGGCGGATACCGATTACCTTATATCCTTCCAGAAGTGCCCGGATCGTGACTGCGCGAATCGCCGGGTTGAGGCCGGGAACATCCCCGCCTCCCGTGAGAATCCCGATGATGCCCTTCTTGCCGCTTGACTTGGCCATATCAATCGCTCCCCAAGGATAATGCAGAAACCAGAGTTGATAACATATCGGCAGCATCCAGGCAAGGTGTGTTGGACGGAATTCGCGATGCAGACTGCGGCCCCGGGGATTCCTAGTCCTCCAGCCTGCCGTGGCACATGCGTGAAAAAGACTCCGGCCATACCTGTGAGAAGTGTTCGTTCCGGAAATACGATTCGATGCTCCCTTCCAAATGCTTCATTTTTTCCCACGCGGCCGATTGGGATTGGTGACAACCGATCGCGTCGAGCTTGTATTTCAGATAGGGAGTCACGTCGATAACATGCGTGATCTCGTCATCCGGAATCGGAATCAAACCCCTGTTGTGGGCACGCCGGGCCTGTTCCTCCGAGATTCCGAACGCAAAGAGGCGCGGCGGGACACCCTCTTCCCTTACGGCCTGAATGCACCATCGTGAAATGGCCTGGTGATCGGGGTGGCCGGAGATGCCTCCGCAATGAAATGTAATGAGGATATCCGGATGCCAGGCTTCGATTTCGCGGCGCAGGATATTCACTCCCTCTTCAGCGGGCAATTCAGAGAGTTTTCCGTCGGGATAATCGTGAATGAGGAGCTCTGACAGGTGCAACGCCGCGGCCGAGCAGCGGAGCTCGCCTGAGCGCAGCCGCCCCAGTTCCTCGCGGCTGAGATGCTGTGCCGGTCCCAGCGTTCCAGCTTCGCCGCGTGTCATCGTCACCAGCCGCACCGTGTGCCCGGTCAACGCGTATCCGGACAGCGTGCCTGACGGGCCGAATGCCTCATCGTCGGGGTGCGCGAAAACCGCCAGAATCCTCATCCCACCTCCCGGAGAGGGACAATCAGCGGTATCCCTCCGGGACGCCGGTGACCGCCTCCTTCTTGTAGCTCACCGACATTCCGCCGCCCCTTCCGACGAGGGTAGTCTCAAGATCCGGGACGCTGCGCAGATACCGCAGATATTCGCCGTTGCGCCCCCACCCACCCTCAGAGACATTGTGGGTGACCAGACATCCGCCGACGGATATCTTCGGGAGCACGGCCTTGGCATAGTTGATGTACCACTCTTTGTCTGCGTCGGAGAACACGAAATCGAAAGGGCCCGGTAGTGCGGGCACGATTTCGTGCGCATCCCCCAGACGAGCGTCGATGTATGGCGCCAGTCCTGCCGCCTTGAAATTCGCGACAGCCTGCTCGTGGCGGTACCGGTCTATGTCGATCGTGATCAATCTGCCCCCGCTCTTGGAGAGGGCCCAGGCGATCCATATCCCCGAGTGACCGGTGGAGGTTCCTATTTCCAGGGCGCTCTTATACTTGTGCCCGACGATGATGTCGAACATCGCCCGGCCGTCTGCATCGGAAACGTTCATATCGTGCCAGTAGCCGCGGCGGCTGTCGAGAAACCGCCGGACCTGAGCATCCAGGTCACTCTGAGGTGCCGGTTGCCAAGGCACCGCCTCACCGGTCCATGCACCTGATGTCAGCAGGAACCCCGCCAATGCCGCAAGAGACAGAAATGTTCTCATTTGCACCCTCCTGGTCTGAAGCCGATCCTTACAAGGCTTGATACGCAGCCCTCTGGAGATGTTTCATTTCTCATTTGTCACTGTCCCTCCGTCCTGCGCCTGCCGGTCGGCCCGGATCGTGCAGCTCAGGCCGTCAAGAATGTCGTTGACGTCTTTCAAGGGAGAAACGATGCAGCTATTCCGCCTTCAGCACCACTATTGGGTTGATGCGCGAAGCCCGGTAAGCGGGAATATAACTGGCCGCAAGCGCCACGGCTGTCAAGCCGGCAGCCACAGTAACGAAGGTGAGCGGATCGGTCGCACTTACACCGAAGAGGACGCTCGACATAGCGTCAGTCAGCAGCAACGCCAGACCCGTGCCGATAAGGATTCCTGTGCCGGTGAGCAGGAATCCCTGACGCAACACCATCCTCCGGACCTGTCCGGCCTGCGCTCCCAGTGCCATGCGCATGCCCAATTCCAATGTGCGGTGGCTCATGGCACAGGATATCACTCCGTAGACGCCCACCATCGCCAGGACAAGCGCCACTCCGGCTGCGATGCCCAGGAGTATGAGCGTGAATGAGGTCCGGGCTGTCGATTGGGCTACAAAGGAGGATAGAGGACCGACATTCAGGAGCGGGAGATTTGGATTCACCGACCAGATCGCGTTGCGGACCTCCCGCAGGAAGTCGGGAGTGCCGACGCGATCGCTGCGGATCGCGTAGCTGGCCGAGCGCCAGAGCAGGACTTGATCCACCGCCGAGCCCTGCCAGAATGCCAGCGTAACCTGCGGCCAATAGACCATGGGAACCGGCTCCAGGCTTACGCCATCCTCGCGGACGTCGGCGGCAACCCCGACGACTTCATGCCATCGGATCGGATCGGGACGCACGGAGACTCGTTTGCCGATCGCCGCCTCGACCGATCCCCAGTATGCGCGCGCCAGGCTTTCCGACACCACGACGGCCGGGGCTCGGTTGTGGACATCCTGCCAGGTAAACGCCCGGCCAGCCCTGAGCGGAATCCCAAGTGTTTCAAAATACCTTTCACCGATCCACTTGTGCCGGCGGGTGATCGGAGGCGTCTTACCGGGAATGGTGATGCCTTCGACAAAAAGCGGATTGATGTTGTTGCCGGCGTGCATCGGCAGGCTCGTGGCCATTCCCACAGAAGTCACGCCGGGCATCTCCCCGAGTCGGCGCGCAATGGCTTCCTGCAAAAGCGCGGCCTCCTCCGCCTTCGGTGTCATGCGCGAGGGGATCGACAGCCGCAGTGCCAGCACATCCTCTGCATGGCTGAAGCCGGGATCCACGTTGTGTAGGACCTGAGCCGTTCGAAGCACCAGCCCTGAAGCGATCAGCAGCACGAGAGCGAGTGCTACCTGGCTCACCGCGAGCAGGGTCTGTGTCCAGTTTCTCCTGTATCCGCTGGCACCGGCGCGACCGCCCTGCTTTAGGGATCCGACCAGGTTCCATCGGCGCCGCCTCAGGACCGGAAACGCGCCGAAGACGGCACCTGCAGCCAGCGATACGCCAAGGGTCAGGATCAGGACTCTCGGGTTTAGGGAAACCTCATTCATTCGCGGCAGCTGCGTCGGGGCGATGGCCACCAGGCCTCGAAGGCCGGCATAGGCCAGGCCAATCCCGCCCATCCCGCCGAGAATCCCGAGCAGCAGACTCTCTTTTAGATATTCCCAACACATCCGGCCCCGGCCCGCTCCCAGAGCGGCGCGGATGGCCATCTCGTTGTCCCTACCCTCGGCGCGGACGAGGAAGAGATTCGCCACGTTAGCGCATGCGATCAGAAGCACAACCGCTACGCCCGCCATCAGGATCCAAAGGATGTCCGCAACACTTCCCACGAGAGCGACCTTCAGGAGCTGGACCTCCGGGACGTAATTGGCCTGCCTGACTGCTTCGATCACTGGCCCCCCGGGGAACTTCTCCAATGCCAGCGGGAGCATCCGGGCCATGTCGGCCCGAGCCTGTTCCGGCGCGACGCCGGCCTTCAGCCGGGCAATTCCGTTGAAGCCGACGTTGCCGACAAACAGATTGGCGCGGCGAAATCGCAGGGGGACGATGATTGCTGGTTCCTGCCCGAGGGTGCTGAGGCTGGGAGGCAGAACGCCCACGATCTCTCTCGTGCCCCCGTCTACTTGAAGCATCTTTCCAATGATCCCCTGATCCGCGCCGAAACGGGTACGCCAGAAGCCGTGGCTGAGAAGAACGATGGCCGGGGCATCGGGGTCCTCATCCTTGCGCGTGAAAATCCGGCCCAGGACCGGCTTTATGCCGAGCGCCCTGAACACGCCGCTCGTAGCACTCAGGATCGGGACGGCTTCCGGTTCACCGCTGCCGGTGATGGTGGCTGAGCCGCCCGGAGAATACATTCCCAGTTCCTCGAATACCCGGTTTTCATCCTCGTAAGTGAAGTGCCAGGCTGCGCACTGCCCGACATTACCTCGTCCCACGTTGGGTGCGGAATGTCCCAGCGCCACCAATTGATCTGCGTCAGGGAAAGGAAGGGGGGAAAGGATTACGTCA
The DNA here is from genome assembly GCA_017860135.1 of Acidobacteriota bacterium. Lineage (GTDB taxonomy): Bacteria > Acidobacteriota > UBA6911 > UBA6911 > UBA6911 > JAFNAG01. Next base: position 10,981 of record JAFNAG010000066.1, read on the forward strand.
TGGAGGAGAGTGAATATGGCCGTGGTGGCGCCGATGCCGAGAGCGAGGACCAGGACGACGACTGCAGTGAACAGTGGGCGCCTGACAAGCGTACGCACTGCGAGGCGCAGGTCCCGCGGGAGATCGGCAAGCAGTGGCGAGCGGCGGCCTTTTCTTCCGCTGCGTCCACTCCCGAACTCCGTCACCGCCTTCCGGCGATCTGCCCAAGCTGCGCACACAAGCGCGTCAGCCTCCTTTTCGTTGGCGCCCCGCGCCCGGGCTTCCCTCCAGATGCTCTCAAGGTAAGACGCCAGCTCCGTCACGATCTTCCTTTGGTGGCCCGCCATCTCAGGAAGGTTTAGAGATTCCAGAACCCATTTCTCCCAGTCTCGCATGGCCCGCTCCCTTCTTACGGCCAGTGCCGTCGAGAAAGGTTCCGGTGTCGTTGAACAGGCTGCGATTCCGCCGTCAACACACCCTGTGCGTTTCTTCAGCTAAGACGTGACTTGCAGGAAATAAGTTCCGGGCAATCCCTCGCCAACTGCGCACGGTGCTCCGGCATCGCCTCGCGCGAGCATCGTTAGCTCAGATGCAGTCATGGAAGTGTTCGGCCGCTTGCTGCTGGAGCCTCTGCACCGGGATGAGCGACGATGGGGCACCCGGCGCATTGCGGACAGGCCTCGTCCCTATATTGATCCACAGAATTGAGAAACAGCAACGGCGCGTCCGCGGATTTGAGCCAGATTTTCTTCAGGGTGTACGAGAAATGGAAGAATATGGATGATTGTGGGGATGATTTTGGAAACCCATCCGAGATATAGAGAATGATGGGTATCCACGCTTTCCAACCACTCGCCGACTCGGAACTTACCGCTCATCGAGTTGCACCCACAAGTCGCGAATCTTGTCGCCTGTTCCAACAACAGAACTGCAATGAGCAGGGAAGCACCCAAAAGCCGTACCCAGTGAAGCGCTTTCGGTGTAAAATCACATGGATGGCCACGGATTCGGCCTCGAAGTTGACATACCACTTTTTATCAGCAGCTGGAGAAGTCGGCTGAAGTGAGGCAGCCCACAGGGGGAGCGGCGAGAAAAGCAGCCAATCCTACTTATCCATCGGCGCCGACCGGCTTTCCTTCATGATAGCCGTTCCGGGAAAGTGAGGGCAGCCGCGAATCCGGTTCAGGCACATAGGGCAGCCTGGAGGCCAACAATGAATTGGCGCGCGGATCCGGGGCGGCGCGAGCGATCGACATCCAGAGTGCATTCGAAGAACTCTTTTAGCGAAGTAGTTAACGCCGGAGCATTGGCATCTGGCGGCGGGAAATGTCCTTCAGTCAGCACCCTCCGCCAGTCCGTCAATGTGCCGAACGGATGAACTCCGGTGAGCATCTCGAATGCTACGACGGCCAGGGACCAGAGATCCCAACTCTCCATCGGGGCTCCGCCCCGAATCTGCTCCGGGGACATATAAGCAAGGGTTCCAATCAGCATACCAGGCGCCGTGCCCGGCAAGCTCTCCATCACCCCAGCCGGTGTTATCATCTTTGCCAGGCCGAAATCCAGGATTTTGGCTACCTCCATCTCTCCCGACCGCGACAGGAAGATGTTTTCGGGTTTGAGATCCCTGTGAAGCAGCATCCGCTCATGCGCTGCAGCAACAGCTGAGCCGACACCACTCAAAATCTCCAGAACGCGTTTTGATTCGAGGCGCTTGCACTGGAGCAATTCCTCACGCAGGCTGCGGCCGCTCAGCAGCTCCATCACCAGATAAGCCCGGTTGTCTTCCGCCACGCCAAAGTCATGGATTGTGACAACATTTGGATGCGAGAATCCGGCCGCGGCTTTGGCTTCCCGCCGGAAACGAGCGACCGCCTCCGTATCGCCCATCCGGTCGGAGCGAATCACCTTTACAGCAACGCCCCGATCCAGTTCTCTGTCGCGCGCCTGATAGACGCTTCCCATTCCGCCACGGCCCAGTCTCCGCTCGAACCAGTAACGCTGTGCTAGACATCGTGAGTACGGAAACAGCGACAGCTTTGCACCGTCCGTTTCACATAGCGCGAGCCCGGAATCGTAACAAGTGCCGCACTCAGGGCATTCTGCAAATCCGACCGAAGCTGTCGCAGGCGCGGAAGGCCGCTCCAGAAGCAGCGCGAGGCTGCCAGTAATCGCACGGAGCAAATCCCGGTCTTCCCGAGAATACGGTTCCTCGGATCGTTTGGGACCAAGCACCAGGATGGCATCGGCGCCGGTCTCACCCAGCATGACCGGAAAAAGCCACTCGACCCGAGCCCGTTGCAGGTACTCCGCTTCCTCATGGGGCAGTTGCTGCCGCAGCCAGCCAGGCTGACTCTGTGAATTCTCAAGGGGTTTGTCCAATAGCCGCATCAGAGCGATCAGCTTGGAATGAGCAGGGATTGGCGGCGGTACGCCACCGGTCGAAGCCGTCGCACGGTAGGCCGCAGCGCCGGGTTCGCGTACCATGAGGCTCGCAAACTCAGGATGCAGGGCTCCTTGGATCTGAGATACCACGTGGGACGCCGCCCGGTCAAATGTCCCTGCCCGGCGGATATTGTCTACGACCGCGCTGAGAATTTGCTGCGCATCATACTGATCGCGGAAAAAGCGCCTGTCCAGCGCGTTCAACCAGACTTTTTGCCGGGCATGTAATAGGAATGCGCCCAATGCTATCGTCATATAAAGTAGTCCTCGACGCCGGGTGATTTCAGTCAAAGGCTGATTGCCATGGTTCAGCAGGTCAAGCACGAGCATCAGGCCGATCGCCGGAACTATGGAAAGAAGCAGCCCTCGCGCGGCCGCATACCGCAGCCCGAGCCGAACCATCAAGTGAATGTCGAACATTCTGTGGCGCAGGATCGCGTAGGTGGTGCAGATCGGCGCAGCAGCAAGCAACAAGGGCCGCACGGAATCGAAACCAGCAAAATATGCAGAACGGAATCGCTCGATAGGCCCCCAAGGGATTCCGAAAACCATCGCGACGGCCATGGCGAAGACGGTTACGCCGAAGCCCGCTACCACCATTCGCAGGCGCCGCCGCTCGTTGCGTCCCTCGATCCTGTGATAGTTGCGCATCAGGAGGATGATGCTTGCGGCGAGATAGCTCGCACCGAGTACCCAGCCCGGCACGATCAGCCATGCAGGTACTACAGGGCCGTTCGCTCCTGCATAGACAGGAAGCCAAAACATGTTCAGGTTGATTGGGATTGTCACCACCATTGCCGGCGCCCAAATCAACGACCATGCGCGGCGGAGTGTAAATGGAGTCTGGGGAAAACCTGCGAGGAAACCAAAGGCTCCGGCCGGGAATGTCACGGAAATCGACATTCCTACAAGTATTGCCACCCCAAGCAGTACAGGGAGAGTGCGGAGAGCGTGCGCGGATTCAATGAATCCCAGAGAATAATTGGATCCCTGCGCCAGCGCCAGGATTGGTATGCCAAGCTGAGCGAGAAGAAGTGCACCCCAGCGGGCTTGAGTATCCTGGGGCCGCGCAACAACGAGGATTCCTGCGAGAACCAAATAGAGCACCGAGGTGACACCCAGCAGCAGGGCGCGGACTCCTTCGTAACGCACCCAATAGTCCCGTCCTTTCCGCTTGAGCGTGAGCGTCAATCCCCTGCCTTCGCTGTGGCGTTCGACTTGGAATTGATATTGGTCTGTTGCATACGAATGGGTGAGAAATTGGTCCAGATCCTTTGCGAGGATGAGATCGCCAGTCTGGAATCCGGCATGCGCCGCTGCGGATTGCGGACGCACACTCGTTACCAGATAAAAGGTTTCCGAACCAGCTCTTCCACTTGGTTGTAAACTCCAGCCTACCGGCTCAGGCCCGAATAAGATCCGAAAATAAAGAAAACCTGCGCAGGCCACGAACGGCACAGAGAGGAGCAACATCCACCACGGCGGAAATACTCGCTGCTTGTCTCGCCGCAAGCCGGCATGGCCTGTGGGCTCGTGGATGCGGGCGGCATCGTCTCGTGAGAGCTCGGCCGGGATATCCTCGGCGAGAATCCTGACAGCCGCCTCCCGGGCCGAAGACTCCATGAAATTCTCCGCTTTGGGGCGGCAGGCAAGGAGGGACTCGACTTCTTTCCGCAAAGACTCATTGCCGGCACAGGCTTTCTCGAGGAAGGCCGCTCTCTCTTGGGGTTCCCGTTTTCGGGCCAGATGATACAGCCGCTCGATCTCGTGCCAGCGTTCCGGCTTCATCGATTCGCTCTGTGGCTCATTTCCCGGTAGAGCCATGTCTTTGCCAAATCCCAGTCATGCCACACCGTGTCGGCCGAAATCTTCAACACCTCCGCCGCCTCCTCGAGAGTCATACCGCCGAAGAAGCGCAGCTCAACCACTTTCGCCTTTCTTGCATCGATTTCTGCGAGCGCCGTGAGCGCATCGTCGAGTTCGACTAAATCCGCATCCGGCTTGGACACAAAAACGGCAGATTCATCAAGCGATACCTGGCGGATTTTGCCCTCCCGCTTTTTCGCATCGCGCGAGCGCGCACTGTGAACCAGGATCTGCCGCATCAGCCTGGCAGCGATGGCGAAGAAGTGAGTCCGGTCCTGCCACTTTACCTTGTCTGCGTCAATGAGCTGGAGATAGGCCTCGTTCACCAGGGCTGTGGTCTGAAGGATGTGGCCCGCACGCTCGCGCTTCATATACCGGTGCGCCAGCCGGTGCAACTCGTCATGGACCATAGGAATGAGTCGGTCAAGCGCCGCGCGGTCCCCACCGGACCAGGCTTGAAGCAGCCGCGTAACTTCGTGCGGGGACGGTCTCGCCACGGCACCTCCTTTAACTGAGACAGACAGAATGCAACTAGGTCAAGATGGCTCGCATTATACACCCTCTTCAAACACCAGGCCCGTCACTCTCGGCCCCTGAGCGCTGGTCTTGCCGGGGTTTTCCCGCTCCGACAGACATCCGCAGAAATAAACGACCCCGCTCAGATATTTGCCGCCGTTTTGCCCATTAGGCAGTGAGAGCAACTGAAGGTTGCTCGAAACGAAACCGAACAAAATTGTGTACGACTTAGGAGGCGTAGCATGAAGACCAGAAAAATGTGCAGCATGACGAGCAGAAAGGCGCGATTGACCTTCGCCATCCTGGCCGCGCTCATCATCGCCGGCATCGGCGCATCCGCCGCTCAGCAGACCGGACCCGTCTACTCGATGGAAGGGGCCTGGTACGGGTTAGTCTCGATCAGTGGTCTGGGATCCACACCGTCGCTCGATACCTTCACCTCAGACGCTCAGAGGCAAGGCGACGCAGGGACGTTTCTTTGCACAATCCCGGCAGTCAGCAAGATGCCGAACCCTTTGAATCCGAGCGGCTGGCTGGGTACTACTTCGTCGGGACACGGCAACTGGGTGCGAATCGGCAAGAACAGGTACGGATTTACAGCCGTGAGGACGATTTTTGATGAGAACGGGAGCTTGTTCGGCTGGGCGAGGTTCTGGGGAACGATCACTCCGATCTCCGACAACGAATATACAGGGTTGATGACCGCACAGTACTTCTTGCCGGACGGCAGGGCAATGTTCCCACAGCCCTTCACCGGGACGATGCAATCGCGACGGATCGAGATCACTTTCGAGCAATAGCGGCAGAATGAGAAACGCAGGCGGCAGTCTAGCCGAGTATGGGCTGTCGCCGCCTGCCGGCGACAATGGCGAGAACAGGTGTCAGGTCTCGAAGATTCGATTTTCTCTGGTTGCTTAGGGCAACCGGCACAAGTCCCATGGCGCGATGCCTCTTGATTCTCGGAGGGGCTCCTGGGATATCTGGCAGAAAACAGAGGCTAGAGAGTGCGCAAGAATGCGATGTCCGATGCATGCCTGTCATCTGCCCCTGCTGGGGCCTCGGCGGGAATTCGGTAAACGATAGGCAATTGCTTTGGAGGAGCCGGGTGAAGATGGGGTAAATGAGTTGGGAGGGATCGGGAAATATCCCGATTTGCAGGCGGTAAGCGGCTTTAGCGTCCGGGAATGGGGGCGCTGGAGGTGAAAACAGGGAGGGGGAGCGGGGCGCGACGTCGCTCCCCCCTCCCCCTCCCCGCGCCGGTGCCGCGGTTGCCAGCGTTACGGGGGGATCGCCGTGCTCGGCGATGTCGAAAGTCCGGCAGACATTCGGGTGGGTCACCCGTCGCGCCGCATGGATCTCCTGCTTGAGATGTTCGATCCCGTGCCCGGCCGCGGAGATTGGGCGGATGGTTTTGAGGGCCACCTTTTCAGCGAGCACCAGGTCCTCGGCTTCATAGACCTCCCCCATGCCGCCGCGGCCGATGAAGCGCCTCGTCCGGAAACGGCCGGCGATAATCTGCCCGGGAGCAAACAGCGGCGGTGACGCCTCCCCGCCGCGCAAACTTACCACTGGATTGGAAAGGAAGCCATCGGCTTGCTCGTCACCGGCAAGCAGCGCCTGCACTTCCTCGAGCAGCCCGGGATCGCCTGCGCACGCGGCGGAGAGGAATCGCTCGCGCTCCTCTCCTTCCTTTTCCACGGCTTCGGCAAAAACCTCCTTCAATCGCTCCCAGCGCGGATTGGTCATGATGCAACCCCCAGCTGCGCCCGGAGCCAGGCCTTGGCCATGCGCCATTCCCTCTTCACCGTGGGTCCTGAGATATGCAGTACGGCGGCAACCTCTTCTACGCTCAGGCCGCCAAAATAGCGGAGCTCGACGATGCGGCCCTGGCGCGGGTCGATCGTCGAAAGCTGCCCCAGGGCATTCTCGATCGCCAGCAGCTCCTCGCTTTCGACTGCGGCCAGGGTGAGCGCTTCATCGAGAGGGAAGGTGAGTCCGCCGCGCCGCTTGGCTCGCCGGCGCGCCCGGGCGTGGTCGACGAGGAGGTTGCGCATGACCTTGGCGGCCACGGCGAAAAAATGCGCGCGGTCCCGCCAGTCGGGCGCTTCCCGGTCCACCAGCCGCAGGTAAGCTTCGTGTACCAGCTCGGTCGCCTGCAGCGTATGCTCCGGCCGCTCCTGCTGCATGTAGTATGCCGCGAGACGGCGCAACTCCTGGTATACGACGGGAATGAGCTGCTGCAACGCCTGCTCGTCGCCGAGGCGCGCTTCGGACAGCATTCTGGTGATCTCACCCGGTTCGGTCGTCACCACTCTTTTTTTCCCTTACAGCAACTTTGAGCGAATTGCAGGGGTGTGCGAACCATCATGCAAGGGGAAAGCAGGTAGAACAGCAGCCGGCGCATCCCGGCCATGGACGGCCTGCGGAAACTCGATGACGGCAGCCCGGCCTTGGAAACACCGCGGGATGCGCGCATCGGCGCCTCTGGTCCGGTACTCGATCCACTGGCGTGGATTCGCCGCATCACCGCCCACATCCCCGATCCGGGACGCCATTTCCGGCCTGAGCGGGCTGAATATTATCTAACTTTGGCGCGGTCCTTCGGCACAATGTCGGCGCCGAGCGCCGCCGCCAGCGTCGAAAAAAAATCGACCTGGTGGACGATCTCATTCGACACCAGTCCCGCGGGAATACGGCCGGGCCAGCGTATGATGCACGGAGTCCGGATCCCACCTTCCATGACGATGTTGTAGAACCCGCTCCAGGGGCCCGCCGAGCCTCGCCAGGGCCGCCGCTGTTCCGCCCCATTGTCCGCGCACCAGATGAAGATCGTGTTGCCCGCGACACCCAGGCGATCAAGGGCGTCGAGCATCAGGCCGACGTTGCAGTCGACATCGGCCAGCGCATCCCCAATGTCGCCCGCTGTTTCCCGTCCAAAACCAACCCTTGGAGTGCGGCAGCTCGCTGCCACCTCGCGAAATACTTGTAAAAAAAAGCTTGACAACAGAGTATTGATATAATACTGTGTATATTGTGTATGCTATATAGAGAAGGAGGCTAGATTGTTTATCGCGCTTTCGCCAAGCAATCCGGATCCGATGTACAAGCAGGTCACCGACCAGATAAAGAACGCCATTGCGGCGGGTGACCTCAGGCCAAATGACAAGTTGCCCTCGATCCGTGAGCTCGCCGAGGCGCTCAAGATCAGCGCGATTACCATCAAGCGCGCCTATCTGGACCTGGAGAACGAAGGGTACATTTACACGCGTGCGGGCATGGGATCGTTCGTAACCGAAATCAACCGCGAGAACCTGCGAAGCGGCAAGCTCGATGAATTCCGGACTGAACTCGAGAAGATTCTCGGCACCGGTAAAAAATTTGGCATCTCGGCCGACGACGTTGTGCGGCTGATTCGGCAGATTCAGGAGGGACTGAAATGAACGCCATTCTGGAAGCAGCCAGCCTCACCAAGCGGTACCACGACTTTACACTGGGGGATATTTCCCTCGAAATTCCGGGAGGCTGCATCGTGGCCTTCTTCGGGCCCATTGGGGCCGGCAAGACCACTTTGATGAAGCTGCTGGCGCATCAGATCCCGGCGAGTACCGGAGCTGTCCGGGTCTTCGGCCTGAGCTATGACGACCGGGAAAGAGAGATCAAGAACCGGATCGGATATGTCCCCCAGGAACCGAGTTTTTACGCCGACAGGTCCGTAGGATTCAATGCTCGTTTCGCTGCACCCTTCTTCGAGCGCTGGGACGGCGGCGCATTTTACCGGATCCTCGACGAATTTAAGATCAGCCGGGAAAAACCGGTCAAACACCTGTCCAGGGGGCAAAAGACGCTGTTTTCGATCGCCCTCGCGCTGTCGCACGAAGCTGATCTTCTCATACTCGACGAGCCGACGGCGGGCCTGGACATTGTGTTGCGCCGCACGATCCTCGACCGCCTGCGTCAGTTCGTCTCCGATGGGGAGCGGACCGTCGTTGTGGCATCGCACATCACCGATGGACTCGAGGAGATCGCCGAGTACGTCAACTTCCTGGACGAAGGGAAACTGGTGTTTCGGTCCGAGAAGGACGAGCTGCTGGCCCGGTGGAAACGGGTTCATTTCCGGGAAGGGGCTCTCAGTCCCGACCTGATCCGCCAATTCACCGACGTGCGCGTGCAACCCTTCGGCAGTTCGGGACTCATAAGGGACTTTTCCGCCGTACGCGAACAACTGGCCGCCGGAATTGCCGCCGGCGACGTCAAAGTGGAAAACGCCCGCCTCGACGAGATCCTCATCGCGATGCTGAAAGGAGAGTGACATGTTCGCCATTGCCCGCAAGACATCCTTTTTTTACTTCACTCACCTGGTAACGTTTTGCGCGCCTGCATGGCCCGCCCTGCTGAAGGGCAAGGGAGGAATCATCTCCATGTTGGCGTTCTGGGTTCCCTTGTGGCTCAGCAGTTCGGTCCTGTGGAGCGAAAAGCAGGAGTCGTACGCGCTCCTGCGCATGCTGCCGGTGACCGACCGCGAGATCGTACGTACAAAATTCGGCCTCGCTCTCGCGGCCGCATTTGTCTACTGGCTCATTCTATTGCTGTTCAACTGGTGGGCCTGGGAGTCCAGTTGGGAGTATCCTTTTTACAGGGCGCTGGCCAATCTGACCTGCGCCGTTTCACTCCCCCTGGTCGCCTGCTGGTACATCGTTTCCTGGCGGTTCGGCCGGTCCGCGCTGACCGTGGGCGTCCTTGCCTTCATTGCGCTCGCTATCATCCCGACCTTTGCCCTGAATATCGATCGCTGGGACTGGATCGGCGCCCCGGGAATCGCGGCCGCCCGCTGGCTGGCAGAAGGGCCGTGGTATCTGCAGTTCTGTATCTTCCTCATTGCGCTGGCTGCCTATTACGGACTCATGCAGGTGGCTGTCCGCGTGAAGCAAAAAAGTGAGGCGTCTTTATGAATCGGCTTTGTCAGGAGGCGGAATGGGCATTGTCCGGCGTGATGCCGGAGGGAGGCTTCCAATGAAAGCAAGCAGAATAGTTTTTGTGGCGCCGTTATTGCTGATGCTGGCTTGGCCGGCTGCAGGCGCCGAACCGCTCCCCAAGGAGCACTATTTCGCGATCGAAATGAATGGGACGGTGTGCGGCTACAGCAAGTTCACGACCTCGCCGCTCCTTCAGGACGGCAAAAACATGATCCTGTTGAGGCACGAGATGCTATTGCGCGTCGCTGCACTGGGAAGCAAAGCGGAAAGCAGGCTCAACCTGACGTATCACATCGATCCTGCCACAGGCCGTTTCACCTACCATGACAGCACGATCGAGCAGGGTGAAATGCGGCTGTCCTCCAAAATCCGCATCGCGGGCGGGCAGGCATTCGTTTCCGGAAGCGGAGTGAGCCAGGAGCAGGCTGTTCCGCTCCCGCCGGATGTGGTGCTGGCCAACACTTTGTATTATCCGCACTTGGTGGCGGATTTCGCCGGCAGCAAGCTTGGGTCAAAGTCCTACCCGATCTTTGACGGGCGCGACGCCCAGGTTCAGGAGACCATATATACTAAGGTCGGCAACGAGACCATCCGGCGCTCCGGCAAGACCTTTGAAACCATCGTTCTCGACGTGTTGAACAAATGGAACGGCATGAAATCGAAGCTCTGGCTGGATCCGGCGACCGGAATCGCCGTTCAAGCCCAACAGCCAA
>JAFNAG010000679.1 GCA_017860135.1 Acidobacteriota bacterium
AACGAGTCGCCGGTAAACACTATGTCGGCATGGGCGGGCCACGGACGGCGATTCGGAAACCCAAATGAGTCAGTCACGCGAACAAACGTGAAGTCCGGGGTGGCGACGGTTTGCCGGAGATTCGGCGGCAGGACAAAGCCGAGATCCGCATCCGCAATCCACTTGAAGAAGGATGCGCTCTGGCGCGTCTGATCCCGGATCTGGAATGCCGGCGGCAGCCACTCCGGATGGGCTCGCATGGCATCCTCGAGACGATGGACCGCGTGCCGGCCGACAAGCACCACGGCGATGCCTGCGATGGCCAGCGCCACGGTTCTCGGTACGGTCACTTTCACGTCAGCTCCGGCGGCAGGCGGCTCATGCCCGATTTGATCGTAGAATAGCAATCGGGCGCCGCGAATGACGCGATTCGTGGCCGATTCGACGGATCGTCACGAATTGACCAAGGTGGCCCCTGCGCAAGACTCAGACCGGATCGTCATCGCTCGCTGTGCCGTTCGGCACGGCCGTCGCCGTCCTCGCCGTAGTCATGTTCGGCCAGGTTCCGGGCGAAGGGCGCTGGGCCTCGGAGCTAAGCAATTTCGCCCACGCCCCGGCCTTCGCCATCGTGACCCTGACGGTGATCGCGCTATTGCGCCGGGCGCCAGTCCGACCCGTCAGCGCCCTGCGCGAGTATTCCCTTGCGATTGCGGTGTCACTCTTGCTCGGCGCGCTTGTCGAACTGCTGCAGCTAATGACCGGGCGTGACGCCTCCTTCGACGATCTTCTGCGGGATGCACTGGGGGCGCTTGCCGCAACCGGGTTCCTCGCCGTAACAGACCCCAAGGTGCGCGAGCGGCCGTCGCGCAGACTGCTCCAACGCATCGGTCTGCTGGTCGGCGTCACCAGCACCGCGATCATCATCGCTCCACTGGCCATCACCGGGACGGCGTACCTGCAGCGCCACAGGAATTTCCCGACGCTGGTGGACTTCAGTTCACCCGTTGGCACCTATTTTCTCGGCGCCTATTCCGCAGTCACGGTCCAGCGGGAGCGTCTGCCGATCGTCCTGGCGGGCGACGGCGAGGAAGCCGTTGGCCTGCACGCCAGATTGCAGGGTAACAAGGGATGGGGCCTCGCTCTTTGGGAGCCATACCCGGACTGGCGAGGTTATGACAGCCTCGCCCTCGATCTCGCGAACCCGACCGGTGCCACACTACTGCTGCGAGTGAGAATTCGGGACCACAGCCAGCGGAACCAGAGGCAGGCTGGATATTTTGGGATGATCACTATCCCACCGCGCTCACGGCGAACCTGGACGATTCCGTTGGAGCGCCTGGCAGCCGCCAGGGGCCGCGCATACGTGAACACGACGACCGTGCATTCCCTCGTCTTGACCCGGGATCCCGGGAATCGTGCGCAGGAGTTTTACCTGATGAGGATCTGGCTGATGCGAGACTGAATGCCTTCGCGCCTCACCTCGCAAAGTCACATTGTGAACCTTTTCCCAAATCTCCAGGCATGGGACGCCATAATAGCAACAAGCATTTGGAATGACCCTCGCCCCCCGGGGTCGTCACAGGAGGTATGGACTGATGGCGCCATCGATCGCGGCACCTTTGCCGAGCGACAGGTCTTTCGGCTTCACGTTTACCACGGTCTTCGCGCTTCTCAGCGCGTGGATGGCATGGAAGTCAAACACGCATTTTGTCGTGCCGTTAGCCGCGTCGGTGCTTTTACTGCTCGCGTCGCTCACCGTTCCCCGCGTGCTACACCCCCTGAACGTCGCGTGGATGCGCCTCGCGGTCCTGCTCAATCGGGTCGTCAGTCCGGTCGTGATGGGCGTGATATATTTTGCATTCCTGACGCCGATCGCCGTCGCCATGCGCTTGCGCGGCCGCGACGAGCTGCGCCGCCAGTTTGACCCGGGGCTGAGCACGTATTGGATCAAGCGAGATCCGCCCGGCCCGGCGGGGTCCACCTTCCCGCGCCAATTCTGATACGAGGCAAGAATATGGATTTTTTCGCCGAAATCTGGGCATTCCTTCGCAGCCGCAAGAAGCTCTGGCTGCTGCCCATCATCATCGTCATGGTATCGATCGGCGGCCTGCTGATCCTTGCTCACGGCTCGGCCATCGCTCCCTTCATATACACCTTGTTCTGAGGCTGCCGAGGGGCACGGACGATGAACATCCTCGGCATCTCGGCCTATTACCACGACGCTGCGGCGGCGCTGGTCGTCGACGGCGAGATCGTCGCCGCCGCGCAGGAGGAACGTTTCACGCGGGTCAAGCATGACCCGGGCTTTCCGACGAACGCGGTGCGGTTCTGCGTGGATTTCGCAGGACTGCGCCCCGACCAACTGGACTGCATCGCGTTCTACGACAAGCCGTTCCTCAAGTTCGAGCGCCTCCTCGAGACTTACCTCGCCTTCGCGCCGCGCGGATTTACGTCGTTCCGTCAGGCGCTCCCGGTCTGGATCAAGGAGAAGCTGTTCCAGAAGCGGCTGCTCGCCAGCCAGCTCGGAGCGAACCTCGATTCCGGGGTGGACTGGA
>JAFNAG010000255.1 GCA_017860135.1 Acidobacteriota bacterium
GTCCGCGAGATCCAGGTATCAAAGACCGGATATTTCGACCACAGACTGGCCTTCGAAGGAGGCAAACCAGCCCCGGCGAATCTTGTCATAAAGATGAAGCGCATCGAGGCAGGCATCTACGGCCGCGTCGTTGACTATAAGGGGATTCCAGTGAGGCGCTTTGTTGTCCATGTCAAAAACCCGGAGACCGGGTCCGACCATCAACGGTCGTTCCACAGTGAAAGCGGCGCCTTCATGATCACGGATGTGGCCCCAGGTACATACACTCTGATCATCCAGTCTGTCCTAACCGCAACCACCGACACCGTGCAGCTCTTCAGCCGGGATGGCCTCGAGTTCCGGAAGGGTTTCCTCTTCGGCGAAATCCTGGCGCAGTTCCCGAAGCCTGCCTTCACCAAATAGATTCGGGGGACAGAATCCCCCTTATTGGTTTTTTGCCTGCAGGTTCTGGGTGAAGTAGCTCAGTTGGACATATTTTTACACGCTCAGTTTTTGGTAGTTGCTATCACTGTGCTTTTTTGCGGTATGCCTTGAGGATCTTGATCGGCGGATCGAGCGATTCGGTTCCGTAGGGGCCGCGCCGACCGGCCGGCAACGTGTGCGCGGCTTGGATCTTCTGGACGACGTCCATGCCTTCCAGGACCCGGCCGAAGACTGCAAAGCCCTGGCCGTCGGCATTGCGTCGACCGCCGAAATCCATCTCGGGTTGATCGCCGATCGTAATCGAGAACGAGGCCCTCGCGGTGTCAGGACCGCTGCGCGCCATTGAAAGCGCGCCGGTCGAATGCTTCAGGCCGGTCACGCTCGTACGCTCCATCGGGACCGGCGGGAATTGGTCACGGTTTCGCTCCGGGTTGATCTGGAACTGGATGACCTGGATCTCAACATCGTGCCGCGTCGTGTTGTCCGGCCGCACTGCCCGGTTGATGATCCCCCCGTCATAGAACTTCCCGTCGACGTACTTCAGGAAGTTTCCTCCTGTGATTGGCGCATGAACGACGTCCACTTCCATCGTAATATCGCCAAGCTCGGTCTCGAAGATCACCAGCACGGGCCTCGCGGGCGCCGGCGACTGGGCCGCGACCGCGATGGCGAGAAACAAAAGAACCGCAAAGGGAAGAATCGCGATATCTCTCATCGTTCCACCTCGTCCGGAGATAACTTTCCCGGATTGAGTCTCATGATTCTGCAGTCTTTGCTCGGCATCCCGGCGTTTGCTCAGGGATGTGGCCTCCCGCGCAGGTTTCCATTCAAGAACGATCCGCCCGGCCGGCGATGCCGCGACAGAGCGGTCGTTCCCTCAGTCCGACATCCAACGGATGCATGCACGGTTCCGATCCCACTGTATCACCGCCCGGTTGCAGATATCAATCGGCGACGCCTGCCGGGGTGCAATCGGAAGTGGGACTCGATCTTCGGTGAAATTCGGACAAGAGGATGCGTCGCGCAACGATTAACGACAAAGGATTTTATCAATTGTCAATGGTTATTTGGCCGCTGCAGGCCTCTGGCTTGTGCTGTCCTGGCCGAGGCGCTGAGAAAACGCGCAAGCTCGCGATTCTCCGTGACGAGGCTCCAGACCGATCCAAACAGAAATGACAAATGACATTTGATACATTCTATCCTTTGAGCCTCTGTTCCGGTGAGCGATACGGGCGTGTCATGTGTTTCACGCACGCCAGGTGGGAAAACGATCCCCAAAAGCACTCGGAGCAGAAACCCTTTAGCGCGTCACTCTCCTCAGGATCAAGGGCGCGGGCGCCTGGCCGCCGGCGCCGCCCCGGCCACCCCCTCCGCCGCCGAAGGATGGGTCGGAGCCGGCTGCCGGCGGGCCGACCGCCGGGCGCGGGCCTGCGGCGGCAGCAGCGCTCGGAGCCGCACCGCCTCGGCCGCCCCGGCCGGCGGGGCCGCCGGTCCTCTGTAGTTCAATCTGCTCACCTTTGAGCGTCCCCCGGTAGGTAGTGTTTGCCACCCGGAACGAAATGTTGACGCCGTCGACGATTCCGTCTTCGATCGAGCCTCCTGTGTTGCCTCCGCCGCCGAAGCCGCCTCCGCCCGTGGATTCCACGGAGCCTGTCAAGACATTCCCTTCCTGGTGGAAGGTGAAGATCATGTCGGTGCTGCCGGCAGCGAGGGCCATCGGATTGCCGGTTGCCGCAGCTGCGATCGCGGCTGTCGGCCTCCACAGCCCCGTGATGCCCGTGCCTGATGGAATAGCTCGTTCCCAGACCGGCACCTGAGGCCGCAGCTTCACCGTCTTGGTGGTGATGGTCGCGGCTGCGTCTGTCAGTCCCGGCGAGGTTGCCTCAATCCTGATGCTCCCGGCCGATTTCGTGGACTGAACGACCGCCATGCACAGTCCCGAGAACGCCTTCCGCGTCGAGCCGATGTCGGGTTCCTGGTTTGTCGGGTCGCCGTTTCCGGTTCCGATCACTTTCCCCGGGCCGGTTATCCTGAAGGTGACTGCGTTATCCGTGATGGGCACGACGCGTCCCTGCGCGTCCTGGACTTCGACCGCGCACATCGTCACATCCTCGCCGTCCGCATTGATCTCCTGACGGTCGGGGCGCAGCACGAGCTTCGCGGGTGCGCCGGTAGTCTCGCGCTTCGCGGTCATGACCTGCTGACCGCCTTTATAGCCCCGCGCTTCGATCGTGCCGGGGGCGTATTTCACGTTCCAGGCCAGGTGCTGGTCTTTCAGCAGGTCTTTGGCGCCGAGGCTTTGGCCATTATGGAACAGCTCCACCCGGTCCATATTCGAGTGGACCCAGACGACGATTTCCTGCCCTTCGAGCCCGGGCCAGTTCCAATGCGGGAAAATGTGCAGCACCGGATGGGAGGTCCACCACGATCGGTAGTAGAAGAACGTGTCTTTCGGGAACCCGCAGGTATCGATGACGCCATACTGCGAGCTGATGTTGGGCCACTGGTAGGGAGACGGCTCGCCGCGGTAGTCGAACCCGGTCCAGACGAAGCCGCCTGCCACCCAGGGTCGCGGGCTGACGAATCTCCACCAGCCTTCGGCGGAAGCCCGGCCCGTCGTGGTGTAGGGGTCGTACGATGCGACATATCCTTTGGTGCGGTCGGTAATGTAGATGCCCCGCGTGCCGACTGCGCTGACGTTCTCTGTCCCGATGACGGCGACCTTGGGATTGGCTTTGTGGTAAGCTTCGGCTTGCGGATCGGCGTAGTTGTAACCCATGATATCGCAGACCGCAAGCCCGCCTTTTCCCATGTAATCTCCCATGGGCGGCGGCGCGATCGTGATCGGCCGCGAGCCGTCGTGTTTCACCGCGATCCGCTTCATCGACGTCAAGATACGCAAACCGGTATCGGTGACCGATATGCTCTCCTCGTTGCCCATCGACCACAAGAACACGCTCGGGTGGTTCCGGTCGCGCCGGACCATGTTCTCGAATTGTGCAAGCCCTTCCGGATTCGACGACAGCATGCGCGTCTCGTCGAGCACCAGCATTCCCAATTCGTCGCAGGCGTCCAGAAGTTCGGGCGTCGGCGGATTGTGAGACGTGCGCAAGCCGTTGCATCCCATTTCCTGGAGTTTCCGGATCCGGAAATACTGCACGGCGTCCGGCAGCGCGGCGCCCACTCCCCCGTGGTCCTGATGGTTGCACGTCCCCTTCACCTTGACGGATTTGCCGTTGAGGAGGAAACCCTTGTCGGGGTCGAACCTCAGGCCGCGGATGCCAAAGCGGGTCTCGTATCGATCGGTGATGATCCCGTCGGCCTCCACTTCGGTCACCAGCTTGTGCAGGTTCCGTTCCTCCAGAGACCACAAAGCCGGCTGCCGCATCGCGACTTGCTGGTCGACGGTGCGTTCGCTGAACTCCGGGATGGATAACGGCGTGCTGGCGGTCTTCCCTGCCTCTCTCCCCGCCGGATCCAGGATGGTCGAGATCACGCGCACGTTTCGGGCGTCCTTCCCGTGATTCTCCACCTCGGTGCGGATTTTAACCGTCGCCGCCCCCGGCTGCACTACTGCCGTCGCCAGCGTGCCCCACTTCTTCACGTGAACCGGAGCGGTCTTGACGAGCCAGACATGCCGGTAGAGTCCGGCCCCTTCATAAAACCAGCCGTCGCTCAGTGTAGCGTCGACTCTGACCAGCAGCACATTGGGAACTCCCGGATTAACAAAATCGGTCAGGTCGAAGCTGAATGGATCGTAACCGCCGCCGTGCCGGCCGATGTAATAGCCGTTGAAGATGACCATCGTATCCCGGTAAGCGCCGTCGAACTCCACCGAGATGCGCCTGCCCGCGTCGGAGGCCGGGATTTCGAATATGCGGCGATACCAGCCCACGCTGGTTTCCGGGTAGTTGCGGCCGAGCGGGTAGTATCCCTTGCTTGAAAGGGAGGGGTCGTTCTGAAACGGAAGTCCGATTGCCCAGTCGTGGGGCAAATCCACGGTTTTCCAGTCGCCGTCATCAAAGGTCAGGTTGCTCGGGGAAAGGAAGCCGCCGGTCTTCTGAAACCCTCCCGACCTGCCGCTGCCGAAGCCGAAGTCCTTTGCGGCATCGTTGGCATGTCCGAAATGAAAGCGCCAGCCGAAATCCAGGAGGGACCGTTCGCGCAGAGGCGCCGTTCCGGAATTTGTTTGTGTTTTTTCAGAACGCACCGGCACTGACCTGGCAGGCACTCCCAGAGCCGTCACGACCGGCACTGCCATTCCGCTCTTTAGCACTTCGCGACGAGTCCAACTCTTCATGAACACCACCCTGAGGGCAAAAACTGCCACTTTGATCCTCAAAGAAACACCGCGGCCGCGTTTCGGGCCTGTGGCGCCCGGTCCCAGGCGGTACGATCGATGAAGACGAAGAACCGCCACAGGGCGCGGTGCTTTTGCCGCAGGACACGGATTTCGTCGTTGTTGCTTTCCGACAAAGGGACGACATCCCCGTTCTCCAGCCGCACGAGCACTTCCGCCTCCGGCAGCGCCATGCCGACCGAGGGGCAATACGCAATTACCTGGTATGGCTGCAACCCTGCCGCAGACGCGATCCGGGCCTCCAGATTCTCTCTTTCCGAGGCATTGAAATGATACCGGTCGACGATTTCCTCCTGCCGCTTTTCACCAATCTCAACGGTCAGCACATGACAGGCCCTGTAGAGCACACGCGATTCCAGGCAATCCAGAATGTGGGCGATGGCCGCATTATCCGCAAATCGCAGCCGCAGCATCATGAGCAACGTATCATCCCTCAGATCCCGCAAAAGCTCGATCCTCATTCCCGACGCAATCGCCAGTTCCACCGTTTTGGAAATCATCGCACCGGAAGCGATCTTGGTGTGATGATAATACACACGTTCGGACAAGGTGTAGCGGATGCGGAGCAGGTTGATCAGCTCTGACAGGGCGTCGTGGCGGCGCAAGCCGTGCTTTTCCAGATTGATGACAAAGCGCCCCCCTTGCAGGATGAAAGACTGAAATACCCGGGGATCGTAATATTGGGAGAAGCCGACGAAGTAGGTGTCCCTTCTCAGATAGTCCAGCAGGTCGGCTGTAATCGCACCCGTCACGATTTCAGACGCATATCCGGCATCTCCCCGGAGTATCCGCAGCACTTCCTCATGAATACCTGCACGCCGGAGGCGCGAAGCCAACGAAGACTCCGTCAGGAAGTGCGCGAACCGCAACCGATCCTTGTCGTGGCGCGGCAATACGCGGCGCTCGTCCTCGAGCGTATGACCGAAGGGAATGTGTGTGATGTCGTGCAGGAGGGCGGCCACGCGGATCGCAGCCGCCTCTTCGGCGGTGATCGCCGCGGAACGGCGCAGCGCTTCTATCATCCGCTGTGCCATCCAGCACGTCCCCAGCGAGTGCTCGAAGCGGGTATGTGTGGCGGAGGGATAGACCAGGCACGCGGTTCCCAGCTGCCTGATTCCGCGCAGACGCTGGAATTCCCTGGTGTCCACCAGTTCCAATTCCAGAGGCTTCAGCTCAATATCGCCGTGCACTGCATCCCGCAGGAGTTTGTCTTTCATTTTCTGGCGCCGTCCTCACCCGTGGTTACCCTACGGTCGCCAGAGTGGCTCACCGGCGACCGCTACTTCCCGACTCGCGTCGCAAGATGGCTTGCGTCTCAACCGTGAGGGTGCTGCAGTTCTGAGCCGTCACAGATTATGCCACAATGGAAATCAGCGGGTGCAATCGGAAGTGAGACTCAACAAAAAAGAACCTGCCGATTATCATTTGTCAATTGTCATTGGGGGGCTCGGCAGGTTGGCTCTGCGCTCGGGTACTTCATCCGCCCCGAACGCGATCAGGACCGCACGGGCCGAAGGTTTGCAGCGGCCAGATGACTAATGACCATTGACCATTGATACATTCTTTTGTCGTTGATCGTTGCGCGACCTGAATTTTGCGAGGGTTGAGTCTCGCTTCCGACTACACCCGAAATCAGCCTGTTGGTCGAAGGGGCAGAGTATAATCATGGACCTATGATCGAGGTACTCGACGATCTCGGCCGATGCCTGGAGCTAAGGGAGCCCGCCCGGCGCATCGCATGCCTCGTGCCGAGCATTACTGAAACCCTGTTCGCGCTGGGCGCAGGCGACTCCGTCGTCGCAGTGACGGACTTCTGCATACACCCCGAGGAGGGGGTTCGGGCAAAAAAAAGAATTGGCGGCACCAAGAACTTCGCGGCCGCGCGGCTCATCGGGCTGGAACCCGATCTTGTCATCGCCAACGCAGAGGAAAACCGGCGTCACCAGGTCCAGTCGCTTGAGGATGCCGGCTTGAAGGTATTCGTCACTTTCCCCAGGACCGTGGACGGGTGCCTCAAGATGATTGCCGATATGGGGGCGGTGACGGGAACGGGGAATGTGGCGCAGACCATCCTCTCGGCCATCGAAAAGGCACGTGCTGATGCCCTTTCGATTGCACCTGCGCGGCCGCCGCGCGTTCTGTGCCCGGTCTGGAAGAACCCGTACATGACCATCAACGGCGATACCTATGTCGACAGTGTGATCCGTTGTTGCGGTGGTGCGAACCTCTTCACGGACG
>JAFNAG010000680.1 GCA_017860135.1 Acidobacteriota bacterium
CCTGCGGGTTTGGTGCCGCACCTTCGGCGCTCAGCCTTGCTCCATCCCTATCCCGGCCTGACGGCCGGGCCTATGTACTGCCGGCCCTTCGGGCCTGGTTACGCCGTGATTCAACCGTTAGACAGCCTGAAAGCCCGCGCTCACTTTTCAAAGATCACTCTCGGTAGAAATACAGCCCGTTCACCGAACGGGTCAGGTGGCCGCTGTTGGAATGGCGGCCGTTCCCGTTCCCGTTGCCCTTACCGTTGCCGTTGTGGTTGCCGTTCCCGTTGCCGCTGCGATAGCGTTCGGTTTTGTGCCAGTAATGCGGCCCCGTACCGAAGAGCCCGCCGAGGTAATAGGTGACCAGCGCCTGGCATATCGCGCCGGTGCTGGCGAAGAAATTGAACAGGCTCAGAGGCAGCAGCACGATCCTGCGACGGTTTCCGTCGAGCAGGGCGGCGGCGCCGAGTTCCAGGAAGGTCGCCTGATTGCCGAACATCTGATAGCCGACAAACGCCAGGGCCGCCAGAAACGGCCCTGTCCCGTGGGCCCGGGGAGTAAGGAACAGGGTGAGCGACGCGAGCCAGCCCAGCACCAGGATCGGCGCCGTCCAGTAGCAGGCGAGCACGAAGAGGCCGTCGATCCGCTCTGCGCGGGAAAGGAACCGCGCAGCCAGCCATTCCCTCCACAGTGCGTGGAGGCACTCGGTGTGGCCCGTCGCCCAGCGGCGGATCTGGCGGTTGCGCACCTGCCAGGTCTCCGGCGCCTCCTCATAGCATTCCGCGCGGTTCACGTACGCGACTTTCCAGCCGTGCACCATCAGCCGGAAAGTGAGATCGGTATCTTCGGTCAGCGAGTCGGTGTTCCATCCCCCGACCGCCTTGAGCACGGATGCGCGCACTCCTCCTACCGTCCCGCCGAACTGGGGCGTGAGACCAAGGTGGTATCGCGCCTGCTGCCCGATCTGGTAGCCGGCGCCCCGCTCCAGTTCCAACAGTCCGGCCAGCACGCTGGCGCCCCCATTCTGAGGGACCACCCGCCCCATGACCGCGCCGACCTCCGGGTCGCAGAACGGCGTCACCAGGAACTTGATCATCGCCCGGCTCGGAACGTAGTCCGCATCGAAGAGCAGGATGATGTCGCCGCCCGCGTGCACGGTGGCCTGCCGCAGGGCAGCGCCTTTTCCCCCGCTCCCTTTCTTCCGGTGGATCGCCTTGATGACCGGATACTTCGCGGCGAATTCGTCGATGATCTCCCCGGTGCGGTCCTCCGACCGGTCGTCGATGGCGATGATCTCCAGCCGGTTCCAGTCATAATCACAGTCCACAAGGGCCTGGAGCACGTCACCGGCGACATTCTCCTCGTTGTGCATCGGCACAAGCACGGAAACCGTGGGGTTGTTGAATCCGACCAGTTCCATCATGTCCAGCGGCTTGCGGCAGGAAATACGCGACAGCACGAACATGTGATGCCGGATCGCATAGGCAGCCAGGACCGCGATGGTGAATATCAGGCAGATCCTGCAAATCCAGATGAGGACAATCACGGCGTCCTCCATGTACCCGCACGACGCATCGAGACTCGCAGCGCCAGGCTGTAAAAGACCAGCACATACACGAGATCCAGGAGTATCCCCAGCGCAAACCAGAGCAGCGGCAGGAACAAAATGCCCGTGAAGTGAAGCACTCCCAGGCAGAAGGCAAGCCGAACTGCGGACCAGACGATGGCATACACCTGCAGCAGAAGCACCCACCCCACTCCGGCAGCGGGTGACGGCAGAGTCACAATGAAAAGCAGCGCCGCGACCCACGGCAGCAGGATCCACACGAGGATCTCCCCCCGTAGCCAGATCTGCTGGTACATCCTGCCGTCGAAGTAGAAGGACGGGTTGAACACAATCACGATGGCGGCGGCAAAAAGCAGGATCATGAGGAAGATGACGAAATTCCGCCCTAGCGGCACGCGCCGGTGTATCACGATCATCGCCGCAAGACATCCGGCAAAAACCAGGCCCGTGCGCACCGGATGCGCTCTCGGCGCCGGAAACGGGACGTCCGCGGCGGGTGCCGGGCCAAGAGGCGCAAATACGTCGATCTGCGTTACAGGACTCGCAGGAATCCGCGTCAGGTCCAGAAGGTAGATACAGACCCGGCTGTGCATCTCGAGCAGCGGAGACGCGAAGTACAGGACAAGAAGACTGACGGAGACGGCGGTAAGAATTGCGGCGAGAGCGCGGAGCCGCGACACCGGGAACGAACGCACACTCCGATGTGGGTATATATAGAGTCGTCGCATAGTCAGCGGGCCGGGTCAATCATCGGGTGGGGTACAGGATGTATATCACAGATTCGTGAAATAAATCCAGCCACATTCAGGCTTTAAGTCATTCTTTTTCAATAAATAATCTATATTCAATGAATGAACATTCGAGCACTGCACCGAATGGGGGATGCATTTGACACCGTGGGTGCACGACGCCCGCGGGCCTTTTCCGGATTCGATACCTCAAGGGGTGCAATCGGAAGTGGGACTTGATCTTCAGT
>JAFNAG010000067.1 GCA_017860135.1 Acidobacteriota bacterium
CAGCAGGATTGGGCGGCCTTCGGCAACATGCTGATCTGGCACGGGCGCCTGGTCTGCGCTGCACGACGTCCGGACTGCAATTCGTGCACGATCTCCGCGCATTGCCCGTCCGCCTTCCAGCACACCTGATCACGTCCGCCATCAGAGCATGGCTGAATGGCCCCCGGCGCGGAGCGCTGCAGGCTTGCCAGCTTCGGGTTGCGAGTCAGACAGTGGCGAGCCCTGAAGGTCAGGGAATCAAAAAGGACCCCGCAGGGGTCCGGCAGGAAAGCCCAGGGCGCAGGCCCTGGGGAAGGGCGCCCGGCTGCCTGTAGGAGACCAACCGTTGGACGCCCGCTTGCGCCCTGGGCTTTCCTGCACAACCCCTTCGGGGTTGGGATGGAAATGCACCCCACTGCCTGAATCGAAGTAGCATCGGGGAAACCGCTTGCAACATGCCGGCAAAACATCTAGCTTATGCCGGATGTACGCGCTGCATGCAAAGGAGCCCGCAATGAGATCAAACGTACTGGCAATGATTATCCTGGCGACCGCTGTTACGGCGGCAGGTTGCGGGGGATCCAATCCGCCGCCGTCTCCTGCCGCGGCAAAAACTCCGGCCGAGACGTTTGCCGAAATCGACGGCAGCGCCGTGCTGGAACACACCAGGAGGCTCGCCGACGACTCGTTCGAGGGGCGCGCCCCGGGATCGCGTGGTGAGGACTTTACGGTGGCCTATATAGCGGACGAATTCCGGAAGGCGGGCCTGCAGCCCGGAAATACGGACGGGCACTACATCCAGAAGGTCCCTCTGGTCGGCATCACCCCAAACCAGGACGCGACACTCGCCTTCAGGAGAGCAAGCAAGGAGTCGAGGCTCAGATTCAAGGATGACTTCGTCGCATGGTCGAAGCATGTTTCCGAAACCGCCGAACTGCAGGACTCCGAAATCGTGTTCGTAGGCTACGGAGTGCAGGCTCCCGAGTTCTCCTGGGACGATTACAAAGGCTCGGATCTCAAGGGGAAGACCCTTGTAATGCTGGTCGGCGACCCGCCGGTGCCGGATCCGGCCGATCCGGGAAAGCTCGATCCGAAGGTCTTTGGCGGACCGGCGATGACATACTACGGACGCTGGACCTATAAGTACGAGATCGGCGCCAAGATGGGCGCGGCAGGCGTGCTCATCGTTCACGAAACCGAGCCTGCCGGATATCCGTTCTCGGTAGTGCAGAACAAGGTCACCGAGCAGTTCGACCTTGTCGCCGGCGACAGGAACATGTCGCGCGTCGCCATTGAAGGCTGGATCTCCCTGGATCAGGCCAGGAGGCTGTTCACACTGGCCGGCAACAACTACGATGACATGAAGAAGCAGTCCGTGTCTCGCAGTTTCCGGCCGGTCCCACTCGGCGTAACCGCCTCGATCACACTGGCAAACAAGCTGCGGATGATCGAATCATGCAACGTGGTCGGAAAGCTGGAGGGGAGCGATCAGGACTTAAAGTCGCAGTATGTTATCTACACTTCCCACTGGGACCACCTCGGCATCGAGCCCGATCCGAAGGGGGCAAAGATCTATCACGGCGCACAGGACAATGCGACCGGCATCGGGGGGTTGATCGAACTGGCGCGCGCATTCGGCAGAGTCGCTCCCCCTCCCAAACGCACCATGCTCTTTCTCGCGGTCACCGCCGAGGAGCAGGGGCTTCTTGGGTCACAGTATTATGCTGAAAACCCAATCTACCCGCTGGCCCGCACACTCGCGGTGATAAACATGGACGTCCTCAACGTGTACGGCCGGACCCGGGATATCACTATCGTGGGCCTCGGCAATTCGGACCTGGATGATTACGCCCAAAAGATAGTGGCGGAACAGGGTCGCGTCATACGGCCGGACCCCTCCCCGGAGAAAGGCTCCTATTATCGCTCCGACCACTTCCCCTTCGCGAAAATGGGCGTGCCGGCACTCGCCAGCAGCAGCGGGATCGAATTTGTCGGCAAGCCGGAAGACTACGGCAGGAAAATCAGAGAGGAGTACACCTCCCACATTTACCACCAGCCGTCGGACGTGGTGCAACCGGATTGGGACATGAGCGGCACGGTGCTGGATTTGCAATTTTACGGATTGATGGGTTACCGGGCGGCTCAGGCGGATAAATATCCCGAGTGGAAGACGGGCACGGAATTCAGAGCCGTCCGAGAAGCACAATTGAAAGCGGCCGGAATCCGGTAGCACGACCGTTCTTTCCCGGCCGGTTAAAAACAGCCACGAATAATCTCACGAACGCGGGCCGAGGCATATGTTCGTGAAATTCGTGGCTTTTTTGCCGGTCTTACGTGTACTGAGGGTTCGCGCGAAAATAAGTTCACATTCTGGCGCGAGCGCCGCGCGGGCAGATGCAAGGCGCCGCGACGCAGGCGATGTGGTGGCATCGTCGAGGAGCGGCAACACGGCAGATGCCCGCCCGCCGCCGCGCCCCGACGGGCTGCAGCCTCTCCGATATCTGAATTCCTAAGCTCATCGTTCAGCGCATTCCTCGCTCTCCCATGCTGCAGCAGTATATGAGTTTATTTTTGCGCGGGCCCCAAGCGCGCCCATGCCACTAAAACCCGCCCTGATCTCAATGTATAATCTTTCGCATCTCGGGATGAAGAGGACACGGAGAGACGGTATGAGAGGAAGCGCATTTCTTGTTGCAGCTCTGGCCTGTTCGATGGCATCACCCTGCCTGGCCTATGAAGGCGCTCCGGGGCCCGCACAGATCGATTCCGGCGCCGGTGCGTCCGCACTGCAGGCAATTCAAAGTCAGATTCAATCATTGAAAGCCGAATACGAGAAACGTATCAAGGACCTGGAGGAGCAGGTGGCCGCACTTCAGGTCCAGATGCTCCGGGGAGCGGCCGAGGCGGCGCCCGCAACGGCCGTCCAGGCCGCACCCCCTCCTGTGCCCATCATCCCGGGGGCTTTGAATCCTGCGATGACGGTGGTCGGGAGTTTTCTGGGCCGCGGGGACAACCAAAAGATCTACAACGACGATGGAGCGCGCATCGACAACAAGATGACTCTGCGAGAGACCGAACTTGACTTGAGAGCCGCGGTTGATCCTTATGCAGATGGGGTATTCATCGCATCGCTCGCTTCGGAAACCCCGGGACAATACTCCGCTGGTGTGGAAGAGGCCTACGTCACGATCAAGAAACTCCCCTTCCAGGCGCAGGCTCCTCTCGGCCTGAAATTGAAAGTCGGCAGGTTCCGTCCCTCCTTCGGCAATAACAACATTCTGCACATCCACGATCTGCCGCAAAGCACCCGGCCCCTTCCCGTGCAGGAATTCCTGGGAGAAGAGGGATTCGCGCAGAGCGGCGTATCCGGCAACTTTTTCATCCCGACACCCTGGGACAGGCAATCGAGCCTGGATGCAACCCTGCAGGTGATAACAGGCGGCGACGTGGCTCTCTCCCCTGATATCAACGCACGCACCGCTTACCTCGGCCACCTGCGCTGGTTCCGCTCGTTCGGAAGTTCCCAGAATCTGGAGATCGGGTGGTCCAGCTATGCACACCCGGCAGGAAATGGCGTCAGTCAGGCTGATTTTCACGGCGCGGATTTCACGTATCGATGGAAACCGCTGCGGCTGGGGGGGTGGAAGTCATTCCTGGTCAGTGGGGAGTTCATGTTCGCCCGGCATGCATATCCGGAAGTGCCGCCGGCGTTCGACGCCGGTCAAGATCCGAACGCGGGCGCCTCCGGCGAGAAGAACCCCCTCGGCTTCACTGTCTTCGGCCAGTGGCAGTTCAACAGACGCCTTTACGCAGGCGCTCGGTGGGACCGGACGAATGCCCTCAACGATCCCTTGCTCCTGCGCCGCAGCTTCACCCCCTACTTCTCCTATTATTTCAGCGAGTTTCTGCGTTTTCGACTGAACTACGAGCGCAGGTGGAGCGATCTCGCCAGTGAAAACCACCGCAGCTCGGTGTTTGCAGAGCTGAACTTTGTCTTCGGGTCCCATCCCCCCGAACCCTTTTGGGTAAACAAATAGGGAGCTTGGTATGAAATTGAGAATCTCGGTTTGCATCCTGGCGATTCCATTGCTGCTGCCTGCAATCCCTTGCTCGGCTGCTCCCGGGCAGGCGCGGAAGATCCGTGTGGTCTGCACCCTGCCGACGATAAGGGCGCTCGCTGCAGAAATAGGAGGCGATCGTATATCGGTAAGCGCGCTTGCCAAAGGAGATCAGGACCCTCATCTTGTCACCCCGACACCCATCCTGATGAGAGAAACCAGGGAAGCCGACATTTTTGTCGAAAATGGCCTCTCCCTGGAGCTGTGGGCGGACCAGGTAGCCAATGGTTCGGGCAACGCGAAGATATTCCGCGGCACGCCCGGCCGGGTTGTTGCCGGCGACGGGATCGCCGCTCTCGAGATTCCCCAGGTGCTTTCCCGTGAACTCGGCGACGTTCATCCGCAGGGAAACCCTCACGTCTGGCTGGATCCCCTTCAGGCGAAGGCGATGGCCGGCAATATTTGTGAAGCGTTGAAGCGGGCCGATCCCTCCGGCGCAGACTACTATGAATCCCGCAAGGAGGACTTCTTCCGGCGCATCGACGTCGCCTTGTTCGGGCCCGAACTGCTGAAGCTGATCGGGATTCAGAAACTCACCCGGCTGGCCTGGAGCGGGCAATTGCAGAGTTTCCTGACAGGCAACCAGTTCGGGGGAAAGCCCCTGACCGCCGCGGCTGGGGGTTGGCTCAAAGCCGCACAGCCTTTGGCCGGTGTGAAAGCCTATGAGTTCCACAGGGTCTGGGCCTATTTCGCCCGGCTGTTCGGAATACAGATCGCAGGCACCATTGAAGAAAGACCGGGCATCCCCCCCGGACCGCAGCATGTCCGTCAGGTGGTTGAAACCATCCGGTCTGCCAAAATTCCTTTGATCCTCGTGGACAATTTCTACGACCTGGGACTGCCCCACAGCATCGCAAAGCAGTCAGGAGCCGTAGTCGTCGTTCTTCCCAACCAGGTGGAAGGAGAGCCGGGAGTAACCACTTATTTCGCGCTGATCGACCATTTGATCGCCAAAATCACTGAGGGACTGAAAACAAACCCGAACTTTCCAGTCGCAAAAGCGGGACACCTCGAATAAATCCAGGAGCCTTTGTGTCAACACTACTTGAGCTGAAATGGATGTTGCTCCCCTTCCTTGCCTGTCTGGTGCTTTCCATCAACCACGTATACCTCGGCATCCACGTGATCGCGCGCCGGGTGATCTTCGTGGATCTGGCGCTCGCGCAGATTGCAGCGCTGGGAGCGACGTTTGCGCTCACACTCGGGTACGACCCGGCTCACGAATCTCTTCGCATTTCCCTGTTCTCCCTTGCCTTCACGTTTGTCGGGGCTGGGGCGTTCGCCATCGCGCGCATGCGGCGGGAGAAGGTGCCGCAGGAAGCTTTCATAGGAATTATTTACGCGGCCGCCTCGGCAGCCGCAATCCTCCTGCTCTCGAAATCGGCCACCGGGGGGGAAGAGCTGAAGCACATGCTTGTGGGAGACGTGCTTCTGGTGAGCTGGGCCGAGATACGCGACATGGCGCTTCTATACGGCGCCATCGGGCTGTTTCACATTTTTTTCCGCAGGAAGTTCCTGGCCATTTCCATCAATCCTGCGGATGCGATCGCCACCCGGACGAACGTGCGGTTCTGGGACATCCTGTTCTACATGTCGTTCGGAGTCGTGATCACCAAGTCGGTCGCCATCGTTGGCGTGCTGCTCGTGTTTTCCTATCTGGTTGTCCCGGCCGTGATAGCACAGATGTGGGCCGAAACCATCAAGGGCCGTCTGCTTCTGGGCTGGGCAGGAGCCATCCTGGCAAGCACACTTGGCATCGCCTGGTCCTTTTATGCCGATTACCCGACAGGACCTGCAATCGTCGTAATGCTCGGCTTTGTTCTTGTGCTCTCCAGTGTTGCCTATTACCTCCGGCACGCCCCGGCCATGGGCCGGGCGTTGGCCAATGTCGCCGCGATCCTCCTCGTGTGTATCGGACTTGCATCCGGGGCTGCCTATCTGAGGAAAACCGCCCCTGCGGCAGAGACCGGAAAAAAATCCGATCCTGTGGCGGTCTTGCTGGGGGAGCTTGAAGGCGAAGACGAAGCGCACCAGCTGGGCAGCCTGGAGCACTTGGGAGAAATGCAGGATCCCAGAATCGTGCCGGCCTTGAGCGCGTTCCTTTCCCGCAATCCCTCAGACCGGGCTGTCGAAGCCGCGGTTGCCGCACTGGTCAAACAGCAAGATCCAAAAGCCATTGCGTCTCTGCGCGAGGCGGCCCGGCAAGAGCGTGACGGCTTTCTGAGACTTTCCATCGCCCAGGCTCAGCTCGAGCTGGGCGACGCCCAGGGCTTCGGCACGCTGATTGCCGTCCTGAAAGGCGAGGGAGCCGCATATGCGCGCCAGCAGGCAAACGACATGCTGGAGACCCGGTCCGGATACCGTTTCGGATATGATGCGGAACAAACCGCCGAACAGAACTCCGAAGCCGTAAAAAGGATGGAAGAGTGGTATGAAACGAAGGGCATCCTGTCGAAGTTGGATCCCCGAACCGGCAAGTACGGAGGCTGATTTCACGATCGACTGCTCTGGAGCTTCTGTTCGAGGCTGCGGATTTTTACCCATGGCCACAAATACCGATTGTTCGATAAAGCAAGCCGGCCGATATGGCTAAAATGATATCATGTCGTTGGGTGAGGTGAACCGGAAGCGGAGGGGAGAAGTCGGAACATGCCGTTTGTGAGGGTATTTCATTATTCGAAAAGAGCCGCGAAAATTGTCATGGGGTTTGTTGCGCTTTTTGCCGGGGTTGTTATGCTGGTCACTCCCGGTCCCGGCTGGGCGGCCATCGCGGTAGGGCTCGTGCTTTTATCCTCCGAATTTCAGTGGGCGCACCGCCTGCTGCAACGAATCAAGGAAAAGGGCATCCAGATCCGCGATTCGTTGCGCAAACCAACCCGCTGAATCGCCCCTATCCCGGAACATTCCGACTCTTCCAGAAGCCTTTTTGGAGGCGAATCGTCTTCCCCACCATGACAATTTTCCCCTCTCCGGAAAGCCTGGCAAGCAGACGCGAGTAGGTCTCCGGCGTAACACCGATTGCGGCCGCCATATCTTTGTTCGACAGTGGAGGCACGATCCTCTCGTTCTCGCCGAACTGCTCCCGGAGAAAAATGAAGAACCGGTCTTCGACGTCATGGGTTGTCAGAAAGCGGATGCGGTCGGCAAGGTAGCGCTGTTTTCTCATCAGCATGCCGATGAAATCGTCACGGAATGCGGCATCATCCAGGAGCGCATAAAACTGCCGCCTGGGAAGCAGAAACACGCGGCAGGCAGTCTTCGCCGTGGCACTCACCGGGTAGATGTCCTGTTCAAACAGGATCACTTCGGCAAAGATTTCTCCCGGGCGGACGACCTTTATCACTACCTCCTTGCCATCCGCCGTCGTTTTGAACAGGCTGACCGAACCGGATGCGAGCAGGTACAGTGCCTCGCCATGCTCCCCCTCGAAAAACAGGATCTCTTTCCGGACAGCCTGCCTCTCGACGCATATGGCAGCGAGGCTCCGGCGGCTCTTCTCTCCCATACCCTGAAGGAAACCCGACCGATCCAATAGCGATGCGATATCCATGCGTCCCGCCTGCGCAACCTCAGCAGTCAAATGTCCAGAATGACGGCGGCTTCCCAGCCGCCTGGCGTTTTATTGACGCGATACCGATGGAGGGTGACCGCTTTTACGTCGACCACGAGGTCGTGCCGTGCGGGGTCCAGCTCTTCGCCGCGGGCTACCGCCTCGAGCGTAAACAGGCCGTCGATCCTCCGGATTTCGATGGCTTTCACCCTCAGCAGCAGCCGCTCCGCATCCTTGAGAAAGATCAGCTCCTGGAGCAGCTGAAAAAGGAGCATGTCGACCTCAGTATCTTCCACCCGGATGGTGCGGGCCAGCGGTTCCGCCACCGTCGCAAGGTCCGCCACCATCACATTCATGGTGGCGTCGGCAGCTGCGACAAAAAGCTCCTCCAGGGTGCCTCCCCACGCTTCGAAGGCCACGTCGGCTATCGCAATGTCCGGTATGTATCGATACGGCATTCCACTACACCTCGCACTGCCGGAGGCCCGCCAGGACGGTACTCTGCACTGCTTGCAACCGCGGCCCGATGAAAACCAGCTGTGTACCCCCCGGAGGCGAATTCCTCCAGGTCCATTCGCCCGCCAACATAATTGAACAGGAACGTTCCTCCGGAAAAGGCTACAAGGCCTTTGGCTCGATGGAACTCTGCAGGCAGTTCCGAAATCAGCCCTTCACATTTCCGATGGGCACCAGGCGGACCACACGCCGGCTGATGCCTGCCTGCTCGGCCGCATCGATCACATCATCGATAACCTTATACGCGGGTCCCGCCTCCTCCGCCAGACCGGAATACGAGGCGGTGCGGACCAGGATGCCGCGCGCTTCCATCTGCTCCAGCAATTCTCTTCCCCGAAACTGACGCTTGGCCTGGGTGCGGCTCATGGCGCGTCCGCTGCCGTGCGCCGTGGAGAAAAAAGTCTGCTCGCCGGAGGGCACGCCGGCCAGCAGGTAGGATCCGGTCTCCATGCTGCCTCCGATGATCACCGGCTGCCCGGCTCGCCCATAAATTTCGGGAATGCCCGGCATCCCCGGGCCGAATGCCCGTGTGGCACCCTTGCGATGGATCAGGATTTCCTGCGGCACGCCGTCGATGCAATGTGTTTCCAGCTTCGCGGTGTTGTGTGCCACGTCGTATACCTGGTGCAGCCCCAGGCTTGCGGGATCCTTGCCGAACACTTCCGAGAATACCTCGCGGATGCGGTGCAGGATGATCTGGCGGTTGGCAAACGACATGTTGATCGCGCACTTCATGGCGGCAAAGTAGTCCTGACCCTCCGTCGAGCGGAACGGCGCACAGGCCAGTTCCCGGTCCAGGATCCGGATGCCGTACTTGCCGGTCATCGCCTTTAGAAAAATCTGAAGGTAGTCTGTGGCAATCTGGTGCCCGAAGCCCCTGCTGCCGCAGTGAAACATGACAACTACCTGGTTCGGGATAGTGATGCCGAACGCTTCCGCGAGCTTCGGGTCGAACACGTTTCCGGGGCGCGCGACCTGAATTTCGAGGTAGTGGTTGCCGGATCCGAGTGTGCCCAGCTGCTTGAAACCCCGCTCCACTGCCCTGGCGCTGACCTTGGACGCATCCGCGCCGGAAATGCAGCCCTCTTCTTCCGTCCGCTCCAGGTCCTCGTGCCAGCCGTATCCGTTCTTAATGCACCATCGCGCGCCTTGCTCCACCGCGCGGCGAAACTCATCCTGAGAGACGCGGACGAAACCTGTGCTGCCGACCCCGGCCGGCACGCGTTGAAACAGCATGTCGACCAATTGCCGCAGGCGGGGCCGTACTTCCTCCTCGGTGAGCCGTGTCAGCATTAGCCGCATGCCACAGTTCACATCGAAACCGATCCCGCCCGGTGAGATCACTCCCCGGTCGGCATCCATGGCTGCCACGCCCCCGATCGGAAATCCATATCCCCAGTGCCCGTCCGGCATGCAATACGCATACTTGAGGATGCCCGGCAGGGTGGCCACATTGGTCACCTGGTCAATTACACCCTCATCCATGTCCCTCAGCAGTTTCTCGGTCGCGTAGATCCGTGCCGGCACGCGCATGCCGTCCTTGTAAGAGACCGGGATCTCCCACACAGTCTCGGAGACCCGTATTATGTTTGCCGGGATTGCCATGACACGCCTCCGCTAAGTATAGGGGTAAAAGATATAAAAGAGCAGCGAGAGAGCGCTCAGAACCCACAGGCCGGAGCTGATTTCACGGTGCCGGCCGGCCGTCAGCTTGAACAGCGGGTAGAGGACGAAACCCGCCGTGATCCCGATGCCGATGTTGTAGGTGAAGCTCATCAGGATCACGACGGCAAACGCAGGAAACAGCTCGGTGTAGTCGTCAAAATTGATCTTGGCGATGGGTTTGATCATCAGGTAGCCGACCACAATGAGCGCGGGGCCATACGCCTGCGCCGGCACTGCAGTCAGGAAGGGAGCAAAAAAGAGCGAGAGAAGGAAAAACAGGGCTGTCACCACGGTGCTGAATCCCGTTCTTCCCCCGGCCTCCACCCCGGCAGCAGACTCAATGTAGGCGCCGGAGGTGGTGGTGCCGACAAGCGCGGCGAAGCTGGTCGCCAGTGCGTCGGCCATCATGGGCTTCTCGATTTCCGGCAACCGGCCCTGTTCGTCCAGGTATCCCGCCCGCGAAGACACACCGATCAGCGTGCCCATGGTGTCCACAAATGCCATCACGAATACCGTGAGCACGATCGCAAAGAACTGCCAGCTCAGGGCGGTGCGGATATCCAGCTGCAGAAGGGTCGGTCCGAGGCTGGGAGGCAGACTGATCCAGGATCGGGGCATCGGGGCCACACCCAGTCCGAAGGCAAGTGCCGTCGTGGCCAGGATGCCGAGGAGGATCGGGCCGGGAACTCTGCGCAGCATCAGCGCGGCGATCAGCAGAAATCCAACGATGGCAGTAATCACAGGGGCGCTGCTGAGATCCCCGATCTTGACGGGCGCCCCCGCCGTTCCCAGCACGACGATTCCGGTGACATTGAGGCCGATGAACGTCAGAAACAGGCCTATGCCGACAGCGAAACTGTAACGGAGCCCCTCGGGGATCGATTCCACCAGCCAGGTTCTCAGACGCAAGAGCGTCAGAAGGATGAAGAGAATGCCGCCGATGAAGACCGCTCCCAGGGCCGCCTGCCAGGTGCAGCCCAACACCAGGACGACCGTGTAGGCAATGAATGCGTTTTCCCCCATGTAGGGGGCAACCGCAAAGGGGCGGCGGGCATAGATCCCCATGACCAGGGATCCGAAAGCCGCCGTCAGGATGGTTGCTACCATCGAAGCGCCCAGCGGAATGCCGGCGGCTTCCAGGACTTTCGGGTTCACGACGATGATGTACGACATCGTCATGAAGGTGGTGATGCCCGCGATCGTTTCGGTTCGGAAAGAGGTGCGGTATTTTTCGAATTCGAAGTAGCGTCTGATCGCCTCCATGGAATCCCCCTGCGCCGGAATCACTATATTAGAAAACCGGTGCAGGGGGATCCGAAAAAGTCAGACTCGCGGTATCGACGACCCGAATTCCGATTGCAGGCCATGGGCCTGACCGGCAGGATGATCCTTTCGAGGGGGGACAGCGGAGAGCGCCTCCGCAATCGCGCGGCGGGCCGCCTCCAGGGCAACCGGGACTGCCTTCATCACCGGTTCCGAGAGTCCGGTTCCGCTGCCAATGCAAGCCGGCTCGATGCCGACCAGATAGATTCGCGCCGGCAACTCGCCCAGCATCAGGGCTGCGGAAAGCAGCTCACCGGCGTTGCCTTCGTGCGCGGTGGTGGACCGACAGCTCAGATCCAGGACTTCCAGGTCCCGGCGCAGGTGGATCGTGCCGGGCATGGAACCCAGGGCGACCGCATCCAGCAGAACGAGCGCGGGGCGGCCGGCCACAGAACCCAGCAGCGCAAGGCCCGCCGTCCCTCCCTCGAGCAGCTCGACACTGTCCTGCCAGTCCACAGCCCGGCAGGACAGCTGGTTCACCAGATGCACCCCGATACCATCATCCCCCAGCAGGGTGTTGCCCACACCGAGAACCAGCACCGGTGCAACCCTGGCCTCAGACAATCTTCACCTCCGAAAGTTTCCTGCCGTCCGGGCTCATGACGTGAGTAGCACACGCGAGGCAGGGATCAAAGGAATGGATGGTACGAAGGATTTCCAGTGGCTGAGTCGCAACAGCCATCGGAGTCCCCAGCAACGCGGACTCATAGGCGCCGCGCTGTTCCAACCTGTCCTTCGGCGACGCATTCCAGGTGGAAGGGACGACAATCTGATAGTTGGAGATCTTCCCCCTTGAAATCTGGATCCAGTGGCCGCAAGCGCCGCGAGGCGCCTCGGTGAACCCGGAACCTCTGGATCTGGTCGGCCAGGTGGAAGGATTCCAACGCCTGGTGTCGGCGGTAGCAA
Source organism: Acidobacteriota bacterium (assembly GCA_017860135.1). GTDB lineage: Bacteria > Acidobacteriota > UBA6911 > UBA6911 > UBA6911 > JAFNAG01. The sequence continues at coordinate 12,058 of JAFNAG010000067.1, forward strand.
CATCACGGCGATTCACGTTAGCGATTAGCTGATCATACTCGCTCTTGAGCCAGCGCGCGCACAGCCGCGTCTCCAGGCCGCGCGCCAGGGTCCGTCCCATTGTGGAAAAGAGGGCCTTCTCGCTCCACCCCAGGCGGCCAAGCGCTTCGTCCACTACCTCGCGGAATTCCTGCCTCTCGCTGGCGAGGCCCACTGCCACTCGCGCGAGCGGGCCGACCTCCATCGGAATCCCACGCCAGCGAGGGGCCTTAACCCAGGAGTATTTGGCATTCTCGTCGAGAAATTGGTAGGGGGGCATGGGACCGGAGTAGTTCGGCACCGTTGTGCCGCTGAATGGGTGCATCGCTCCGGCTTGGCCTGGGTAGGTGTACCAGGAATGATCGACCTGCTCAGATATCTGTGCAGGATCGGCGAGGTCGAGGGACTCGAGATTGGAAAGATTGCCTCCCAATATAACACCCCGCGGAAACCGGAAATTGGCAGGATCCGCTACGCCGTTCCGCGGAACATCACCATACGCCATAAAATGGCCAGGGCCGCCGCCCAGACCCGCCCACTCCGGATAGAAGGAAGCGATCAGAAGCAGGTCCGGCAAATACAGGCCCTCGACCAGATTGATTGCATTTTGGATGAGTGTCTTCAGAGATTTAAGCCTCTCCAGCGTAACTGCTATCGGCTTATGGCCTTCCATGTCATATTCCGCCGATCCATCAAGCTGAATCGAACACGGCATTCCGCCCACCAGATAATTCGGATGCGGGTTCTTGCCGCCGAACAGGGCGTGGATTTTGACAATTTCCTTTTGCCATTTGAGAGCCTCGAGGTAATGAGCTACCGCCAGAAGGTTACCTTCGGCCGGCAGCTTGTAGGCGGGATGTCCCCAATACGCGTTTTGGAAGATACCGAGTTGCCCCGACTCCACAAACCTCTTGAGAGTGGCCTGAACCCCGGCGAAATAATCCGTGGAGGAATTCTGCCACGCGGGGGATATCTGCTTTTGCAGGGCTGCTGTCCCCGAGGCGCTGGCATTCAGGGCTGACGTCACGTCTACCCAATCCAGTGCGTGCAAGTGATAGAAATGGATGACATGATCCTGGACCATCTGGGTAAGAAATAGGATGTTGCGGATCAGATCCGCGTTCTGCGGCACACGGATGCCGAGTGCGTCCTCCACGCAGCGCACCGAAGCCAGCGCGTGGACCGTGGTACACACTCCGCAGATGCGCTGGGCAAAAGCCCAGGCTTCGCGCGGATCACGGCCCTGGAGGATCACCTCGATCCCCCGCCACATGGTGCCCGAGGAAATGGCATCCTTGATGACACCATCCTCCAACATCGCTTCGATCCGAAGGTGTCCTTCAATTCGGGTTACAGGGTCTACAACTATTCTCGTGCTAGTCATGGCATCTCCTGCAATCAGTGTTGTTGCCAATCAAAGGGTGATCCTCGGGAAGTGCAAGCGCGGGATCAATCATCTGATAGAGCGGGCCGTTGTCCCAGAATCCGTCTTCGCTGCACCCGATGCATGGATGGCCGGATTCCGCAGGCCAGGAGGTGCCTCCATTGAATTTCATGGTGGAGCAGCGGTTGCGCGTGATGGGGCCCCGGCAGCCCATCATGAACAGACAATAGCCGTTGCGCGCTCCACCGTCATCCCAGTGCCGTACAAAGCGGCCTTTCATGAAATTCTCTCTGCGCTTGCAGTCGTCATGAACCGTGCGTCCGTAGTAAGCCTTGGGACGCCCGGAGGAATCGAGGGCAGGCAACCTGGAGTAGGTGGTCAGGTACACAATTACACCGGTCATCACTTCCGCAATGGGAGGACAACCAGGGATGTTCATGACCGGCTTTCCTTTTATCAACGCTGAAACAGGCTGCGCACCGGTCGGATTCGGACTTGCCGCCTGCACACACCCGTTTGTGGCGCAGGAACCCCATGCGATGACTGCCATCGAGTCCCGAGCGGTTTCCTGGAGGATATCCAAAAACGTCCTCCCTCCAACGGTGCAGTAGATGCCGCCGTCCCGGGTAGGAGCGTTGCCCTCCACCGCCAGCACATACTTGCCAGGATATTGGGCCATAATGCTTTCACGTATCTCCTCTGCCTGGAAACCGGCAGCCGCCTGGAGAGTGTCGTCATAGTCCAGGGAAATCATGTTCATGATCACGTCCTGGACAAGGGGTTGGGAGGATCGCAGCAGAGACTCGCTGCAGCATGTGCATTCCAGACCGTGAAGCCAGATCACAGGAATGCGCGGCTCCGTGGTAAGAGCTTTGACGATGTCGGGCACCGCAGTTGCACCCAGTCCCAGTGCAGCTGCTGTCTTGGTGCAGAAAGACAAAAACGTCCGCCGGTCAACACCATGCGCGCGCAACACGCCATAGGTCGACGGCATTTTTGAGGTAGGCATTGGTTTCCTCGCTTTCCAAGACTAAGAGTTACGTAATTCCGGCGAATCCCCTTCCCAGTTAAAAAAGCGTGATCAGGAGACGATCTGCCGGCTCCATTCCGCGACCCGAACGCGGCCTGAAGGTTCTCACGAGAATACGCGAATGCCGGCATCCGCCCTTGTGAGGAATATCACAGGGATGCAACTTCAGGAACGGCTGAAAAAATCCGGAATTCGGATTGCGGATTGCGGAATTTTCGAATGCGGAATTCGGACTTGGGATTGCGGAATTTTCGAATGCGGATTGCGGAATTGAGGAATTCCGCAATCCGCACTCCGCATTCCGAATTCATAAGAGGGGGTACCGGAAGATACCCCCTTTTTCACTCAAATGTCTGCAAGTACTTAGCCCTTACTGGCAGCCGCGGCTTTGGCGGCCATGTCTTCCAGCATGGCGGTAGTGACTGATTTGGGCCGCTCGATCGGGTATCCGAGAGCACGGTCCCAGATAATATTGCAGACGACGCCGAGAGCGCGGCCGACGGCAAAGAGAACGGTGTAGAAGTCGTACTCCCTCACCCCGTAGTACCACTGGATGACGCCGGACTGCGCGTCGACGTTGGGCCAGGGATCCTTTGCCTTGCCCTGTTCCAGAAGGACGGGCGGCACTATGCGGAAGAGCATATCGACGTACTTGAAGAGCGGATCTTCCGGCATGTGCTTCAGGCAGAACTCGCGCTGCGCCATATATCTGGGATCGGTCTTGCGCAGCACCGCGTGTCCGTAACCGGGCACCACCTGCCCAGACTTAAGGGTGTCCCAGACAAACTGTCGCATTTCCTCGTCACTCGGTACTTTGCCTCCCATTTTCGCCATCACGCCCTGGATCCAGCGCAGCACTTCCTGGTTTGCGAGCCCGTGCAGGGGGCCGGCCAGTCCATTGATCATCCCCGAGATCGAATAATACATATCCGACAGCGCGCTGGAAATGAGGTGCCCGGTGTGGGCGCTGACATTGCCGCTCTCGTGGTCGCTGTGGAGGATGAAGTACAGCCGGGATACGTCGTCATAGGGTTTGTCGATGCCCATCATCTGGGCAAAGTCGCCACCCATGTCAAGCTTGGGATTTGATGGAATAATCGTGTCGCTGCGGTACTTCATGCGGAAAATGTAGGCGGCGATCTGCGGCAGCTGCGCGAGCAGATTCATGCCATCTTCGTAAGTGGGATCCCAATAGTCATTCTTGTGAATGCCTGCGTTGTATCGCTGCACATAAACCGATTCGCGCTGCATGGCGACAACGGCGGCCGACAGCATGGTCATCGGGTGGGTATCGCGGGGCATTGCGCGCAAGACGTCGAACACGTACTGCGGCACCCGGGCGCGTTTCTGGAACTCTTCCGCTACGCTCGCCACCTCTTTGTCAGTGGGAATATCTCCGGTGAGCAGCAGATAGACGTGCCCTTCCACGTACGGCATTTCGCAGCCCGGAACCTTCGGCAGTTTTTCGATGACTTCCGGGATCGTCATGCCGCGGAAACGGATCCCCTCGACGGGATCAAGATAGGAAATGTCGGTTACCAGACACTTCACGTCTCTGGCTCCTCCGATGGCCTGACCGATGTTCACCTCGCCGATCTTGACGCTCCCGGACTCCTTTAGCAGCTTCGCTGTTCGGGGGCGCCAAGCCTGTATCTTTTCGAAGAGTTTCCCTTTTAGATTGGACACAATTCCCTCCTTGGATTTTGATTATGTGCTTATTTTTAATTTGGCCTGATTATGATCCTGCGGCAGCCTTCCGGAAATTCGAAAACGCCTCCGCGGTGTCCGCCTCCTCGCCAGTTTGAATGCAAGTGCCGGTTAGAAAGCCCATCCGTTTCGCCCGCCGGGCGGAAAAAGCCTCACCAGGCGAGCGGACGTGCCAGGAACTGCAAAGCCCGCAAATATGCTCCAAAAATACACTCGACCACGATCCGACGTCCGGGTCAGCCGCAGTCGTTCAGGTATGGAATGGCAATGGCTGCGGAGCGAACCCGCCGGCGATATCCCCGCGGGCCCTCACCCCGCCTCCAGTGTCCAAGTATACACTCGGACGTCCACAATACCCCAAAAAGATCATCGACGCTTCCGAAAAATCCATGCCTCGCCGCGGTCCCGTGGACTCCCGGCATCTGAGTCGCCGCAACGGGCAACGCTTGTGATACGATTCT
>JAFNAG010000068.1 GCA_017860135.1 Acidobacteriota bacterium
TGGACCAGGTACAGGTGCAGGCTCACGAGGACCGTCGCGGCGGCGGGGAGAATCGCCACGTGGAAGCCGAAGAAACGGGTGAGCGTGGCGCCGGTGACCTCGTCGCCGCCGCGCAGGAAGCGGAGCAAGAACGGTCCGATCAACGGCACGACCCCGGCGATATCCGTGCCGACCTTGGTCGCGAAATACGCCAGCTTGTTCCAGGGAAGAAGGTATCCGGAGAAACCGAACGCGAGCGAGAGGAAAAACAGCAGCACTCCGGAAATCCAGGTGATTTCCCTCGGGCGTCGGAAGGCGCGCAGAAACATGGTGCTGAACATGTGAACGAATGCGGCGCCGATCATCAGGTTGGCCGACCAGCTGTGCACGGAGCGGATCAGCCAGCCGAACTGCACCTCGGTCATGATGAATTGCACGCTCTCGAAGGCGGTCTCCGCGCTCGGCCTGTAATACAGGAGGAGCAGGATGCCCGTGCAGACCTGCACACCAAAGAGGAACAGGGTCATGCCGCCGAAGTAGTACCAGACCGTGTGACGGTGCCGCGGCACGTCCTTGTGTTCGATCAGCTCCTGGGCGGCGCGCCAGCCCAGCCTCTCTTCCAGCCAGTCTCCCCACTCCCTCCAGCGCCCGTTCATGGTGCTATCCTCGCGAAACCACGATCTCTTCGCCGCGCACGTTGACCGTAAATTCCTCCAGAGGCCGCGGCGGGGGCCCTGCGATGTTTTTCCCCGTCAGATCGTAGCGGCCGTTGTGGCAGGCGCACCAGATCAGCTTCTCGTCCGAACGGTACTGCACCGTGCAGTCCAGATGCGTGCAAATGGCGCTGAAAGCGCGGTATTCCCCCGACGAGGTCTCGATCAGAATTCCCGGCTTGCTCCCGAACTTGAAGATCTTCCCCTCGTTCGGTTTGATCTCGGAAATCTTGGCGGCCACCACGCTGGATGCCGACGATTCGACGATCCGGGGCGGGATCATGAACCGTAGGACAGGGTAGAAGATCGCGCACAGTGTGGCAAAGGCACCCGTGCCCAGGAGGTAGTTGAGTAGATTGCGCCGTGTCATCGCCTGTTCCGTTGGCATCTTGTGTGAGACCCGATTCCCAAATAGCTGATAAGCCCAAGATATCCAATGACGCCATCATAAGTAAAGGAAATATCACCCAAGTGCTGCCGCTCCGAAGTCTGAAGTATTGTGTCCACGCAGCCGCCTGTCGTATGCTTTGGCCATGACGGGCGTCTCCAGGCTGAAAACGTACAACCAGAGTTTTAGCGCGGCAGCGATTCTTGTGCCGGACCGGATTGCGGTGCGGCACCGGACTTCGCAGGGGTATCGCCAGATCACTTACGGCGAGCTGCACCGGCAGATCCAGGGGATCGCACGCGCCCTGGTCGGGCGGGGATTACGGCAGCAGGACCGCGTCGCGATTCTGTCGGAGAATCGTCCGGAATGGGTTGTGGCCTATTTGGGGATTCTGATGGCCGGAGGCTGCGTCGTGCCGCTGGATCCGCAGATTTCCCCCGAGGAGTGGCGCCGCTTGCTGGACGATTCGGAGGCAAAGGAGGTTTTTGTCAGCGCGAACCTGCTGCCGAAATTGGGGGACGCCGTGAAGGAGTCAAACCTGCGGGACCACATCCTCTGCTTTGACCTGCTCGAGGGGTGCCGGGGTGGGGGAGGGGACCTGGCGAGCCTCATCGAGCGGGGTCATGAATGCATTCCGGAACCGCAGCTGCCCGAGGGTGCGCTGTCCGATGTGGCTGTGATTATTTACACCTCCGGCACGACCGGCCGTCCCAAGGGCGTAATGCTCACCCAGGAAAACATCGTCAGTGTGATCGGCTCGGCGCTGGAGGCGATCCCGGTTGTCACCGAGCGGGACATTTTTCTCTGCCTGCTGCCTCTGCACCACGTGTTCGCTTCGGTAGTGAGCTTTCTGCTGCCTCTCTCCCTGGGTGCGCAGATTGTCTTTGCGGACACGCTCAAGCGCAGCGAGATTCTCGCCGCGCTGCAGGAGGCCGGGATCAGCATTCTGGCGACGGTGCCTCAGTTCTTCTACCTCTTCCACGGCCGCATGCAGGAGGAACTTGCCCGCAGAGGAAAGCCGGCGCACATGTTGTTCCGTTGCATGCTCCGGCTGAACAGGGTGTGCATGCGCCGCCTGCGCTGCAATCCGGGCAGGAGGCTGTTCGGAAGCATCCACCGCAACTTCGGCTCCGGCATGCGGCTGTTCGTAAGCGGCGGCTCCGCATTCGATCCCAAGGTGGCGCAGGATTTCCATGATCTGGGTTTCACGATCCTCCAGGGCTACGGTCTGACGGAAACCACCGGGCCCTGCGCCGTCACTCGCATCGAGCGGAACGTAATCGGATCGGTGGGTCCCCCCCTGCCCGGTACGGAAATCGCGATCGCTGAGCCCGACGAGGAGGGGGTGGGAGAAGTGTCGATCCGCGGCCCCATCGTGATGCAGGGCTATTATCGCAATCCTGAAGAGACCGCATGCGTGATGCGCGACGGATGGTTCCTGTCCGGTGACCTGGGAAGGCTGGACGGTCAAGGCAATCTCTTCATCACGGGAAGGAAAAAGGAAGTTATCGTCCTGCCCAACGGTAAGAACATCTACCCGGACGAAATCGAGGCGCACTATACGCAATGCGCCTTTATCAAGGAGATTGCGGTCGTCGGCATTGCCGATCCCGCAAGGGAGGGCTCCGAGCGGCTGCACGCTGTGGTGGTCCCTGATTTTGACGCCCTGAAGGCCAAAAAGATCGCCAATGCGCGCGAGGTTCTGCGCGACGAGATCGCGCGCCTGTCGAACCGGCTGCCGCATTACAAACGGCTCATGAGCTATCAGATCCAACGTGAAGAGCTGCCGCGCACAACCACGCGAAAGGTCAAGCGGCTCGAGCTTAAAAAGGGGATCGAGAAGGGAGAGCTCCGTGACCTGGATGCTGCCGCGGTCCGCCCGGGAATGGACGCCGGGGACCGTGCGCTTCTCGAGTCTGTCGTTGGCCAGGAGGTCATGGCTTGCCTGCGGGAGACCTATCACCGTGACGTGAAGATCGATCCCGGCATGAACATCGAGCTTGAGCTCGGATTCGATTCGATGGAGCGGGTGGAACTGCTGGCCAGCCTGGAGCAGACGCTGGGCCTGCAATTGCCGGACGGTTTCGGTGCGGAGATCCACACCGTGAGGGATCTGATCATCGGGATCCAGGATCAGGCCGGCCCTGCGTGGGGCGGCGGGGGTGCGCACCGGCAGAGCTGGGCGGATATCCTCTCGCCCGAGGCTTTGCGGCAGGAGGGGGAACTCGACCCCCGCTTTACCGGGGAACTGGTCACCCACTTCCGATGCGTCGTATTGCGCGTGGCATATGTGCTTTTCAAGGTCCTGTTCCGCCTGGAAGTGACAGGGAGGGAGCATCTGCCTCGCAGCGGGCCCTTCCTGATCTGCCCGAATCACGTGAGTTACCTGGATGCCCTGATAGTTCTCACAGCTCTGCCGTACCACGTCCTCCGGCGGGTCTTTTTCGTGGGGGCCAGTGATTTCTTTGCCGGCCCGTTCATGAAGACGGTCGCGCGCATTGCCAACGTATTTCCGGTGGATCCCGACGTCCACCTGCTGCGCGCAATGAAAGTGGGGGCCTGCGGCCTTCGCGGCGGGCGCGTGCTCTGCATCTTCCCGGAAGGCGCGAGGTCCTTCGACGGGAAACCGGGTCCGTTTAAAAAAGGGGCAGCGATCCTGGCGCGCGAGGTCGGAGTGCCGATGATCCCGGCTGCGATCCTGGGCGCGTATGAAGCATGGCCGCGCGACAGCCGGCGCATCCGCCTGCACAAGATCCGGATGGTTTTCGGCGCGTCGGTGCGGGCCGATGCAACCGACGAGGCGAACAGCATTCAGGAAAACACGGACCGATTGCGGCAGGCGGTCATCCGCCTGATGGCAAACGATTGATGAAGGGGGGAGCCGGCAAAAAACCCGTGCGCGGCCCCCTTGAACGGAACACTACTGGATCTTGAAGACCACACCCACCGACACGCGGAAGTTGTTGGCTCCCTTGGCATCACCTGTTATCGGGGATTCCACTCTCATCCTCACATAGTCCACCTGGAAGACCCGTACGGCGATGGCATCGCTCACACCGACATCGATGCCCCCGCCGAATGCCATGGTGAAACTGGTCGTGTCCTCGGGAATGCCGCCGGCGATCAACAGGAAGCCCTTGTCCACCATGGTGCCGCCGAAGAGCGCATGGGCGAATCCCGAGATTTTTCCTACCCGGTCCGTAACCTGGGGCCCGAACAAAAACGCATGGTTGCTGGCCCTGACCCTGTTGACTTCCTCGGACCCTGTTTGATAATGCCCTGAAAAATCGGCAGCGAGCCCGAACCAGCGGTTCATGTTGAAGGCAAGCTGTCCGTGCCACCCGTTGAAGTTCGCGTTGCCGGCGCTCCGGAGGTAGGAGTATCCGCCGAAAACCTCAGCCTTGGGAAAATCCTGGGCAACGGCGGTACTGCCCAGTGCGATCAAGAAAACTCCCAGCATCAAACCTGAAATCGTGCGCATAGCATATGTCCTTTCCTGAATAAGCGTTAACATTGTAGGGTGGATGCGCTTTATTTTCCAGTTGTTCCACATAATCCCGCATGCTGTTTCCGGCAGCCAACAGAACAAGAACCGGATCCCCGAGCAGCTGCCGCGCTACAGGAATACCAGAATCAACCCGGTGACGAAGATATTAAGTATGGAAAGGGGCAGCAGGATCTTCCATCCCAGGTGCATCAGCTGGTCATAGCGGAAACGAGGCAATGTCCAGCGGATGAGCAAAAGGAACCAGCAAAAAAACACGACCTTGAGCGCAAAGGATGCGATCTGGAGCAGAGTCACGGCCAGGGCGGACAGCGACCAGACGGATCCCCAGGGGAAGTGGAATCCGTCCGGTTGCAGATAGGGGACCTGCCAGCCGCCGAAAAACAACGTGGCCAGGAGCGCGGCGATCAGGATGGTCTCCACGAAATCCGTCATGAAAAAGGCGCCGAACTTCATGCTGCTGTATTCGAGAAAATAGCCGATGATTTCGGACTCTCCTTCGGGCAGGTCGAAGGGGACGCGCTTGGTTTCCGCAAAACCCGCCACGAGAAAGAGCAGAAAGCCGAGCGGCTGAAGGAAGATGCCCCAGCGGGGGATCCATCCCCACAGCAATTCTCCCTGTGCCCGGTTCAGCTCCGCGAGGTCCAGCGTGCCGAAGATCATGAGCAGGCCGACCAGGGTGGCTCCCATCGTGATTTCGTAGCTGATCATCTGGCTCGAAGCACGCAGCCCGCCGAGGAAAGCGAATTTGTTGTCGGACGAGAAACCTGCCAGAAAGGTGCCGTAGATTCCCATCGACATCATGGCGAAAACGAACAGCAATCCGACATTCAGGGGAAGGATCTGCAGTTCGACGGTCCGCCCGGCGATCTGGACGGAATTTCCGAAGGGAATTGCGGCGAAGGACATCAGCGCGAAAAACAGCGCCACAATCGGCGCGGCCGTGTGCAGCAGACGGTCGCCCCCGGGAGGGACATAATCCTCCTTGAAAAACATTTTCAGAGCGTCCGCGAGAATGTGCGGCAGTCCGAAGGCGCGGATTCCCAGGATGGGCGCCCGGTTGGCCCCCAGGCGGTCCTGCATGACGGCCGACTGCTTCCGTTCCATCCAGGTGAGCAGGGATGTGAGCGTCAGCACACAGGTGACGAAGAAGAGGGCTTTGATCAGAACGATCAATATATCGAGCCACATACGCGAGTTTACCCCGACTTGAGCAATTGACCGGAGTCGCCCAGAGTCTCGTAATCCATTCCCTCGAATGGCGGAAATTTTGCGGCTATTTCCCGGAACACCTGCGCCGGCGACCCTTTTCCCAGGGGCGTCCCGAGCGCTTCCGCGAGCATCGCGATGATCTCGATGCCGGGCACTGCCTTTCCCGGCGGCGGGACCGCGGCGCTGATGCGCTGCACCCTGCCCTGAAAATTGGTGAACGTGCCGGCCTCTTCTGCATACATGGCGGCCGGCAAGCGCACATCCGCCAGGAACGCGGTCGGGTGGTCGAAAGGACCGTGGTACGCCGTAAAACGGACCTGCGCCAGGGCATCGCGCACCATGCCCGCATCGTAAGCCCTGGTGAGGTCATGGTGGCAGAGATAGAGGAAACGGATGCGTCCCTCGGAACAGCGCCGGAGAAGATCATCGCTGCCGGCGCCGGCGAATCCGAAAAGTTCCGCGCCACGCCCGTTCGGGTTTTTATCCGCCCGAATCAGGAAGTCGTCCGAATACACGGATTCGCGCACAGGGACCCGGTACTCGAAATGCTCCGCGTGCAGGCCTTCCCGAAAGAGGCCGCGCAGCTGAAACAGCTCCTCGTTGGTCATTTGCGGGGAGGCGAGCACGGCCACCGCAGTCGGGCCGTGGGTTTCCAGCGTGTGCTTCAGAGCCTCCGCCGTGCGCCGCATGGCTTCCTGCCATTCCGCCGGCATGTGCGCACCTTCCCTTCCAAGCGAGGGAGCGCGGAGCCGCTCCGCAGCATCGATGGCATGATAGGCATACCGGCCCTCGTCGCACATCCAATGGCCGTTGACATCCCGGTTGAACCTGGGCTTCAGACGGTGGATGCGCCGGTCGTGGTAGCGCGGGTCGAATCGCTCGTTGTAATGGATCTCGATGTTGCAGCCCCGGCTGCATCCCGGGCAGACAGAGGGCGCGCTTCCAAGGAACCAGACGCGGCACTGGAACCGGAAATCGCGATCTGTCAGCGCGCCAACCGGGCAGATATCCACGACGTTTCCCGAGTAAGGGTTGTCCAGTTCCTTCCCGGGGAAGATGTCGATTTCGCTCAGGTGTCCCCGGTCATGCACGCCGAGTTCCCCTGTCCTGGAGATTTCCTGGGTAAACCGGACGCAGCGTGTGCACAGGATGCAGCGTTCCTGGTCGAGAATGACGTGCGGTCCGATCGGCAATGCCTTTTTGCGTTTCTTCTTGTTTTCGTTGAATCTCGGGTCGTAGCAGCCGAAATCCATGTAATAGTTCTGCAATTCGCATTCACCCGCCTGATCGCAAACGGGACAGTCAAGGGGATGATTCAGAAGCAGGAATTCCAGGACTGACTGCCGGTTCCGGACCGCCTCGGGAGTACGGGTGCGCACGACCATCCCTTCGGCAACCGGTGTCGCGCAGGAAGGCTGCAACTTGGGGATTTTCTCGATTTCCACGAGGCACATCCTGCAGCTGCCGACGATGGACAGGCCGGGATGATAACAGTAATGCGGGATTTCGATGCCCGCGGAGCGCGCTGCTTCCAGGACGGTGGTAGCCTTCACCGCCTGGACGCTGCGGCCGTCGATCGTCAATGTGACCATTTCACTTTCGGACACCAATACCTCAGTTCTTCGGACCGACCAGCGGTTGACGCCTCCGGATCGGATAGTCCTTGCGCAGGGGATGCCCCTCGAACTCAGGGTACAGCAGGATGCGCTTCAAGTCCGGATGCCCTTCAAACCGGATGCCGAACATGTCCCACACCTCCCGCTCCAGCCAGTTGGCGTTGCCCCAGAGGGCGGCCAGGGAGTCCAGGGACGGGTTCTCACCGGGTACTCCCACCTTGACTCTCAGCCGTTGATTCAAGGACAGGGACAGCAGATGGTAGACCACCTCGAACCTGGGCTCGCGTCCCAGATAATCCACTGCCGTGATGTCGACCAGAAGATTGCAGAGCGTCCGCGGGTCGTTTTTCAGATATTCCATTATGCTGCGGAGCGCGCCCGCGGAAATCACTGCCTGGGCGTCCCCGTGGGCGACCTCCGCGCGGATAATATCCTGGGGAAATCTCCCGGCCAGCAGGGCAAGCAGCGGCGGAAGTTCCTGCGGCGCGTTGTCAGAGTCTTCTACTCCCATTCCAGTGCACCCGTCTTCCATGCATAGATGAACCCGACGCCGACCACCAGGAAAAAAATCAGCATCTCCATGAACCCGAACAGTCCCAGGCTCCGGTAAACGACCGCCCACGGGAAAAGAAATGCGAGCTCGACGTCAAACAGAATGAACAGCAGCGCAATCAGATAAAAGCGCACCGGCACCGGTTTGCGGCTCATGCCTGCCGATGGCATTCCGCATTCGAACGGCTCGTCCTTCACACGGGTACGCTTGCTGGGCCCGAGCAGCGCCGACAAGACCACAAACGAGCCCGCGATGCCGCCCGCCAGGAGCGCCATCAACAGAATAGGAACCATGACAGTCATTTAGCGCACACCCCAAGCCCGGATTCGCCAAAGCCTGAAATGTACACTCTGCACCATGGAAAATCAATTCAAAAAGCACCTTCCCGGCGGGGGAATCCATATCCTTAAAATATGTTCGCGCAATAGCTTAGAGATCGGGTACCGGAGATCTTGCCGCCATCGAGGCAAGCCGCAGGCGCGTCGACTCAGTCCACCTCTGCTTCGCCACCCTCGACCTCGACCCGGACCTGAAAGCGGGCTTGGACGTGCGCTCTCCTGCCTGGCACGGACCTGCGCCAGCTAATCCACGGCAAGGTGCTCCCACCAATGTTACGGGCCGGAAAATGTCGAGGTCCGGGTCCAGGCAGAAGTCTGTGTTGCCGGTGCGGTCCGGACCCCTGCCGTCGAAGGCCGGTCATTGACTGCCCGGAGGCCAGCGCATATCATGCATGGGTTTGGAAATGCCGGAGTGCGACTTACGCTGCATCTGATGCATTCCGGCGCTCTGATCCATGAAATGGCATGGCTGGCGGCGCCTGCCGCGGAACGCACAGATCCCGGAGACCTGTGATGACGGCGGCACCCCGCCAGCATCGATGCGGATTCCTTCCATGATCGGGTTTCCGTGGGGCGATCGATGAGAACTTTCCGATTCTGGCTTGCCTGGTTTCTGTCTCTGATCCTTTTTCTCGTGGCAGGTTTGTACGCCGGTCCCGTATTTCAGGAGACGACGGCGCCGGAGAAATTGATCGCGGCAGCCGAGGAGCTCGTTCCTGTTGTGGCGAAGCTGCGAGGGCTGGAGCCCAAGGCGCCAATACGCAAAGGAGTCGCGGGCCGGGAGGAGCTCGCGAAGGCCCTGAACGATGTCGTGAACCGGCAATATGAAAAGAATGAGCTGCGGCTGGACGGCCTGCTGCTCAAGAAGCTGGGGTTTATTCCGCAGGACATGGATTATGCCGCCTTTGCCGTGAAGCTGCTTGTGGAGCAGGTCGGAGGGTATTACGATCCCGAGAAGAAGACACTTTTCCTTGCCAGCTGGCTCCCTGTGGATCAGCAGAAGCCGGTTATGGTCCACGAGCTGACACACGCCTTGCAGGACCAGCACTTTGATCTGTCGGGCATGATGGATCGGGATCGCAAATCCCGCAACGACGACATGGTCCTTGCGCACCAGGCTTTTGTGGAAGGGGATGCGACCGCGGTGATGCTGGACTACCTGCTTTCGCCATCGGGCAAGACCTTCCTGCAGCTCCCGGATCTGTCCTTCATCATGCGGGCTCAAACCTCCCTGATGGAGACCCAGTTCGAGGTGCTCCGCAGCGCTCCCGAGTACCTGAAAGAAACCCTGCTGTTTCCCTACGGCTACGGTGCTTCTTTTCTGCAGAAGGTAAGGGCGAACGACGTCCCCTGGTCCGAAGTGAACAGGATATATTCGGATATGCCGGCCTCCACGGAACAGATCCTCCATCCCGACAAGTATCTCGGCGAGCGCGACGCGCCGAAGCAGGTGACGGTTCCGGACCCGACTGCGATTCTGGGCAAGGAATGGCAGCCGGTCTATCACAACGTTCTTGGCGAGTTTTCGATCTACCTCCTTTTGAAACTCCACCTCCAGGAGGAGGCGGCGCGGAATTCCGCGGCCGGCTGGGGCGGCGACCACGTGATCCTGGTGGAGGATAGCGGCGGGAAGCGAAGCGCAGTCTTCGCCGATTGCGTGTGGGATACCCAGGAGGCCGCCGACCGGTTCTATGCGGCGATGTCAACCTGGCTCGAACGCCGCTATCCGAAGGCGCGCAAGACTGCGGAATCGGACAGCGGGTTTGATATCATCGCTTCCGGGGAGTGCCATTCATTGCGGCGGCAGGGCGTCACCGTGCGCCTGATCATCGGATTGCCCGAATCCTATGCCGGCAAGTTCAGCCGGCGCTGACTGCAGATCTGGAACCGGGTGACTGGCCTGGGGCGGCAGGCTTCCAGCGAGCGTTTTTGCGGGTTATTCCACGGTTGCTGCACGCGGGACGCGCGCGTTCCCAGGGTGTCTGAGGATGGGATTCTCTCTACAACGGGATGCGCCGCACGCCGGTGTGCGAGAGGATGTCGTGCAGGCAGCGCGAGCGGCGGTCAAAAACGCTCCAGAGAAACCCGATGCCGGCCAGCGCGAAGCCGACCAGGTAAGCAACGCAGCGGACAACCAGCTGCGAAGCCCTCAGTTTCTTATCTGTCGCACCGACGACCTGCAGATCTGTCAGCATCATGCCGATGGTCTGCCGCCCGGAGCCCAGAAAGAAAAGAGAATAGACGAAGAAGGTCGCCAGGAGCAGAAGGGCATAGTGCGCCAGGCTGACGCGGTCAAAGACCTCTATCCCCTCCAGGACGTCCGCGGAGAAAACGAAAGAGCCGGCAAAAAACAGCACGATGATGAGGTCCACGAGCCCGGACAGAGTGCGGGACAGGAGGATCAGCCGGCCTTCGTCGGATTCCTGGCTGGCGATTGCGAAGGTGGGGCCCGCGGCGCGGATATCTGCAGTGAGTGCGGCGTGTTCTGCGCTCGCCTCCTGCCGATTCCGGAATGTGTCCAGAAGTTCCTCGAGGCTGCTCTCTTCCGACACTTGCGCGGTCGTGCTCACGTGGCGGATCGGAATATCGGCCACCTGCGGCGCTGGCGGTGGAGACTGCATCGGAGGGGGTTCCGGAGGGGCTGGCTCCGGCTTGAGGAGGAATGGGAGCGTTTGCGAGCCGGCTGCCGGCGGTTCCGGCTCCGCAACTGCCGCGGAAACGGTCGGTTCAAAGGGTATGACGCGGGGCGTGCGCCGGAGCTTGCGGGGCTTTGGCGGCTCGGGGAGCGCCGGTTCACCGGCGGCGGGAGGCGGCATGCTCGATTCTGAGAACAGGCCGTCCGCAGCGGGGACGTCCGCCGCGGGAGTCACCGGCGGTCGGACCTCGCCGTCAGTCTCGCGTTTCAATCTGATCTCCTGCAGGCGCCTGGACAGCTCCACGCGCCACTCAGGCAGTTCCGCCAGCTCATCCCCCGGCGCGCAGGCATTGTCCGCATCACGTGCCGGAGTCGATTCCAGGGAGGGAGGTGTCGCGTCGGGTTTGCCCGCCCCATCCACACTGCCCGGCTCCTGAAATCCGCACACCTGGCAGATTCCGGCCTGATTGATTTCAGCGCTCTGGCACCTTGGGCAATCCATAGAAAACCATGCAGTCATCAATACAAGTGCGGATTATAGCACAAGCATGGAAGCGATCTTCAGCCGATCTGATATACTGTACACAATGAAAATATTTACAGCCAGGCAGCGTTTGACGATCATGGGGTTCCTGGTCCTGGCCTTTTTCTGCGCGTATGGGGTGGCCCGGAGGTATTCCTTCGAACTGGTGGCCTACGTTGTCGAGGAAGCTCTGATGCAGAAGGCTCCGGAGGGCATTCCCCAAGACCAGGTCAGGAGCCGTTTCGAGAGATACCTGGAGGCGGGGCCTGCCGACCAGAAGATGAACAAATTACTGGCTTTATCAAATTATCTCGAGAAGGTGCAGAAACTGACTGCCGCGGAGCTGGACCGGCTGCTGGCAGGCGGCGGAATCCCCGGGGATGCGGGTCTGCAGTAATTTTGGAAACTTTTAGCGCGCAGCATTGTCTAATAGAATAGACAAGTCTGGCGCGCGTGGCCCTAATATCTATGCAACGGGCGTTTGCATGAATACCGGCTATCCGGATGGGTTGACCCTGGATCATTACGAGGAGGACCGCCTCGCACCGGGGGAGCAGTCGGGCGTCGCGGCCGGAACGGAGTCGTTCGATGAGATTTTTCATCGCTATCAATCGATGGTGTTCAATTTGACTTTGCGGATTCTGGGAGACCGGGAAGAGGCCCTGGATGTCTCACAGGAAGTGTTTTTCGCGGTATATTGCAAGCTGCAACGGTTCCGGGGAGACTCCGCGCTGAAAACATGGATTTACCGCATTGCCATCAACTGTGCCTCAAACCGTTCTCGCTGGTGGAACCGTCTGCGCCGGCGCGGGACGGTCTCGCTGGACGAACACTTGAACCGGGATGAGGGCCGCACCTTTTCCGAATCGCTCGAATCCGGGGGGAGGACGCCCGAACAGGCTCTTATGCTGCAGGAGACGCGCGGTTGCATCCAGCGATCGCTCCTGAGCCTGCCGGTGCAGCAGCGGGTCGTGATTATCATGAGGGAAATCGAGGGGCTCTCGTACGAAGAAATCGCAGAATTGCTGCAAATCTCGCTGGGGACGGTAAAGTCCCGCATCGCTCGCGGACGCGAAGAGCTCAAACGTCGTCTCAACGGAGCTCTTGCATGAACAACCGGAGGTATGGTTTATGAAATGCAAAGCGGTGCTCGGCCATCTGTCGGCGTATTTCGACGATCGGATTGAGGAGGGATTGTCCGCCGGGATTTCAAAACATCTGCGAGAGTGTGAAACCTGCGGACTGGAGTTCCAGCGGCTGCGGCAGCTGCGGCACGTGCTCGCGACACTCCCGCGTGTCGAAGCTCCGAGGCATCTACGCGGCCTGCTGGACCGCAGGATCCGGAACGCCCGCCGGGAATCGTGGGTGAACGACCTGCGTTCCGCCTGGGAATACCAGTGGTCTAAAATGCGAACTATGGGCGCCATGTGGTATCTCAGCAGGCTGGCCGGCGTCATAACGACTGCCGGCTTGTTTGTGGCGATCTCTGCTGCGCTCAATCCCGTGTATCTCGCCCTTACCAGCCCGCTTCACGAGAGGGCAATGATGTCGCAATCGCTGCGTCCACAGCAGTTGCGCATTGCCGTGCTCACGAACCTGGGATTGTCCCCCAGGGAGCTGCAAAAGATCCCGATCAGCCGGAGCGACGCGAAGATCAACGATCAGTACTGGTATGATTTAGGGCAAGCGGTGTCGCGCACTACCGGCAGCGACGATACCGTTTCGATCGTGACTGAAGTCAGCAGCAGTGGGGCGCCGAAGATTCAGAATGTGCTGGAATACCCGGATGACGATTCGTTGCTCAGCGAGTTTGCCGGCATGATACTGTCGGCTCGCTGGAGGCCGGCCAGCCAGAACGGACGCGCGGTGGATTCGCGGCTGGTCATGACATTCAGCAAGGTCTGCGTGTACGACTGAAGCCGCCGCAGGTGAGCTCCGCGCAAGTATGTGCATGCCCCAGGACTGCACGCAACTTGCTCCAACCCTCCCCGAATTATCACGAAAGCCGTATCGTAGAGCTCGCATCAAGGGAGATAATTCTTCGTGAGAATTCGTGAAATTCGTGGCTTTATTTGCAGACCCTTAACTGTTCCGAGCCGGCTGGACAGTTATCCCGGCCGGCCTCGCGTCAGGCTTTAAGGGTGTCGGTCTCACTCTGTAATTCTGCCGCCCGGAGCTCCTCGAGTTCCCGCGGGTGCTCTTCCGCCATTTCCTCTTCGGTCAGAGTCCCTCGGATGCACGCCGTGTTCAGCGGATAGACGCTCGGATTGAAAATGACGAAGTAGAAGTGCCACACCAGGATGGCGAGAGTGGCCAGCCAGGCCTCATAATAGTGGATGGTTTCTGCGATATTCCAGCCGAGCAGCGTAAGCACGCCCATGAAGTAATTATTGAACCACAGAATGATGCCGGTGCCGCCCATGACGATCACGCCCCAGATCAGCGCCCAATACTCCGCCTTTTCAATATAGGAAAACCGCCCGAACTGCGGCTTCTGCTTGGAGATGCGCGTGTAGTATTTGAACATTCCCCAGAATTCACGCGCATCCGGGACCTTCGGGACCAGGTCGCGGATGAGTTGCCGGCCGCGGGGCACGGCGATGACGTAGTACAGGTGATAGATGCTGATGGCGATCATGACGACGCCGGCGATCCTGTGGACCAGGCCGCGTATGGAGAAAACCCACTCGCTCCAGCGCCGGATCGGCGTCACCCACCATGCGTCCGGGAATCTCAGCATGAACCCCGTGATCACCAGCGTGATGAAGGAAAGCGCCAGGGTTGCGTGCTGGAGGCGCTCGTTGAATGACATGCGCAGGTACTGGTTTGTAGCCGCATGCTCCATCTCGATCAAGCCGCGGCGCATGGCGAAACGGAACCGGGACTTGTCGATGAAGTCCGCTACGTTGTGCGCGAGCATCCCTCCGATGGTCAGGAGGATCAGCCAGGTGTAAATGCTTCTGATCCAGTACAGGACCGGCTCCGTTTCGGGCTGGATGACAAGGTGGACTTCACCTTTCGTGAAATTCTCGTTGGCGCCCGGGTGGCATTTGCCGCACGTTGCGGGGAGGTTCGCCTTGCTGATGGTCGAGGTCGGATCCGACGAGGGTTTGATGTTGTGGTAGCCGTGACAGCTCGCGCAGTTCGCCACCGCGACCGATCCGCCCCTGGATGCCAGGCCGTGATAGCTGTCCTCGAAGGAGCCGAAGCGCTCCGAGGCCAGACCGTACTTCTGCGTGAGCATGACCGAGTTGTGGCACTCGGCGCAGACCCTGGCGGACACATTCTTCCCGGAAACCAGGGAGCGCGGGTCGGTCGGCGCGAAAATCTGGTGCTCGCCGTGGCAGTCCGTGCAGTTGGGAGCTCTCTGGTTCCCGGCCCTGAGCGCATTTCCATGGGCGCTTTCGTTGAATACCTTGACGATTTCGCCGTGGCATGCGCCGCAGGTTTCCGGGACCTTGAACTTGCCGACGAGCGAGTTTGCGCTGCTCCCCAGGGCCATGTCGTGTGCGCCGTGGCAGCTGCTGCAGGTCGGCGCGTTCAGATTCCCCGCCTTGAGCATCACGCCGTGGATGCTCTCCTCATAACCGGCGATGAATCCGGCGGCGACTCCCACCTGCCGGCGCACCTGCGCATCGTCGAGGTGACATTTCAGGCAGACCGCAGGCTCTTTCGTCTTGTATACGACGGACTCCGGATCGGCAACCGGCACAATCGGGTGTGCGCCGTGGCAATCGACGCAGGAGGGCGCGCTTGCGGCGCCGGCGGCAAGCGCCGTGCCGTGGCTCGAGCGCGAGTAATGCTCGTCCTCCAGCTTGTGACACCTGCCGCAAGTGCCGAGGACATGATTGCGATTGGTGCCGGAGTCCGGGTTCTGCGCAGAGAGGATGTCGTGCTTCCCATGGCACTCGATGCAGCCGGCGGCGCCGAGAGCCGCCGCGTGGATGCTCTGGTCGTACGGCCCGGTGTCGTGGCAGGTCTTGCAGTCGACCGGGTTGATGACCCGTGCGTGCGGGATTGCCGCCGCGTTGAACCCCTGGTGACAGTCGACACAGCCCAGCGCTCCGTGAATGGTTTTCCTGTAGATGTCGTTGTTGACGTACAGCTGGATTTCCTGGCCCTTTTTCTGCTTCGTAAGGCCGGGCTGGCCGTGGCAGGCAAGGCAATCCTCATTGGATTGGGCTGGCGAGAAAACCGGGGAAAGGAGCAACAAGAGCGTCGCGAACAAGCCTCTGCGGACTGCATTCATAGTTTTGTTTCCTGCCGTCTCCCGTATTTCCTGAACTCTCATTTGTATTCCGTGGGAAAACGAGTTACCGGTATGCGAACAGCATGGCGTATACGATCCAGACCACCATGCTGAATCCGAGGGCGAGGGCTCCCCAGGCAAAGATACGGATCGTTTTCGTCACAATCGGCGGATACGGCTCAGCCAGATGCTGTTCCAGTTCGCCCTTCTGCACCAGGGCGTCGTACTCGGCGGGCTTGTCATGCCGGAATTCCTCGAGGGACATGCGTCCGGTAAAGACGACGATGTCCATGGGGAACTTCTCGGGACGCAGGTGCGTGTTGAAGAAGTGAACCGTGAAAATGAATCCCGTCGCAAGCAAGGCTTCGTCGCTGTGGATGATCGTGGCCACATTGAGGAGCCAACCGGGCATGAAGCGCGTGAAGAACTCCGAAAACCAGAGTGTGAAGCCCGTCGACCCGATCACGAAGATGCCCCAGAACACCGCGAAGTAATCGAATTTTTCCCAATAGGTCCAGCGTCCGTAACGCGGGCGCGGTCCCAGGCCCAGAAACCATTTGATGGAGCCGGCGGCATCGCGGACATCCTTGCGTGTGGGAAGCATCGTGTCGGGCCCGAACAGCACGCCCCGCCAGGTCATGTTTTCCCTGCGCTTGCGCCGGACGAGATCCGCGATGTGCGTGACGAAGACGGCGACCATGAGCGTGGCAGCCACCCGATGGATGTAGCCGGCGGACTCGAATCCTCCCAGCAGGCGCGACAGCGTGGAGGCCCAGGAAGTATAGGAAAACTTCAGCGTCAGGCCCGTCAGCGCCAGGCTCATGAAGCTAACGATCATCGACGCGTGCAACAGCCGGTTGAGCCGGCTGAAACGCACATACTCGGTCGCCGCTGCGGCGGTTTGCACGTGGCCGGCCGCCCGGCGCATCTGCAATGCGCGCGGG
>JAFNAG010000681.1 GCA_017860135.1 Acidobacteriota bacterium
GGACAAGACCTTCCCCACCATGGACTGTGCGATATGAATCCTCGGGCCTAAGGCCATGGATGCCGGTCGGCATCCGTTGATCGAGGTGATCACCAATGCTGAAGTCGTCGCCTGCGAGGGCAAGCCGGGAGATTTTCGCGTGCGGGTGCGCAAGAACCCGCGCTACGTGCGTGAAGACCTGTGCGTCGCCTGCGGGCTGTGCGTGGATGTATGCCCCCAGGTGGGCGGGAACGAGTTCGATGTCGGGCTGAAGGCGCGCAAGGCCATTTATCGGCCCTTCCCGCAGTCGGTTCCCGCGGCGTATGTCATCGACCGGGAGGCCTGCATCAACGACGGCGCCCTCCTCATCTGCCAACACTGCACCAACGCCTGCGAAGTCGGCGCCATCGATTTTGACATGCAGGCGGAGGAAGTGGACCTGAGGATCGGTTCCATCCTCGTTGCGGTCGGGTTTCAGGAGTTCGACGCCCGCAAGCTGGGAAATTACGGCTACGGCCGCTTCCAGAATGTCGTCACCAGTCTGGAACTCGAACGCATGTTGAATGCCTCCGGGGTCACTCAGGGTCACGTGGTGCGGCCCTCCGACCGGAAAACGCCGCGGCGCATCGTCTTCATCCAGTGTGTCGGCGCCCGCGGCGAGGGGGGACGCCCGTATTGCAGCCGCTTCTGCTGCATGAACGCGGTCAAAGATTCGATGCTGATCCGCCAGCACGACCCGGAGGTGGAGGAAGTGACGATCCTCTACACCGATTTGCGTGCTTTCGGCAAGGGCTTCGACGACTTCGTGGCACGATCGCACCAGGAACAGAGCGCCAAGTATGTTCGCGGCAGGCCCTCCAAGATCGACATGGTCCCGGAAGACGACACTCTGGAGGTGTTCGTCGAGGACACACTGGGTCACCGCCAGCAGCGCATTCCTGCCGACATGGTGGTGCTCTCGGTCGCAGCCGCCCCGAGCGACGACGCGGCCCGGCTGGCGCAAACCCTGGGAATAGAAACCGACAAATACGGATTTCTGGCCCGGCTGGATCCCGCGGTATCTGCCGTGGAGACCACGCAGGAAGGCATCTACGTCTGCGGCAGCGCCGTCGGCCCCCAGGTAATTCCCGATTGTGTCGCCCAGGCTTCCGCCGCCGCGGCACGCGCACAGCTGTTCCTGAACATGCACCGGATCGAAGAGAAGAAGGAACCCATCCCCCCCATGGATGTGGCGGGTCCGCCGCGAGTAGGAGTAGTCGTGTGCCATTGCGGCATCAACATCGCGGGAGTCCTGGATGTGGAATCGCTTACCGCTGATGCGGCGGGCATTCCCGATGTCGCGGTCAGCCGGCACCAGCTGTTCGCCTGTTCGGCGACCGGTCAGGATGAGTTGGTGCAGCTCATCAAGGAGCACAATCTGAATCGCGTGGTGGTGGCTGCATGCACGCCGCGCACGCATGAGCCCATCTTCCGCGAAACCTGTTCCCGGATCGGATTCAATCCATATCTGCTGGAGATGGTAAATATCCGTGACCAGTGCTCGTGGGTGCATGTGAAGTATCCCGGCGCTGCCCAGAACAAGGCCCGCACGCTGTTGCGCATGGGCGTGGCGCGGGCGCGCCATCTCGAACCGCTCTACGAAGGGCAGTCGCCGATGACGCGCGCGGCCCTGGTGGTCGGCGGCGGCATCGCCGGCATCGAGGCGGCGACGGACCTGGCCGTACAGGGTTTCCCGGTCACTCTTGTGGAGAAGGAAGACCGGCTCGGGGGGCGTCTCGCCGAACCCAATCTCAAGTATCTCTACCCGAATTTGCGTCCTGCCGCCGACGTGCTGGAGCAGAAACTCCATCGCCTGAAGCAGAGCGGTGCGCGGATCCTGTTGAACACGGAAGTCGAGAACATCACCGGTTTCGTCGGCAGCTTCGAGGCGAAGCTGAGGGGCCAGACCGAGGAATCGCTGCGCGTCGGCGCCATCATCCTTGCCATCGGCGCCGATCTGTATGAACCGCCGCGCGGGGAGTACGGATACCGCAAACTGCCGAATGTCCTGACGAGCCAGGAACTGGAGCGCGCGTTCTCCGAGGGGGAAGCGGACCTCACGCTGAGCGGGCGAAGGCCGCGGAACGCCTCGTTCATCCTCTGTGTGGGCTCGCGTGACCCGGATGGGTTCACCGGATGCTCGCGCTACTGCTGCCCCACGGCCATCAAGCAGGCCATGCAGCTCTGCCGGCAGGGGATCGACACGACGGTTTTCCACCGTGACATAAGAACGATTTCGAAGGGCGCAGAAGAGATGTACCGGGAAGCGCGCCGCATGGGGGTCCTCTTTGTGCGCGTGCCGCCGGGTCAGAAACCCGAAGTGATCGGCAAAAAGCGCGCCGAGGCGGTGCGCTGCTTCGATGATCTGCTCGGCCGGCAGTTGGAGGTTCCGGCGGACCTGGTGGTGTTGAGCGTAGGGATGAGGCCCTGCCAGCAGTCGACGGAAGAATTGCACGACATGCTCAAAGCCAGTGTGGGGCTCGACGGCTTCTTCCTCGAGCGG
>JAFNAG010000069.1 GCA_017860135.1 Acidobacteriota bacterium
CCCCCTGCCCGAGCGCGCCCCCTGCTTTCCGCCCGAAATCGGGGATATTTCCCTGCTCCTCGCCGCTTACCTGCACGATCCTCACGCACCCCCTTCAAAGCAATTCCCTGTCATTAGCCCGGCCTTGGCTTTTCTTTGCGGTCTTTGTGGTTTGGCCTCCACATCCGTCCAAACAGTACCAGGGATCCCAATAGCCCATGTAAAATGAAAAGGGCCGGCGTTCCATGACTCACCGGCGGGTGCGGCCTTGTTCCCTGATTCGGCTTAGCGCCGCTGCCATCTCCGCCACCCTTTCCGGATATTTTTCAGCGAGATTCTGCTGTTCGCCGAGGTCATTGCGCAGGTTGTAGAGTTGAGGCTGGGGATCGTTGCCGAGCTCAATGTTGGTGTTCCGTTCGATTTGTGCGCCCTTGTTCGGCTCAATATATTTCCACTCTCCCCGGATCAGCGAAAGTGCTCCTGCCTGTTCCACAAGGTAGTCGCGGCCGGAATTGGATTGGCCAAGCAGCGCCGGGAGCACGTCGAAGGAATCGGGCGCATCCGGTTCGGCGAGCGGCTGACCGGTCAGGGAGGCAAAAGTGGCGAGGCAGTCAATCTGGCTGAGGAGAGCGTCGGATGCTCCGGCTTTGGCTTTCCCCGGCCAGCGCGCGATGAAGGGTACACGGGTTCCGGCATCGAAGGCGCTGTATTTGCCTCCGCGGAGAGGCCCGGCCGGCTTGTGGCCACTGAGCTTTTCCACTGCCTGGTCCCGATACCCGTCGTCGACCACCGGGCCGTTGTCGCTCGTAAAGACGAGCAGAGTGTTGTCGGAAATTCTGAGCCGGTCGAGTGTTTTCATGATCTCGCCGACGCAGGCATCGAGCTGGAGAATCACGTCGCCGCGTGGCCCCAGGCCGCTTTCGCCGGCGAATCTCGGATGCGGCACGCGCGGCACATGGATGTCGTGAGTCGCGAAATACAGAAAAAACGGCTGTTCCTTGTGTTGTTCGACGAAGGACACCGCCTTTGAGGTCAACACATCGGCAATGTCTTCGTCAACCCAGCGCGCAGCTTTGCCGCCGCTCATGTAACCGATACGGCTGATGCCGTTGACGATGGTCTGGTCATGTCCATGGCTGGGATGCATTTTCAGCAGTTCCGGGTGCTCTTTGCCGGTCGGCTCTGAGCCGATCGGGGCACGATAGTTCACCTGAATCGGATCTGCCGGATCCAGTCCGGCCACCCGGCGGTTTTCAACAAAGACACAGGGGACCCGATCGCCCGTAGCGGGAATCAGGAAACTGTAGTCAAAGCCGATATCGAGCGCTCCCGGCCTGATGTCTTCGTTCCAGTTGAGATTGCCCGCTCCGAGGCCGAGGTGCCATTTGCCCACCGCTCCGGTGGCATAGCCCGCCCGCCGCACCAGCGCCGGCAGCGTCGTCCTGCCGGGCTCGATGATCAAGGCGGCATCTCCGGGCAGGATGCCGGTTCCTTTCTGGCGCCAGGCGTATTCGCCCGTCAGAAGGGAATACCGTGACGGAGTGCAGGTTGCCGCGGGTGCATGGGCATTCGTAAATCGCCTGCCCTGCGAAGCGAGCCGGTCGATGTTCGGTGTCCTGATCCGGTCTGCCCCGTAACAGCTCACGTCGCCATAACCCAGATCGTCGGCATTAATAAGTATGATGTTAGGACGCTGCTGCGGCGATTGGGCGCCGAAACCGGCTGCGGCCATGGCAGCACAAGCGGAAGCGGACATTTGCAGGAATTCCCGGCGTTTCATCCCTTTTGCCTCCCCGATTGTGAACAGAAGATGCCTCGATTGCGATTCTACTGTAGAAATTCGCTTTTCGCACAAGCGAATCGAGGACGAATCCGGGAGGACTCGGATTGTCCTATCTCCGGCAGGACACTTTCCTATTGAGGGAAGGTCATCGCCAATGTCACCTTCGATCAGAAGCCGGATGTGGCCGCCAAAACCATCTCCGCCGCCGCCCTGAGCATTCCTGACAGCGCCAAGGCGGGGTATCGCAAGGCCCCAGGACCGCCTGGCGCGCCATGACACGCCCGGTGCAATTGAGCACCTGAAGAGGGCGGTCGTGATCGCTCCGCAGTTCTCCGTCGCACTGAATAATCTGGGTACGATTGCCTATCAATCGAGGTATTATGAAAAAGCCGCGGATTATTTCCGCCAGGCGCTCCAACAGGAGCCGGACGGCTATGCGCCGCTGGTCAACCTGGGCGGGGCCTTGCTGTCGGCCGGCAAAATCCAGGAAGCGCTTGAGTACAATCTGCGCGCGGTGAAAGCCAAGCCTGCCGATGCTCTGGCTCATGCCCAGCTCGGGCAGTCGTACCTTCTGCTGGGCCGTTTCGATCTGGCGGAAGTCGAACTGAAAAAATCCAAAGCCCTCGACCCCGCGCATTTTTCCTTCCCGCAGCTGGTACTCGCAGAGCTCTACCTAAGGCAGCAGAATGCTGCATCGGCAATCGAGGAGCTGGGAGAATTTCTCAAGCTCCATCCCGATTCGGATCGGGCGCCCAACCTTTGCATCCTCCTCGAAAAGCTCCGTGGCAAGGCGAGCCCTCATTTCTCAACAGGTTTCTGCTGCGGCGGGGGATCCGGGCATGTCTGCTGCGTTGCGCTCGGTCGGACTCCTCCCGTCGCGCGCCTTGTAGCCATGCCCGTCTGCACCGCCTCGCGACGAAACCTGGTGAGAAATGAGGGCTAGAGAGGGGGAATCCACCTGCGGATGAGGGGTTTACGGGCCGTACGAGGGAAGAGTATTATCTTTCTTCCAGCAATGGATTCACAACCTTCACGGTGCCATAGGTCTGCCCGTGTGCGAGATCCTCCGAATACAATACGCTCGCGCCCGATGCCTGCGCCGCTTGAATGATCAAGGCATCCCAGAAGGATATCCGGTACCGCTTCTCGAGGTCTAAAGCTTCCAGAATAGACTCCCCGGTGTTGACCCGAACCCTCCAGGCAAGGTAATCGGTGATGATCTCGCGCGCTGCCTTCATGTCGATGGGGCGGCCCGCCTTCCGCCTCAAATTCACACATAACTCCTGAAGGACCTGAGTGCTCACCACTCCAGAACGGGACTGCCACAGTTCCTCCACAACCATTCTGGCACGATCATGCTTGACGCCTGCCGACGAATCGTGCGCATACATCAGGATGTTGGTATCGACAAAGGTCCTATCGCTCATAGAGCTCGTCGCGCGATTTGGGAGGAGTCCAACGCAGATCCAGGCCGAAGCGAAGGCGGCCGAGGGAGCGCCTGCGGGCCTTATCGAATGCCTTCCGGTCGCGGATCAGCGCATCGAGCTGTTCCGCGAGCAGCGCGCTGATGGAGCTGCCCTGTTCCGCGGCCAGGATGCGGGCCTCGCGCAGCAGGTCGGCATCGAGCTTCAACGTGATGTTGGTTTTCACGGCGCCGCCTCCTCGCGGTGGAATATTGGATCTGCACATATTTACGTGCAGCACAATAATACGTGGATGAGGCTCGCAAAACAAGGGGGCAGGAAGAGCGGGGATGTCGATCATGGCACATCCCCGCTCCGACAGACTTTTTGAGGTTACTGTGCGGCGCCGGCGGGGCGCACCGAGCCGGCGTCGAGGTCGTTCCAGTTCAGGATGGCGTTGAGCGCCAGGTTGAGATTGCCGTGCGTCTGGTAGCGCCAGAACGGGCGGTTGGCAAACAGGACGACATGGCCCTTGCCGAGCGGCGCATCGACGACCAACGCCCGCCCGCCCCCTGCTTTCCGCCCGAAATCGGGGATATTTCCCTGCTCCTCGCCGCTTGCTTGCATGATCCTCACGCACCCCCTTCAAAGCAATTCCCTATCATTCATATCCACCAGGGTATTTTGACCGGGCGTGTCCGTTTTCAGGAGGGGTCTGCGCATTAGGGGCTGAGCGCGGCGAACTTTCACCGCCGGAAGAGAGGCCCCATGAAGTTTCACGCAAGCGCCCGAATCCTGATCCTAAGCGGTATCCTGCTCGTGGTTCTCAAGCCTCCCTGTGCTTCCTGCGGTATTCTGACCGACCGGATGTCACGCCATGAACTGAAGATCTGGAATTCGATCAGGAGGACGGTGCTGGCGCAGAACAAGCACGGGCTGACTCTGCATCCCAAGATCCAGGACCTGTGGCGCGGCCTGGAAGCGGGCGAGCACGAGGTGCATGTCGAGATGACCGATCGGGATGGCGGATACTCCGTTCAGGCAGGCAGGTTCGCCATTGAGGTATTGGATCCCGCCGGCAAACGACATGTTTGCGTCATCCGTTTGTATCTCTCCGCCATTCGCCGGGCGTATGCGAAGCCGTCTGCCATGCGTCCCGATGAATTTGTCCCGTTTGCGGGACTCGGAACGACGGATCGTTACACGGAGGTCCTGGGTCATGAAATGGCTCACGCAGTTTCAATTCTGCAGGATCCGGACTGCCTGCGATTCTACCTGGAAATGGAAAAGGAAATTGCAGAATACGATCACCTTCTCCAAAGCCGGGATGTTTTACCTGGCGCTCTCGAGGGCCATTTGGACAGGATCCGAACCCTGCAGCAACTATTGGAGAGACCCGCAGAAGCCGCCGAGGCCGACATCTGGCGTGAACTGAGTCCCGTCATTCCGAGGACTGCATCGGGGAAAAGAGCCTCGCTCGATCAGTCATAGCGCAAAGCGGCAGGCGTCCGTCAAAGCCGCTCAGTTGACATAACCCGACTCTGTGGGAATGAGCGAAAGAGTATTTGGGAGCGGCTCTCCCGGAACTGATATGGGCATGTTGGTTTTTCGGGCTGCTTCAGCGGATTCCGAACAGGTGGCGCTCGCCGCGGATGAAGACCATGCTTCGGGCAAGGGCGAGCGACGCCCACACCGGCTCATCGACCGAGTTGGTGGCCAGCACCTCGTGCTTCGGCCCCGCCCTGATCACGAACGTGTCGCCGTCCTCGCTGGTAAGGAGGATTTTGTCGCCAAACGCCACGGGCGAGGATCGGATGGTCGCGGGCACCGGCACCCGGCCGCCCTCGTACTGGATCGCGCCGGTCACGGGATCGAGACAGGTCATGATGCCGGCGTCGCTCACGAGATAGAGGTAGCCGCCGTAAAAGATCGGTGAGGTGACATAGGCCGCGCCCTTGTTGTACCGCCACGCGACCCGGCCGTCGGCGTCCTGCAGCGCCCCCGGGCGCAGCGCCAGGACGACCTTGGCCCCGCTGCCCGCGGTCGCGAATACGAGTCCGCGCCCCGTCACGATGCTCGGGATCGGATGGCTTACGGTGCCGGGGCCCGTCCACAACTCCTTGCCCGTTTTCGGATCGTAGGCGATGACGGCTTCTGCGCCGGACGCGATCAGCTCGTCACGCCCCGCGGCGCTTACGATGATCGGCGTCGCCCATGTGCGCCGCATCGTGCGTGATACGCGCCAGATTTCTTTTCCATTCGTTCGATCGAACGCCGCCAGGAAAGAGCCCTCGCCCATCTCCTGATCGCACTGGAGAATCACAAGGTTTTCGTAGATGAGAGGCGAGGTGCCCGGGCCCAATCCACCCTTGGCCATGCCGCCCAGATCGAGCTTCCATTTCAGCGTGCCGTCGACGTCATAGGCGTAGAAACCGGCTGATTCGAAAAAGGCATAGACGAGCGTTCCGTCGGTGGCGATCGTCGGCGAGGCGTAAGTATTGGATCTGTGGCGATCGTCGAACGGCGGTCCTTCGAACGAGGTCCGTTCCCACAGGATTTTGCCGGTGTCAGCCTGGACCGCATAGACCTTCAGCGTCAACATGTGCCCGACGCCGGTGCTGGCCTCGTTGACGTACCCGGGCTTCCCGTCGAAGCCGAGGTGGACCGGCGCCTTCCAGCCGGGGATCACGGCGCCCTCGATCGCGGTCGTGACAAAGACCCGGTCGCCCCAGACCACCGGCGACGAGTGGCCCTTTCCCGGGATCTCCGTCTTCCACGCGATATGCTCCGTCGGCGACCAGCGGTCGGGGTAGGCGCCTTCGCCGATGCCTGCCCCGTTGAGGCCGCGCCACTGCGGCCAATGGTCAGCAGCCAGCCGGGGGACGCCCAGCCCGGCGATGCGCACGCTCAAAAGAAGCCCAAGGACGCACGACGCAAGTAGGGATCGCATGCGGAGCAAGATAGCACGTTGGTCCGAGGAATCCCAGGTTTCTCGTTGGCTTCGGGGTCGCACCCAATGCCGGAGGATGACGTATAATTCTCGGCAGACAGCACGCCGGCCTGTTGGTGGCACTCAAAAACCAGGGACGCTGACCGGTTTTTCAGCCAAAGGGAAATAAAACCATAAACCGATCGGGACTTTGCCATAAAACGAACCGGCTTTCCCGGCTTAATAGCCGCAACCGCAATCCAAAATCTTCGATAGGGGATTCTCGGGTCCCGCCTCTCGATCCGTGTGCCTTATTTCCTTGCTTGAATTAAATAAAAATGTAGGCTGCTGCCCGGCAGGGGATAAAGCAGAGAATCGACTATCGAACCAATGCCGAATTCACAAAACGGTAATGGCTCTCTAACGCCTACGATCATGGGGATTGCTGTGCACGATGTAGCGCAGTGCTTTGTCGCCGGGACCCATCTCGAAAATGACCGGTTCGCCGAGACTCTCATCTTTCCGGACGCGCCGGAATGAGTACTCGCCTACCTTTTCTAATTTGGAAATCGCCGGCACCGGGTCTGTATTGGGCAGTGAAAGCATGGCCAGGCCATCTTCCCGGAGGAATACCGCGGTCTCGGTATTGCTGAAGGTGCTCACGTAGGTTCCCGCATATGCGGTGAGCGTCGGGTCGCGGGGAGCCGGTTCCTTGTCCTTCTCTTTTACTGCTGCAGAGATTGCCGGGCCTACGATGTCGTACAGCCGCTGTGCATCCTGCGTCGCGTCCACACCCTGCGCGTCCGCTATAAATACTATTGCCACCTTTTCCTCGGGCTTGATGAGCAGCTGCGACCGGAATCCCGGGCACGATCCACCGTGTCCGACAAAGGTCTTTTCTCCGCTGCGCCAGACTCTGAAGCCAAGGCCGTAGGAGTTGGTGAAGTCTGGATCGATCCAGTGGACCCGGTGCATGTCGCGCAGCGTCGGGGCTTTCAGGATTTCCGTACCTCCGAGTCTGCGCAGCACGGCGAGCTGTCCCGTGTGAGTGAAGGCATCGGTGATCGGCCTTTGAAATGTTTTTGCCAGCTCATTGCCTTCCGCGAACCAACGCGGCCCGGTAGAGAATCCTCTTTGACGCACGGACGAAAGGCAAACGACACCTGGTCCCTTGACAACAAAACTCGCCATGTGTTCAAACATCGAAGGGCAGACCGCTCTCAAGATGAGGACATGATAACCAGGCACCAACGTCCAATTCGTCATTCGCCGATGCCCAGGCTGATGACAAGCGCAGTATCGACCTCAGCAAGACGGGCTTGAGAGAGGGCGCCGACCTTTCGCTTCAGCCGGGATTTGTCCAGCGTCAAAATCTGGGCCAGGTTCACCATCGAGAGGTGCTTCAGACCGCCCTCATCCATGTCCAGAACCACGGTCACAGGATACTTTTTTATCTTTGTCGTAATGGCAGCCACGATGGTGGTGCTGGCATGGATGTTTCCGACGTCGTTCTGGATTATGAGCGCAGGCCTCGTGCCCTCCTGCTCACTCCCCCGGCTCGGACTGAAATCCACCATCCACACCTCACCTCGACTACAGGGGCTCGGCTTCATTTCAGCGCCTCGTGGCCGGCGTGCAGATTTTGTTCCGCAACCTTCAAATCCTCGTCTGACATCGCCTTGTAGCCCTCGATCAATTCCCCCTGCAAGAGCGATTTTTTCCATGTGCGAATGGCTTTTTCGAGGACCTTGCTGCGGCTCTCTCTTTGTGATCTTGCGACCCGGTCGAGGTCCTCCAGCAGTTCTTCATCGATTGTTACGGTAATCTTTTCTTTGCTCACATGAGCTCCCAAATTATAGGATAAATGCTACGATAATAAGTCATACCTGTCAACCATCAACATGTAGGGATGAAATGCATACCTGGCAACACCCAGGCCCGTGGCCAGTGATGGCGAAAATGCTGCGCCGATTCGATTCCTGTCCCTGCCAGAAACTCCGTGGCAATTCAAATCATTGATCCTGCAAGCCCTCGCTGATACCGTCCTGAGCCATGCGCGATGTGTTGAAATCGACATTCGCCGGTCTTTTCGAGGCCCATCAGCTCCAGGTTTTGCCGGCGTCCATCGATTTGTAAATGCCCTGGCCGACGGATATGTGGCTGCGGACCTTGCCTTCGCCCGTCCCGGCCCACACGATGTTCGGGTAGGACTGCGCCACGGCGAGCGAGCCGATCGACATCGCCGGCTGGCCTTCGAAGACCGGCTGCCAGTGGACGCCACCGTCGATGGTCTTGTATATGCCGCCCGAGGCCGCACCCGCATAGTAGATGTACGGATCGCCCGGTATGCCGGCAACCGCGCTGAACCGGTTGCCTTCCGGTCCGATGAACCGCCAGTGGAGCTGGCGATATACCTCGGCGCCCGGCCCCGCAGCCTGTTGTGCGAAGCCCGTCAGAAGCAACGCGGAGGCCAGCGCCAGCGTCACACCCGGCATGCATTTCCCAGGCTTCGACATGATGACTTCCCGGTGAGGTGTCAATCCGATTCGGGTAATCGGGAGACATCCCCAGATTCCCGGCCGTCCTTCGGTTAGTGATTTTGGATGATTTTGTTGCAGCTGCCGATCTCGATGCAACTGATTTCTGGCAGGGCTGGCTTTTTCCAGGCATGCGACGCCTGCAATCTCCAAAGGCTTATCAAAATGAACGCATTGCAGACCGGCGATGAGAAGAATCGGATTGCGTTGACACGGCTGGGGAAAATGTGCGATCAAAGGAACCAGAACACGAGGTCTGAACTCACCCGGCCTCGGCCAGGAGGCATCCGATGAAAAGGCCGTGCATGATTTTTACCTGTATCCTGCTGGTATCACTCGCGCTTTTCGGGCAGTCCGCGGGCAGATCCGGCTCCTTCGCTCTTACCGGAGACTCGATTATCACCCAGAAGATTTCCGTGTTCAGCGAACCGGAGTTCCTGAAGATGATCGAGATCATCCGTGCGGCGGACGTGGCGTTCACCAATCTTGAAATGCTTTTCCATGATTACGAGCCGTACCCGTCGGCCGAGAGCGGAGGAACCTATATGCGGGCCGCGCCCTCCTTGCTCAAGGAGGTAACCTGGGCGGGATTCGACATGGTATCGCTGGCCAACAATCACGCCGTCGACTACGGGATCGAAGGATTGCGTATCAGCCGGGATTGGGTCCGCAAGTCAGGACTGACATTCGCGGGCGTGGGCGACAATCTGACGCTGGCTCGCGCACCGGGATACCTCGATTCCAGTGTCGGGCGCGTGGCGCTGATTTCGTGCGCTTCCACCTATCCTTCCTTCGGCCTGGCCGGCCCCGCCCGGCCCGACGTTCATGGACGTCCCGGACTCAATCCGCTGCGCTTTAACACCGTGTACAAACTGGACGCCGAGGGAATGGCTGCGCTGCGGACGGTTCAGTCCAAGCTCTCCGGCAGAGGCGCAGCTGCGGGCCCCGTCCCCGGCACGCTGACATTCCAGCGCAACCGTTTCGAGTTGGCGGATGCGCCAGGAACAGTCACTACACCCAATGAGCAGGATTTGGCTGAGCTCGTCGCTTCCATCCGCACGGCAAAAAAGCAGGCCGACTGGGTGCTGGTGACGGTTCACTCTCACGAGTCGGCCGGCGATCGTACGCGCCCGGCGCAGTTCTATGAGACGTTCGCGCACGCCGCAGTGGAAGCGGGAGCCGACATGATTTTCGGCAGCGGCCCCCACATATTGAAGGGCATCGAAATCTTCCAGGGGAAGCCGATTTTTTACAGCCTTGGCGATTTCATCTTTCAGAACGAAACCGTCGAGTTCCTGCCGGCGGAAAACTACCTTCCCTACAAACTGGGTCCCGAGGCCACACCGGCCGACTTCAGCGATCGCCGGTACCGCAACGACACGACCGGATTCCCGGTCGATCCCGAGATTTGGCGCTCCGTGATTGCCCTGCCGTCCTACCATGCCGGCAGGCTGCAGAAGATCGAGCTGCTCCCGATCGAGTTGGGGCAGAAAAAGACCAGATCCCAGCGTGGGCGGCCGGTCCTGGCTTCGGGAGACACGGCGCAGGAGATCATCCAGCGCCTTGCCGAACTTTCCGCTCCTTTCGGTACGAAAATCGTGTTCGAAAACGGCAAGGGCGTCATCATTCCGTGACCTCGGGAGCCTGCTTCGCGTTCCGGGCGGCAATCCTCAGCCCCCCCAAAATCGGACCTGCAGGGGGGGCCGGCTGGTCGCCCGCAGGTCCCCCGCAGGTCGCCCGGCCCGCGTCCGGCATGCCAGAGTTTTCTGTCAATGATGGCAAATGTGATTTCGTCCCCGGCCGGCGCTCCGGCTGGAACCATGAGTTATGCGCCGGAAACCGATCAGGCGCCACTCCAGCCTGTCGCGCCGGGGAACTTCCTGCCAATATTCTGCGTATACTGGTGACATGTGGGCGATCCGCGGCGAGCTTGAGGACTGCTCCTTGTATATCCGGCGCAGGCTGCCGATAATGCCGCTGCACTCCAACCATGATCTGGATCTTATCCGGGGAGCCAATCGATGAATAATTTCAAGTGGATCGTATTGCTTGTGCTGAGCCTGTCCATAGTCGCATTCGGGCAGACAGAGGCGCCTTTGCTGCTGCAAAAGCCTGCTGTGAGCCGGACTCAAATCGCATTCGTGTTCGCCGGCGACCTTTGGATCGTTTCCCGCGACGGCGGGGAGGCGCGCAGACTGACCAGCGGGATCGGGACAGAAACGAGTCCCATGTTCTCGCCGGATGGTTCTCAGATCGCATTCACGGGCGAGTACGACGGGAACGTGGACGTGTTCCTGGTTTCCTCGTCGGGTGGAATCCCCAGACGCCTGACCTACCATCCCGGCGCCGACCAGGCAGTCGGCTGGACGCCGGACGGCAAGCAGGTGCTCTTCTCTTCCGGGCGCCAGAGCGATTCCGGTCGGACCGGGCAGCTGTTCACGATCCCGGTCGACGGCGAGTTTCCGGCAATGCTGCCCTTTCCCATGGCTTACGAAGGCGCCTATTCTCCGGATGGCACGCAGATCGCCTATGTGCCGCTGCCGCGCGCTTTCCAGGCATGGAAACGGTATCGCGGCGGGCGCGCTACGCCGGTCTGGATTGCCAGGCTGAGCGATTCCGCAGTGGAGGCAATTCCGCGCAGCGACTCGAATGATTTCAATCCGATGTGGATCGACAGAAAAGTCTACTTCCTGTCGGATCGCAACGGACCAATCACGCTTTTTTCATACGAGCCGGCGACGAAGAAGGTGGTTCAGCTGATTCAGAATACCGGGCTCGATATCAAGGCGGCTTCCGCGGGGGGCGACGTCATCGCCTACGAGCAGTTCGGCTCGCTGAACCTGTTCGATATCAAGTCGGGCAAGACGAGAAAAATCGCCGTCACGGTCAGCGGTGACCAGGCCGCCGTACGGCCCAAGTTCGAAAAAGTGGGGGAGCGCCTCTCGAACGCCGGCATTTCGCCGACCGGCATGCGCGCCGTTTTCGAGTCGCGCGGCGAGATCCTCTCGGTCCCCGTGGAGAAGGGCGACTTCCGCAACCTCACGAACACTCCGGGAATCGCCGAACGCGACCCGGCCTGGTCGCCTGACGGCAAGTGGATCGCGTATTTCTCGGATGAAGCCGGGGAGTACGCGCTGCACCTCCGCGATCAGAGCGGCCTGGGCGATGTGAAGAGAATCAACCTCGGCAGTCCGCCTTCCTTCTACTATTCCCCAAACTGGTCGCCGGACAGCAGGAAAATCGTCTATACCGACAAGCGGCTGAACCTCTGGTACGTTGACATCGAGAAAGGTACGCCGGTCAAAGCCGACAGTTCCACCAGGGGCATCCAGAGTCCCGGCTGGTCGCCCGACAGCCGGTGGATTGCCTATGCCAAACCCCTCTCATCCTGGTACAACGCAGTCTTCCTGTATTCGCTCGAGGAAGCAAAAACCTACCAGATCACCGACGGCTTGAGCGATGCCACATCCCCCGTTTTCGACCGGGGCGGGAAGCACCTGTTTTTCACCGCGAGCACCGACATCGGGCCGGCGGTCTTCGGATTCGACATGTCGAGCTACCCGCACCGCGGCGGATTGACCAGAAGCATTTATGTCGTCGTGCTCCGCAAGGACGATCCGTCGCCGCTCGCCCCTGAGAGTGACGAGGAAAAGACAGCGGCCGAGAAGAAAGAGGAGGCCAAAGGGGAAAAGCCCGCGCAAGCCGAGAAAAAGCCCGAAGGCGCGCCCGCTGCGGCCGGAGCGAAACCGGGCGAGAAGGTGGAAGCACCCCGGGTCACCGTCGATTTCCAGAATATCGGCCAGCGGATTCTCGCGCTGGCGATTCCGGCGCGGAACTACATCGG
This sequence comes from Acidobacteriota bacterium, assembly GCA_017860135.1. Classification (GTDB taxonomy): domain Bacteria; phylum Acidobacteriota; class UBA6911; order UBA6911; family UBA6911; genus JAFNAG01. The sequence continues at coordinate 12,476 of JAFNAG010000069.1, forward strand.
GCTGGCAGCGGGGAAGGCCGGCATGCTGTTCGTCGCCGAATCGCCGGCACAGGCGGCTGCCGGTGGCCCGGCCGGGGCGGTTATCCACAAGTACGACATGGAGAAGCGGAAGCTTGACAAGGTTCTCGAGGGCGTGGGCACGTTCGATCTCTCGGCAAACGGCGAGAAGATGCTCTTTCGCCAGGGGAATTCCTGGTTCATTGCGGCGGCGGCAACGCCGGTAAAACCCGGCGAGGGCAAGCTCCGGACCGAGGATGTGGAAGTGCGTGTGGATCCACGCGCCGAGTGGGAACAGATGTACAGGGAAACCTGGCGGATTGAACGCGACTTCTTTTATGATCCGGGCCACCACGGGCTCGACCTAAAGGCAACGGCCGCGAAATATGAGCCATTCCTGAAGGGCCTTGCACACCGGGCGGATCTGAATTACCTCTTTCAGGAGATGCTGGGCGAGTTGAGCGTCGGCCACCTCTACGTGGGGGGCGGTGACACCCCGGACCCGAAGCGCGTTCAGGGCGGCTTGCTGGGCGCGGACTACAGGATTGAAAACGGCCGTTACCGCTTCGCGCGGATCTTCAACGGAGAAAACTGGAATCCGCAGCTGCGCGCTCCACTGACGCAGCCGGGAGTGAATGTCCAGGAAGGCGACTACCTCCTCGCCGTCCGCGGTCGCGACGTTGCGGCAAACGATAACATTTACCAGTTGTTCGAGGGGACGGCAAGCAAGCAGGTGGTGATCCGGGTCGGGCCCAACGCTGACGGTTCCGGGTCACGCGAAGTCACTGTGGTCCCCGTTGCCAGCGAATCCGCTCTGCGGAATCTGGCGTGGATCGAAGGGAACCGCCGCAAGGTCGACCAGATGAGCGGCGGCAAACTTGCGTACATCTGGCTGCCGGATACCGCGGGAGGAGGCTACGCGAACTTCAACCGTTACTACTTCGCGCAGCTTGACAAGGAAGGCGCCGTCGTCGACGAGCGCTTTAATGGCGGTGGCCAGGCGGCCGACTACATCGTCGACTACCTGAAGAAGCCATTGAACAGCTACTGGGCGGTTCGTGACGGCGATGATTTCCGCCAGCCCTTCGGGACCCTCCAGGGACCGAAAGTGATGATTATCAACGAGTACGCCGGATCCGGCGGAGACTACATGCCGTGGATGTTCCGCCGCCTTGGCGTCGGGCCGCTGATTGGAAAGCGCACCTGGGGAGGCCTCGTGGGGATCGGCGGATACCCGACGCTGATCGACGGCGGTTCGGTAACGGCTCCGCACTTCGCTTTCTACAGCCCGGAAGGGCAGTGGGAGATCGAGAACCACGGGGTCGCGCCTGATATCGAAATCGAAATGGATCCGAAGGCATGTCGTGAAGGGAAAGACCCACAACTCGAAAAGGCGATCGAAGTGCTCATGGCTGCGCTCAAGGAACATCCGGCAAAAAAAACCGCCCGGCCTCCCTACCCCAACTACCACAAGACTCCTGCGACAACGACTGGAGCGAAAAAGAAATAGCCGCAAGGGTGGGCGCCGACTGCCGGCCGGCGCCCCGGGTTTGTGCATTCGAATGGTAAGATCGGAAAGCTGGAATGATTTGGAAATAAAGCCTCACGCCGATGAAGCTGAACCACAACGCTTCCATGCCCGCCGTGACTCCGTCATTCTAAGCGTGGCAAGAAGGTCATCGCGACGTCTTTCCGACCTCGACCGGCATCATGAATCTGACTTCCCAGATCCGGGTGTCCCGGACCATGCCGCTATCTGCTCGACGCTGAGCTTCTGCAGCTCGGGCGGCAGCTTCTTGTGTGTACTGTGTGTACTGTCACGACAACGAGCACGCGCGGCATTCGGTTGCGGACTGGTATGACGAAGCGGCGCCGGGCGGCGTGCAGGCTCCAGTTTCAGCCCACCAGCCGTTCGCCGGTCTCGAAGCCCTGCTGAAGAAGCAGGGTCCCGGCGGGCGGGATAGCGTTCCACCGCAGGATGACGTTCGAGAGGTGGAATCGGATCGAAACGAGTAAACTCTGCAGGCCCAGCCCCAACATTCGGCACATCATGTTTCAGTGAGCGCGGGCTTTAGCCCGCGCGCTTTAGATCCAGTAACCTCTCGATTCTCGTGATTTCACTCGTTTTAAAACGCACGGGCTGAAGCCCGTGCTCAGTGTCGAATTCCAAGGGGGCGTGGTTGATTGCTCTCCCTTACTTGGCCGCAGGGAATCGGCATGGAGGTGGTATGATTCATGAGTCATTCGGCTGGGACACGCTCCGAACTCATGGGGGAAATGTATGCTGAAATCTTCGCCCTTTGCAGCATTCGCCGCTATCATGACAGCACTTGTCGCGTTGGGATTCACCATTTCCTGCTCCGGGCCGGAGAGCGGCCGCCCTGGCGATCCCGCGGCGCGCGCGAAGGCACTTCATGCATCCGTTCCGCTCATCGACGGCCACAACGATCTTGCCTGGGAGTTGCGGCAACTGGCGGGGAGCGACCTTTCCAAGATGGATATCAGTCTCCCGCAATCGCGCTTGCAAACGGACATTCCCCGACTGTTGCAGGGGGGTGTCGGCGGGGTTTTCTGGTCGGTCTATGTCCCGCCCACCTTGCCGGGGCCCGAGGCGGTCCGCGCCACGATGGAAGAGATCGACATTGTATTCCGAATCGCGCGGCGCTACCCGGAGACATTTCACATGGCCTTCAGCGCCCAGGACGTCGAGCAGGCCTTCGGAAGCGGGAAGATCGCTGCGCTCATCGGCATGGAAGGAGGCTACTCCATCGACAATTCGCTTGCCGTGCTCCGGGCATTCTATGAACTTGGAGCGCGGTACCTGACGCTCACGCATGGCGTCAATATCGCATGGGCGGACTCGGCTACGGACACGCCGGCGGCGCACGGCCTGACGCCATTCGGCAGGGAGGTGGTGCGGGAGATGAACCGGCTCGGCATGCTGGTCGACCTGTCGCATGTATCGCCGGATACCATGCGCAACGCGCTCGACGTTGCTCAGGCGCCCGTGATCTTCAGCCACTCTTCCGCGCGCGGTCTCTGCGACCATCCCCGCAACGTCCCCGATGACGTCCTGCGGCGCATCCCGGCCAACGGCGGAATGGTCATGGTGACATTTGTCCCCAGGTTTGTCTCCAACGCCGTGCGCCTGCACTTCGACGCCCGGGATGCCGAGTCGGCGCGATTGACGGCGGTGCGCGGCAGCACGCCCGAGGCAGTCAGCGCGGGTCTCAAAGCGTGGGACGAATCTCATCCGCCGCCGCGCGCCACCTTGTCGGATGTGGCGGACCACATCGATTACATCCGCCGGATTGCCGGCATCGACTCCATAGGCCTCGGTTCGGATTTTGACGGCATGACGGGCACGCCGCTCGGGCTGGAGGACGTCTCGAAGTTTCCCAACCTGACCGCGGAACTCGTCCGTCGCGGATACAGCGACCAGGACATCTACAAGATCCTGGGCCGGAACCTCCTGCGCGTCATGCGCCGCGCGGAAGCCGTCGCCCGCACCCTGCAGCGGGAACGGGGCCCGTCTGTCGCGCGTATCGAAGATCTCGACGGCGCGGGCAAACGGTAACGGCAGCAGACAACTCCAGCAGGTTTAGTGAGGGCAATACTTGTTCGTAAAAGGGCGTTCCCGCTCCGCCGACCGAGGAGGAAATCGGCGCTTTGGCGGATCTTCCGGAGCGCATCGCGCAGCTGCGCAAACGTCTGTGCAGTCTGAGCTGGTTCATGGGCCGGCTGAACGAATCCATCGCCCGCGCTGCAAACAAAGAGGATGGGGTGAAGGGCCGGTTCTGGGAGGGAAGGTTCAAGTGCCAGGCGTTGCTCGACGAAGCTGCCATCGTTGCCGGCATGGTGTACGTGGATCTGAATCCCATCCGCCGTATCGGTCGCTCACGCCGTTGTTTGTTCTGTAACTTTCCTACCTTCGCCGGCGGCCTGCCGCCAAGACTGTCTGAACTTGCGGAGTTGCTTCAAGCAGTCGTCACCATTCGTTTTCCCGATCCCAAATCGACGCTGCCTGGGAAAAACGTGGGAAATTTTGACATCTGGCGTCGCGACTTTGATGCGATTGAATGGGCGTCCTCGTTCTCTCGTTCTCTTTCTTCTCTCCCGACCGATCGCCTGCAGTTCGCGCGGGCTGGCACTTGGCTTACACGGATGCTGTATCAGATT
>JAFNAG010000682.1 GCA_017860135.1 Acidobacteriota bacterium
GTCCAGGCGCAATGCGGAAGTTCTGCTCGGCTGCCGGAACGACGTTGTTCAGCAACTCCTCCGGGTACACATTCTGGGTAATAGACGTACTCTGGCCCGGAACATTGACGTTGCCGTCCGGCATCACAATGATCATCGGCTTAGCCTTGCCTTGTGCGATGAGGTTATCCATGATGTAGTTGGCGCGCATGCACACAATCCAGTCGGTGTCGTTGCCCCCGCCCCCATGCGAAAGGTAGAGGACCGGATAGGCTTCCTTGCTTTGGCCATACCCGGGCGGCGTGTAGACTGTCATCTGGCGCTCCGACTTGGTTAACTTGGAGAAATAGCGCACGGTTGCCACGTAGCCATGCGGGACTGAAGTGTCAGCCATATAGTCCGCCTCTGTGCCAGGCACAAACACGGAACTCCATGCCGAGTTCGTCTGGTTCCAGATGTTGCGATTGGCGGGATCGGGAAATGCAGCCCCGTCCACAAGAAAACCGTAGCCGTAAAAATTCGGCTTGAGCGGCCCGATCGTCACCGACCAGACGCCCGTATCATCCTTCGTCATCTGAACCGGTTTCGCCGCCGGCGATGGGCCGACCTCATCCTGCAGGTTCAGCATTACCTGAGTGGCCTGCGGAGCATTCAGTACGAACTTCACTTGCCCATCGGAGAGCACGGTAGGTCCGCCTCGGATGGGCGGTTTCGCGCCGGCGGGGGCAGGGGCTTGAGCCGCCCCATACGGACTCAGCACCACCAAGACAACAACTGCGCAGAAAACCAACAGCAACATCCGTGAAACATTCTTCTCAAAAGAACACATTGCGGGATCTCCTTTTCGATGAATTAAGCCGGTTGGCTCATATGCGACACGAAGAAAGACCTTAGCTTCATGCTCCTCGATTGGCAAACGCCTCTGGCTGTGGCCTGGAGCTCTCCTGAGCGGATCGCTCCAGGCCAAACTGCAAACGGCATTTAGAACCGCAGTCGCAAAGAGAACTGCATTTGCCGTGGAGCCGCTGCCCCCAAAACCTGCCCGAAAGTCGGATTGGTCTGGGCGCCGGTCGTGGTATTGAATCTGGCGGCACCGTCGATCGTCGTAAACTGCGTGGAATTGAAGGCGTTATACAGCTCCATCCGAAAACTCAGAGTACGCCCCTCCGCACCCAGATTGAAACTCCGGAACAGGGTGAGGTCCCAATTGTTTCGTCCGGGCCGCTTGAAGACATCTCTTGACGCATTCCCCATATCCCCCTTGGCGGGCATCGCGATGCAGCTTGTGTTGAACCATCTCGCCTGAGTCTTTTCGCCGCGCGCAAGGTTGGGATTGCAGGTCAGGTTCACCCTTCCCGTATCGCCGCCGCCAAGCCAGTCGGAGACGGGAGTGGTGGTATATGTTACGGCCTGGGGTGATCCACTGGCAAAGGAGCCGATTCCGGTAATCTCCCAGCCGCTCGTGAGTTTCCTTAACATCGGATTACTATTCACGGACGGAAGATTGTACATCCAATTGAGGACCATAACGTGCTTTTGGTCGAAGTCCGAAGGCGCGTACGAAAGCTTCAGAGGCCGATAGTTATCGATGGCGGCTCTATCGGTTGAGCCGTAGTCCAGCGACTTGGACCAAGTGTAAGCCATGCCGAATTGCAGGGCTCTCGTGAACCGGCGGTTAAGCTGGGCCTGGAGCCCGTTGTAATTCGAGGAGCCGCGTCGTTCGTACTGGATGATGTTGTCATACCCCGGATACGGTCGAATCAGGTTGTCTGCAAGGGCCAGACCCGTCGTCGGATCAATGGCATTGAACCGTGCTCCGAAGGGCAGCGTGTTAAGGTTTCGATTGTTGACCATGTGGCGGCTGACCGAGCCTACATATTTCACGTCCGCCATCGTGCTGTGTCCGAGGTCACGCTGTATCCCAAGGGAGTAGTTATAGGTGACCGGCATCTGGTTCGCTCTTTCAAATCCATACACCGCTTGCGGGAAGGGATACGGTGTCCCGCCACCGCGCAAAAGCGAAACGTTGCCGTAATACATGTTTGTCAGGCGCATATATGGGGGATTCCGTATCCAAGCTATGCCCTCGACAAGAGAGTCCCCTGTCGTCTGATAGAAGACGCCCCCGCCGCCCCGAATCGCGGTTTTTCCGTCGCCGAACGGATCCCAGGAGAATCCGAATCGTGGCATAACCAGGATGGGTGCCTGATCCCTGAACCCTGGCGGCACTCCGGCGTCGCCGTGTACCACTATGCCATTATCAATGTTGCCCGTACCGGGCACGTAGGCCGTGATGTAACCCTGGCTCAACGTCTGGCCCGTGACCGGGTCGTAGGCGACCCTTACCCCGTTGATTATCGCGGGTTGGAACAGGCGCGGAGCATCGGCCGGCTTGTAGTTGGGGAGGTAGAATGTGGAACTGGTGTGAGTCTCGATCCGCATGGGGCGATACCACTGGGCATAGGAGAATCGGAGGCCGTAATCGAGCGACAACCGGCGGGTTGCTTTCCAGTTGTCCTGCACATACCAATCGAAGTTCGGCTGATCTCCTGATAGTTGTTGAAGTTGCCCAGAAGTTGATTGGCAAAGGAGTTCCCCGAATCCGAGGGATTCAGGCTGGTGTTGCTGAAGTTTAGTGTCCCATTCATGGCTATCCCTGGGGAGTCGCTGTCTCGGCCCAAATTATAGAAGACGCCGACCTTGAAGATGTGATTGCCCTGGCTGACTGTTGTGGAATGGCTGATGGTGGTCACGGTACTGTATCCCCACTCCGGGAATCGCGAGCCAAA
>JAFNAG010000256.1 GCA_017860135.1 Acidobacteriota bacterium
AGATCGCTCGCATCGAGAAAACCCGCGAGCCGATCCGGGACCTGGTGGTCTACTCGCCGGTCAGCGGGATCGTCAGCGCCAAAACCGCCGTCCAGGGCAACAGGGTGACGCCCTCGGACACGCTCTACGACATTACGGATTTGTCCAGCGTGTGGGTTCAGGCGGACCTCTATGAAATCAACGTGCCGTTTGTGAAAATCGGGGACCCCGCCACGATCTCGCTGAGTTACGATCCGGGCCGCGTCTTCAAGGGACGAGTCAGCTTTATCAACCCCAATGTGGATGAGAAGAGCCGGACGGTAAAGGTCCGCATCGAGCTTGCAAACCCTTCCGGATTGTTGAAGCCGGAGATGTATGCGGATGTTGTCATTGGCGGGCAACTGGGCTATGGAGTCGCCGTCCCCGACAGCGCGGTGATGGGAACCGGGGAGCGGGAGATGGTGTTCATAGCCAAGGGCGACGGCTTGTTCGAACCGCGCGAAGTGAAAATCGGGGTCAAGGTGCGCGGCTTTTACGAGATCAGGAAGGGAGTGGTCGCGGGGGAAAGTGTCGTGACCGGCGCCAACTTCCTGCTCGATTCCGAGTCCAAGCTGAAGGCCGCGATTGCAGGCGCAGGAAAGTAAGTCATTCGCATCCTGCCAACGCGTTCATGAAGGAACCGTATGATTGAGAAGCTCATAGAGTTTTCCGCACGCGAGAAGTACATCGTTCTTCTCTTTACCGCCGCCCTCGTGGCCTTCGGTATCTGGACGATGTACAACCAGCCCGTGGACGCCATACCCGATCTTTCGGACACGCAGGTTATCGTGTACTCCAAGTGGGATCGTTCACCCGACATCATCGAAGATCAGGTCACGTATCCCATTACCACGGCGCTGCTCGGCGCGCCTAAGGTCAAAGCAATCCGAGGCTTTTCTGATTTTGGATTCTCATATGTATACATCGTTTTCGAGGACGGGACCGACATCTATTGGGCCAGAAGCCGTGTGCTCGAATATTTGAGCAAAGTGCTTCCTGCGCTCCCCGCCGGAGTCAAGACGGAGATAGGCCCCGACGCTACCGGCGTGGGATGGGTTTTTCAATATGCCCTGGTAGACGAAAGCGGCACGCATACGCTGGCCGACCTGCGATCCTTCCAGGACTGGAACCTGCGATATTCGCTGCAGGCGATTCCGGGGGTGGCTGAGATCGCAACGATCGGCGGTTTCCAGAACCAATACCAGATTACCGTGGATCGGGAAAAGCTTTCCGCCTACAACATCCCCCTCATGATGGTCTCGGAAGCGGTGCGCAATTCCAATGTCGAGGTGGGTGCGCGCATGGTCGAGTTCTCCGGCGCGGAGTACATGGTCCGCGGCCATGGATATATCAGGAACGCGCAGGACATCGAGCAGATCGTCGTCAAGACCAACGACCGCGGCACACCGGTCCTCCTGCGCGACATCGCCAGGGTTGAGCGTGGGCCCGAAATGAGGCGCGGCGTCGCCGACCTGGATGGAAAAGGCGACACGGTGGGCGGCATCGTGGTGATGCGCCACAGCGAGAATGCCGACAAGGTCATCCGCCGGGTCAAGGAGCGGCTCCAGGAACTCCAGCCTTCCTTGCCAAAGGGCGTGAAAGTCGTCACCACATATGACCGCTCGGAACTGATCGAGGGCTCCATCAACAATCTCAAAGAAGAGCTGATTCTGGAGATGATCATCGTCAGCTTTGTGATCCTTATCTTCCTCTGGCACATCCCGTCGGCCATCATCCCGATCGTGACGATTCCAGTGTCCGTGCTGCTGTCCTTTATCCCCATGCACCTGATGGGCCTGAACTCGAACATCATGTCCCTGGCAGGCCTCGCCATCTCCATTGGCGTGCTTGTGGACGGCGCCATCGTCGAGGTCGAGAATGCCTATAAGAAGCTGGAACTCTGGATCGAGGGAGGGCGCCAGGGGGACTTCCATGCCGTCCGGCTGGAGGCGCTCAAGGAGGTCGGGCCATCCGTGTTCTTTTCGCTGCTGGTGATCGCGGTCGCCTTCCTGCCCGTCTTCACGCTGGTGGATCAGGAGGGCCGCCTTTTCCGTCCTCTGGCTTTCACCAAGAACTTTGTCATGGCCATTGCCGCCATCCTGGCGGTTACGCTGGATCCGGCGATGCGAATGGTCTTTGCCCGGATGGACTTTTTTAAATTCCGGCCGCGCTTCCTGGCATGGACGGTCAGTCAGGTGGTTGTTGGAAAGTATTACAAAGAGGAGCGTCACCCGATCAGTCGCATCCTGTTCCGGATTTACGAACCTCCTGCCCGGTTAGTGCTGCAGCACCCGAAGACGACCATCGCCATCGCCTTGCTCCTGGTCGCGACCACCGTGCCCGTGTACCTCCGGCTCGGCAGCGAGTTCATGCCGCCGTTGAACGAAGGCACCATCCTTTACATGCCCACCACGTTGCCCGGCATATCCGTTTCGGAGGCCCAGGCGATACTGCAGCACCAGGACCAGATGATCCGGGCATTTCCCGAGGTGGAAAGGGTCTTCGGCAAAGCCGGGCGGGCGGAGACCTCCACCGATCCGGCGCCGTTTTCCATGATGGAGACCACCATCATGCTTAAACCTCCGTCCGAATGGCGCTTCAAAAGACAGTGGTATTCCGGCTGGGCACCCGATTGGTTGAAAAAAAACGTCCTGAGCCGGGTCGCACCGGAGCATATCTCCTGGGATGAATTGATCGCCGAGCTTGATCAGAACGTGCGCATTCCCGGTGTGACCAATGCATGGACCATGCCGATCAAGGCGCGCATCGACATGCTGTCCACCGGCGTGCGCACCCCGATCGGCATCAAGGTCCTCGGTCCGGACCTCGGCGAAATCGAAAAGATCGGCGCCCGGCTCGAAACACTGCTGCGGAATGTTCCGGGGACGCGGTCCGTTTTTGCTGAACGTGTAGCCGGGGGCTACTTCCTCGATTTTGACCTGCGACGGGATCAGCTGGCCCGGTATGGCCTGACGATAGCGGACGCACAGAACATCGTCATGTCGGCGATCGGGGGCGAGAACATCACTACCACGGTCGAGGGGCGCGCCCGTTATCCCGTCAACATCCGTTACCCGCGAGAACTGCGCGACAACGTCGATCGGCTGCGCGAGGTGCTGGTGCCGACTCCCTCGGGAGCGCAGATCCCGATCGCGCAGATCGCGGATATCAGGAAAGTCACCGGCCCATCGATGCTCCGCGATGAAAACGGCATGCTCGCAGGCTACGTGTTCGTGGACCTGTCTTCCAGCGATATCGGCGGCTATGTGGATAAGGCCAAGGAAATCGTCAGTCAGGGGCTGCAGGTTCCCACCGGGTATTCCCTCGCCTGGAGCGGTCAGTACGAAAACATGCTGCGCGTGCGCGAGCGGTTGAAGATCGTCATCCCGGTCACGATCGTGCTGATTTTTGCACTCTTGTACATGAACACCAGGTCGGCCATGAAAGCGTCCATCGTGATGCTGGCGGTGCCATTCTCGCTGATCGGGGCGGTATGGCTGATGTACGCGCTGGGATACAACATTTCCATCGCCGCCTGGGTGGGAATGATCGCCTTGATGGGACTGGATGCGGAAACCGGTGTTTTTATGTTGCTGTTCCTGGACCTATCCTATGAAGAGGCCAGACGCCAGGGGCGCCTGAGGGATAAGGGAGAGTTGATCGAAGCCATCATTCACGGAGCGGTAAAGAGGGTCCGGCCCAAGGCCATGACCGTGATGGCCGCATTCATGGGATTAATGCCGATCATGTGGTCCGCCGCCGTCGGGGCGGACATGATGAAACGCGTGGCGGCGCCCATGGTCGGCGGACTCGCGACTTCGTTCGCGCTGGAACTGCTGGTCTATCCCAGCATCTATTACCTGTGGAAATGGCGCGCCGAAGTCAAACATCAGACCTTCGGACCGCTTCGGGCGATCCCGGGACACTGACGTGGACAACGGATCTCACGGGCTTGGGAAGGAGGGCAAAATGGCGGAAGTTGCTTCATCGCGACATTCGAAGACCGGAACGTTTGTCGGATTGGCCGTGATCTGCGTGGCTGCGGGGCTCGCCTACTTTGTCTGGGCGGGCAGGATTGCCGGCGGGAAACCGGTTTGTGAGGTGTGCAAACGGATCATCCACACCGAGACTTCCTTCAGGATCGTGCGGCCGGATGGCTCGATGAAGGCCGTTTGTTGCCCGCGTTGCGGACTGGCTGCGGTGATTCAAAGCGGCGGGCGGGTTCTCGAGGCGGTTGATTTCTCCTCCAAAAAACGGATCGGCGCTGCCGAGGCGATCTATCTCGAAGGATCGGACATCATGGAATGCTGCTCCGAGACCGGCTTCCGGTCCGATGAAGGCGCCTATCAGAAAATGGAGTACGACCGATGCATGCCGAGCCTGCTTGCCTTCGCCCGGCCCGAAGATGCTGAAACTGTGCGGCAAAAGCATGGCGGCCAGATAATCAGCTTTGAGGAGGCCAGGCAGAGCGTTGTGCGCCAGCTGAAGATTCAATAAGAGGCCGGGCGAGAGAGACGGATTCGAAAACCCGATCCGGATCAAATGTTGGGCCACCAAAACGAAAAGGGCCCACACATCATCCGGTTTATCTCCTGAGTCCCGACCTGTTCCTATCGAGGTGCTTTATGAAAAGGGTTGGTTTGAGTTTGTGGTTTGGGGGATTACTGCTCGTTTGCTCCGCACTCCAGGCACAAGAAATGCGTTTTCCTGTCCGGCACGGTCGTCTGCTTTGGGACCGCACAGGAGAATTGATCTTCGGCGATACCGGCATCGAGTATCGGACCAAGGAAAAGGGGGATGCCCGCACCTGGAAATACGAGGACATCCAGCAAATCGGCCTGCTCAGCCCCAAGGAACTTACTATCGTCACCTATGAGGATAGTAAATGGAAGCTCGGCAAAGATCTGTTCTATCGCTTCACAATCACTACCGGTGAAATAACTCCAGCGCTCTGGACCCGAATGCAGGCAAAGCTCAAACGGCCGGTGGTCTCCGCGCTTATCCCGCCGGACGTCGCCCCGAAGTACACGATTCCAGTCAAACACCTGCGGGGCTTCGGCGGTACACAGGGAATGCTGGAGATTGGCGACGAGTACATCATCTACAAAACGGCCGTTCCGAAAGACTCGCGCATCTGGCGTTACCAGGACATCTCCTCGGTCGGGACTACCGGGCCGTATCAAGTGCGACTCACTTCCATGGATCGCGCCGAAAATGAATCTGGCGGCGAGCGGAACTTCGTCTTTTCCCTGAAAGAACGGCTCGCGCCCGAAGCCTACGATTTCATCTGGTGGAAGATCAACGGCCCGCACATATCTTCATTCACGAGGAAATGAGCTCCAGGGGAGGATGTCAGTGTGCTAAGGGCTCGCGCAAAAATAACTTCATATTTTGCTGCCGGATTGGAGAGTCCCAAACCGTGACAAACGACAGGATAGGAAATAAGAAGCTCGCGAGCCGGCGGCCCTTCGAGGCGCGGCGGCGGGCGGGCATCTGCGGCGTTGCCGCTCCTCGACGATGTCACCACATCGCCTGCGTGGCGGCGCCTTGCATCTGCCCGCCCGGCGCTCGCGCCAAAATGCCAACTTGTTCCTGAACGAACCCTATGGGCTCGCCGGCTTCTCCCCGACCATGAGGTCCGCAGGGCCGGGAAGACTGATGCGGGCTACCTTGTGGAATCCGGCGCCCTCCAGCCAGCCCGTGTACTCGTCAACGCTATAGCTGGCGCCTGCCTCCGTTCCCACCAACATGTTCAGGGAAAACATGGCTGCCTGCCTGGGGCTGGTTTTATCCGGCTCCAGGATGAAATCCTGAATTGCGATCCGCCCTCCAGGCTTCAGTGCAGAAAAAGACCTCGCGATAAGGTCTCGGTTCTCGGCCGGTCCGAGCATGTGACAAATGGCCGAGACGAGCACCAGCTCGTAGTCCTGCCGACCCAGAGGGTCGGTGCGCAGGTCCCCCGCCCGAATGCGGACGCGCCCGTCCAGGCCGGCCCTCTCGACGTGCCCCTGTGCGATGGGCACGACCCCGGGCAGATCGAGCACGACGGCCTCCAGCCCGGGAGCAGCCTCTGCGAAGGAAATCGAGTAGGCGGCGGAACCGCCTCCGACATCGAGCATCGTTCGGACGCCCTCGGCGCCAACCGCTCGCACGACCGCGGGGGCGCGCTCCCTGGCATTCCGGTCCATTGCGGCAATGAAGGCTTCCGTCCAGGCTTCCCCCCGGTCTTTGATCTCATCCTGCAAGACCGCGGTTCCCGTCCGGACGCACTCCGTCAACGTCGACCAGCGGTCCCAGAGGTGCACGGTATGGAGCAGGGCCGTGCGCGCACACCGCGGCGAATCCCCGGCGAGGAACTGCGCAGCCGCCTGCGAGTTTCTGAAAGCAGCCCCGGTCTTTTCCAGCAGCCCGAGCGCCACGAGGGCGTTCAGCAGCATCTCGGTCCCCCTGACATCCGTCGATCTGCTGCGTGCGACGTCCAGTGCCGTCGCTCCCGCTCCGATGGCGGTGAATACGTCCAGCTCAATGCCCGTTAGGATGACGCGGCTGTCCTGGAATGCCCGAATGCTTTGCATGAGCTCGTCGGGGAAACTGTCGGCGCTTGCGCCGGTCGCCTGTCTCAGGTTTCCTCTGTCTTGCATGATGCGATCTCCTCCGTCATTTCGTCCCCATGAGCGCCGCGCTTGAGCATAACCGAAGGGGGTAGGCCGGCAAAGCCGGGGGCCGCAAAGAGTCTGACAGTTCCGGGGATAACAGACAAAGTCTCCCGACCGTGAACCGCTCGAAGTTGCACGGAAGGGAGACTATTAACGAACGACTACGAGAGCTTAAAACACACAAGATGTGAATGCAAATGCCACGTTGTGGTCATCCCGAAATGCCGGAGAAGGGCGCTGTTCGGGCAACTGCGAAAGGACCTGAGTCCGGCGCTGAGGGAGTTGGCAGGGCAGAAGGAAAGCC
>JAFNAG010000257.1 GCA_017860135.1 Acidobacteriota bacterium
GATCCTCAGGTCCACATTGCTGGAGCCATTCTCAATCGTGTAAGCGGACCGCGTCAGGAACAGGTGGTCCGCGACGCCATCGAGTCGTCCTGCGGCATTCCTGTGCTCGGGGTGATCCCCCGGGTGTCCGACAGCGGGCTGCTTCCTGCCCGCCACCTGGGATTGGTAACCACTTACGAGCATCCCCGCATCCATGAGCTAAAAGACAATCTGACGAGACTGGTTCAAGGCCGCCTCGACCTGGACGGCATTGTCTCGCTCGCCGAGAAGTCGCCGCCATTGGAAGTTGCCCCTGCCTCGCCGCCCGAAAGCCCGGAAGCACGGGGACTCAGAATGGGCTTCCTGCGGGACGCGGCGTTCAGCTTTTATTACCCCGAGAATCTCGAGCAGCTGGAGCAGTCGGGAGCAGATCTCATACCCGTGTCCCCACTGACCGCAAACGCTCTGCCGGCGAACCTCGACGCGCTCTATATCGGGGGTGGATTCCCCGAAACCCATGGCGCGGCCCTTTCCGCCAACCATGATTTCCTCGCCTCGTTGCGCTCCGCGGCCTTGTCCGGTCTCCCCATCTACGCCGAGTGTGGGGGCCTGATGCTGCTCTCGCAGGCCATCCGCTGGCAGGATACCCACCACCCGATGGCCGCAGTCTTTCCGTTCCAGGTCGAGGTACTCGGCTCTCCACAGGGACATGGGTATGTCGAATTGGTTGTGGATCAGCCCAATCCCTTCTTTCCAACAGGGCTGGCGCTCCGCGGGCACGAGTTCCATTACTCCAGAATCGTCGGCGGGACATCCCGGGTCCCCACAGCCTGCCGGGTCTGCCGGGGAACCGGTTGCGGGCAGCAGCGAGACGGAATGGTCCAGGGGAATGTCTGGGCCGGCTATACCCATCTTCATGCGCGGGGAACTCCCGAGTGGGGCAGGGCTATGCTGAACGCCGCGCAACGGCGCGCCCGCATGAGACGGGGATGAAACGGATGCCGGAATCGAGGGGAACACAGAGGAATCCGCCGGCAAACCGGCGAATGTATCAGTCTGAAGATTTTTTAAATCGGCACTCGTCGACCGCCCTTCGGAGGCGTAAACTTCATCTCGTATGTTGACTTCCTTGCTGGAGCGTGCCGAGGATAATTGCATGCAACATCGCTGCGAAGCAGCGGTGGATCTCTTGGAGGAGGCTGTAAGGCTCCAGCCTTCGAATCCGGACCTCCACTTCCGGCTCGGCGTCTGCCACAGCGGCGGATGCAAGTTCAATTCTCTGACCAATCCCGACCTTGCGGTGGAGTACCTGCGCCGCGCTCTTGCGCTGACTGCCCCCTCCGACGATTCCCTCATCTGCGCAGGCATCATCGACGCCCTCGGGAACGCCTACGTCTACTGCCGGAAATTGCCGAAACAGGCACGCATCGAGGCGGCCCTGGATTGCCATCGGGCTGCCGCCACCCTCTATCTGAGCTGGAACCAGCTGGACGATTGGGCGAGGGAAGAATACAACCAGGGGAATGCCTGCTGCGAACTCCCCGAGGAGAAGTATCCGGAGAAGTGGAAGCACGCAATCTTTCATTACGAGCAGGCACTGAAGGTGCGCACCAGGGAGAAAGATCCTCTGCGCTACGCCGCCACGATGCAGAACCTCGGGACCGCATACCGTCAGCTCAAGAGCGGCGACAAGGCCACGAATGCGCGGAAGGCCACCGACTGCTACCGCTGCGCAATGGAGGTGTATCGTCTTTCCACTTTCCCGGTGCAGAGAGCTGCACTGCACAATAACGTGGGCAACGCCTATCTGGCGCTCGCCATGGCTGACGAGAAAGACCGCGTCCGTCACGCCCGACGCGCGCTGGGCCACCTGGATCGGTCGCTGCGCGTGCGCAACCGCGCCGACTATCCAGTGGATTTTGCGGTAACCCAGTACAACCGGGGGCAGGCTTTCCTGATGCTTGCTAACGAAGACCCACAGGACAGCTATGTGAAAGCTGTCGCCTGTTTCCAGGAAGCTCACGACTGCTTCCTGCTCTGCGGACAGGCAAGATCGGCGAAAGCAGCGAGACAACAGGTGCAGCGCGTGCGCCTCCTGGCCTCCAGCCACAATCACAGTTAGCCGAGAAACCCACGGCGCCGTGCGCGCGGATGCACGGCTCATTCCGTCATTACGTCATGCATATTCTCGCTGCAGGCCAAATGGACCAGAATCGCCCGTCCAAATGCCCCAACTGCGGGAAAGTACGCGTCGCCAGAATACACTATGAGTTCGGCCGCATCCCAGATGAGGCCCGCGATGAGCTTAAGGCCGGACATGCTGTGCCCGCCGGCAGAGAACCGACCGGCAACGACCCGCGATGGCGTTGCCTGGCGTGTCTCTTCGAATGGGGACACCCGCGAGGTCTCTCCGGCTCCTCACTGCGTGACTCCGATCTTGCCTAATCTAAGTTCTTAGCTTTTAGGTCATAAATACTCATAAATAAGTCATATAGATGCACGCTTCTTTCCGGTTTTTTGATTCTGTGCATGGGAGATCACTTCTTCTGGTGCGAAACGTGCGTTGTGACGGAAGTGGATCACGCGTCGATCGCTAATGAGCGGCTATCATTGCGATAAGGCTGCTTCTCCGCCGGATGAAGCAAGCCGGTGTGCTGTAGCGATGATTGAGAATGTAAACGCCGGTCAGGAAACCAAGGCGCGGAGGCGGGGCCATGCGCGGGCAATGGACGAGGGCCGTTCAATTGCCAACCACACTTTGTCAGCGGAACGTGACTCCCACCCCGCCCGCTTGCCAATTCAAGTCAGGTGTCGTATAAAGCCGTCACCGGAATACTTGTTGAATCGTCGGACCGGAGTGGGGTGCGATCCGGTCCGTTGACCGTGAAGGATGCGCCCTTGGGAGGTGATCGGATGGACCCGCTGTTGCTGGCACGCGTGCAATTTGCGCTGACGATCGCTTTTCACTATATCTTCCCTCCCCTGTCGATCGGTCTGGGGGTAATCCTGGTCATCATGGAGGGAACCTATCTTGCGACAAAGAATCCTCTCTATCACGCAATGACCCGGTTCTGGGTAAAAATCTTCGGGCTGATTTTTGCCATCGGCGTCGCTTCGGGCATCGTGATGGAATTCCAGTTTGGCACCAACTGGGCTTCCTATTCTCGTTTTGTCGGCGATGTTTTCGGAAGCGCGCTTGCCGCCGAAGGACTCTTCGCCTTTTTCCTCGAATCCGGATTCCTCGCCCTTCTCCTTTTCGGGTGGGACCGCGTCAGCCCCAAGATGCATTTTTTCTCCACGGTGATGGTTTCCCTGGGCTCGATTTTCAGCGCTGTCTGGATCATCGTGGCAAACTCCTGGCAGCAGACTCCGGCCGGCCATCACCTGGTGGAAACGCCGGCAGGCGTGCGCGCGGAGGTTCTCTCTTTCACGGATGTGGTTTTGAATCCCTCTACGCTGGACCGGCTCAGCCATGTGCTGTCGGCGGCTTTTCAGACGGGCGCATTCCTGGTGATCAGCGTCAGTGCATATTACCTGATCAGGAACCGGCATGCCGAATTCGCGCGGGCTTCGCTGAAGATCGGCCTGTGGATCGCGCTGATCGCCTCGCCCCTTCAGCTTCTGACGGGGCACTCGAGCGCGATCGGAGTGGCCCGCAACCAGCCTGCCAAACTCGCGGCACTGGAGGGCCATTACCGGGACGGGGCACCCGCTGCCATGAGTCTTTTCGGCTGGGTCAACGAACGCGAGGAAAAAGTGGAGTTTTCCGTTGCCATCCCCGGGATGCTCAGTTGGATGTTATATGGAGATGCCACCCGGCCTGTGACAGGATTAACCGCCTTCCCGCCCGAAGACAGGCCCCCGGTAAACCTCGTTTTTCAAACTTACCACGCCATGGTCGCCATCGGCATGACGCTGATTGTCCTGAGCCTGGTCGGGGCGTTGTGCTGGCTTCGGGGGGTGTTGTTTGAAAAGCGCTGGCTGCTCTGGACCTTCGTATTCGCGGTCGGCCTCCCGCAGATCGCGAATCAGCTGGGTTGGATATCGGCCGAAGTCGGCCGTCAACCATGGATCGTCTACGGCTTGCTGCGCACCAGCGACGGACTGTCAAAGGTAGTTGGGGCCGGCGAGATGCTGACGTCCCTCGTCCTGTTCGCGCTGGTGTACATGCTGTTATTCGCCCTCTTTATCTACTTGCTGGACCACAAGATCCGCACGGGACCGGAGGAAGAGTCGCACGGGTTGCAAGGAAAGGCGGTGCTGCGATGAACCTTGACCTAAACACCATATGGTTCCTGCTGGTAGGAACTCTGCTGACGGGGTACGCCCTTCTGGACGGCTTCGACCTTGGAGTAGGTGCACTGCACCTGCTGGTGAAAAAGGACGAGGAACGCCGGATCCTGCTCAACTCCATCGGACCGGTGTGGGACGGTAACGAAGTCTGGCTGGTCACCGGCGGAGGTGCGCTTTTCGCCGCCTTCCCTCACGTCTATGCAACGGTCTTCTCCGGATTCTACATGGCATTGATGCTGCTGCTGGTGATGCTCATTTTCCGGGCGGTGGCCATCGAGTTCCGGAGCAAACAACCGATGACGTGGTGGCGGCAGGCGTGGGATGTCAGCTTCAGTGCCGCGAGCCTGGTCTCGAGCCTGCTGCTGGGAGTTGCCCTGGGGAACATCGCCGGCGGCGTGCCCCTCGCAGCCGATCATGAATTCGCCGGAACTTTCTTCGGTCTGCTCGATCCCTACTCCCTCCTGGTGGGAGTGACCACTGTCGCCCTATTCATGATGCACGGAGCTATCTATCTGGTTCTCAAGACCGAGGGAGCGCTCCATGAAAGGATCCGCGGCTGCGTGAATAACACAATCATATTTTTCACCATCTGCTACGTGTCGACCACGATGGCAACCCTCCTCTATGTGCCCCACATGACCGACACAATCCGGGCCTATCCGGTCTTTTTCGGAATCGCAATACTGAACATGCTCGCGATCGCCAACATACCCAGGGAAATTCACCATGGCCGCGATTTCCGCGCTTTCCTCTCCTCGTGCGCAGCCATGGCATCGCTGATGGCCCTTTTCGGAATCGGCATGTACCCCGATATCGTGTGGGCATCCAACGACGCGGCGAACAGCCTTACTGTCTACAATGCCGCTTCTTCCGAGACAACTCTCGGCATCATGCTGGTCATCGCAATCATCGGGGTACCTCTGGTCCTGGCATACACGACCAGCATCTACTGGGTATTTCGCGGCAAGGTGAAACTGGACCGCTTCAGCTACTGACTAAAGCGGCTCTTTGCGAGCCCGCAGGAGAGGCCGAACCGCGGCGAACATGTCGGAATTCCTGGCCAACCCCATCGCCGTCATGAGGCCGCCGTAGGAAAGGCCGCACAGTCCGATTCGACCGGGATCGACATCGGGGCGTGACTGCAGGTATCGACCTGCCGCGAAAAGATCCTTGTACTCAGCCGAGCCGCTGCGGCCGCCGTTCGGCGCCCGCCTCGCCTGCTGCGACATCGGCCACCATGATTGCCAGGGTATGGCCTCCCGGTAGAGTTGCCTGCTGGAATCCCGGCCCGGAAGCCACTCGCTGCTGCGCCCCTGCCGCCTGTCCCTGGCCGGCACACCCGCCTTCGCCGGGCGTTCCGGGAAAGCTGTCGCTGCCGACGCCTATGCCCCTGCCCTGCGCCCGCTGGTTCCGGGCGGCGACGCTCTGCACGAACGCCGAGCCTGGCCTCCGGGGGAATTCGATTCCCGTTCCATCCTCGGACCTTGTCGGCCTGCTGTCGAGGTCGACGGACGGAGTCATGCAGGCTAAGATCCGCTTCTCGTGATCATGAACACCAATGCTTTCTTGGTCCCCGGTAACAGACGGCGAGCTTGAATCGTGCAGCAAGGACGGGCTGCCGGTAAATTCAAAGATCGCGGCGGCAAAACAACAGTGAGGCGAGAATGAAGCAAACGCCGGCAATGCATGCGAGTACCAGCAGGTCGCGTCCGGGATCGGCATTCCCGGTGATCAGATTCAGGGCATTGTAGTAGTGGAACGGCGACAGGCGCGCCACACCCCTCAATGGCTGCCACACCTGAGAAACCAGATCTGTAATGTAGCTTGCGGCGGCCAGGAATCCGGCAATCCCCACCGCAACGCTGCGTCGATGCACGAGCGCTGCCGGAACCATCGCGATCGAGCCCCAGCAAATCAGAATCGCGGCCAGGTTCAGAGACAGGAGAGGAACTACGTCAAAAACGGCTCGGGAGTTCTCCGGCGCCGCGAGCCAATGGAGTGCCGCCCGCGTTGACACCAACATCGCCGTCACGACCACGGCGACACATCCCATCAGCAACAATATGCTGCGGAATACGATCCACTGCCTCGACACCGGGTGGGCGAGGACGAAATCCAGAAACCGCGTCTCCACTTCGGCGGCGGGCTCGGTGGCAATGGCGATAGTCATTCCAACAAGAACGGCCACAATGGCGACATGGAAATAGCCGAGACAGGCGATGCCGCGGAACGACATGACGGTGATCAGGGACGATCCCAGGAGTTGACGCACAAAATCGGGAAACAGCAAAGCGATCCGTTCGAAGGCGCTGAATTGTTGGAGAGATTCCGCGGCGAGCACGAAAAGGACCTGCACTCCCGCAACCAGCCCCACCATGGCGAGCATGAAAACGCGGGTGCGCCTGAGGGAGTGTATCAGCAGGGCGAGTCCGGCGATCATGCGCTGTCCTCCCGGTAATACCGCATCAGCACTTCTTCCAGGTGGGCTTCCGCGACGTCCAGATCCGCCACAGGCAGCCCGGCCAGCGCAGCCATCAAAGGTCCCAGCGATCCCCGGACCTTCAGCGACCAGCTTCGGGGGAGGATTTCCAAAATCTCATACTGGGCAGGCAATTCCTTTGGGCCGGAGGGCACATCCGCAAGGAATGTGACGCGCACGCTGCGCTGTGCCATCCTGTGGAGCTGCTCCACTGACGCCA
>JAFNAG010000683.1 GCA_017860135.1 Acidobacteriota bacterium
ATGCGTCGCGCCCTCCGCACGGAGTCCGCGGCTCCGCCGCTGAACCGGAAATGAATGTAGTTCTTGTTGACACTCTTCCCGCAGTATGTGTCGATGGTGGAGAAATGATATCCGGCTTTAGTGGAGAAGTTCATGTACCGATCGGAAATGATCGCATAGGAAAGTCGGCCGATCTGGCTGCTGTCGGGGGGTGGCCCGGTGATGCTCTCGCCCAGAACGGAGAGGAAGCCTCGCACTGATACCGGGCGGGGCATGTCCCAGCGAATCCGCGGGTCCAGAAGTCCCTGCAGAAAAGCAAGCAGTGGGATACTCCGGATTTGCCCGGGCAGGATGCTGCGGCCGGCGCCGGCTTCCGCGCCAATCCCTCCTCCGACGTCAAACACCTCGACCCGGATCGGCAGCTTTGCTTCGAGTCGCCTGGAATGGTCCCGATCCTCGCTCGCCAGGTCGCCGTAATGAAACATCGCTTCGAAGACTTTCTCGTGCACATACCGGGTGATGTCGTGCAGGGAGCGGCAGTTGTCCGGAAGGAAGTCCGGTGAAGCGGGATCGGTCATGGTGAGTGGCGTCACCAGGCGGGCGATCCGTCGAAGTCGCTCGAGGGCCGGCGAGTCCGCCGGGGGCGTGCGCCTGCGGGCCTGGGCGGCCGGATGGGGAATCGCACCCTCGTAGATGCGGCAGTTGAATGCATCCACGGTCACGACCTGGCGGTCCCGCAAGGCACGTGTTGCCGACCGGACGCCGACGATGGTCGGAATCTCGAATTCTCTGACCAGGCTGGCCATGTGACCCGTCGGCGAGCCGACATCGGTTACGATGGCGGCACAGCGCTCCATCACCCGGGCGTACTCGGGGGAGGAATGGCGCGCCACCAGCACAGCCGCCTCCGGGAAGCGGTCCAGGTCGTAATTGGCATCTGCAAGGACCACGGGACCCGAACCGATTCCGGGGCAGGCAGTGTGACCGCCTTCGATGAGGAGTACTCCGTCCGCAATGCCCTCTCGGAGACCGGCAGGAACCCGGTAGGCGATCACCATGGGGCGGGTCTGCAGGAACACCAGGGCGCTTTGCGCATCGATCGCCCACTCGATATCCTGCGGCGCGCCGAAATGCTCCTCGAGACGCCGCGCTGCGCTCACCAGCTGTCTTGCTTCGCAGTCGGAGAGATGCGGGCTTGTTCCTTGAATCCGGCCGGGAGTGACTACCCATGTTTTCGCAGCCGAGTCGTCGCCGCCGGCAAGGCCTTGCGCGAGCCCTAGAGTGGCGCTGATGATCACGGCATCCTCCTCGGGTTCGTCCGGGAGCCTGGAATAGACAATGCCGGCGCAGCGAGGCTGGATCATGCGCACGCATCCCACCGCCATCAGGCTGTCCCGGATGGCGATGCCGCGCTGGAAGCGGTAGGAAACTGCCGTCGGAGAAAAGGCGCTGGCCAGAACCGCCCGATAAGCATCGAGGAGATGCGCAGCATCCACATTCAGTTCGGTGTGGTACAGACCGGCGTGCGAGGAGACGGCCGAGTCCTCTCCCACGGCGCTGGACCGCATCGCTACCAGGGCCCCCGTTTGTGGAAAGTGTGCGGCAAACGACTCGAGAATCGCGCCCGATACATCTGCCGGCACGGGACTGTTCCGGATCGCGCTTTGCATCGAGCGACAGGCGTCTGCAAGGGACTGCAAATCGCCGTCCTCGAGGCAGGCATCCAGCTTTTCGCACTGGTTCCAGAGGTCTCCATCCGTCATGAAACGCAGGAAGGACTCGGTAGTGATGGCGAAGCCCTCGGGGATCGCAAGGCCGCAATCCGCCCCGATCTCACCCAGGTTCGCCATCTTGTATCCGGCCAGCTGTGCGTCGCCCGCGCGGAGGCACGCAAGCGACACGACATGTTTCCCTGCGACCGCTTCTCCGGCGGGGGCGAGCTCCGCTTCGAGCAGGTCGTTGAGCCTGTGGAGAGCGCCATACAGCGCCTGGTGACGGCGATCCGCGATGAGATTGAGGTCTTTCACCATCAGGAACACACCCATGGCCGCTTTCCGGACGCGCTGCACCATGAGTCGTTGGGAATAGTGGCATTTTCCCCCGAGGAGTTCCTCGATGTGGCCGATCAGTTCGAGCGTGGCATCATTGCAGGCGAGGATCTCCCGGAACCGCTCATACATCAGCCGGAAGGCAATTCTGCGGCTTTCGGCGGGGCCGCCCCTCTGCCCTCGTGCGCCGAACCATTCCAGGCGTGTTCGCAAGCGGTCGCCTATTTTTCTTTTCTGCTTCATGTTCGCCATCGGGATCCCCGGCGGCGCAACGGCGCCGCAGCAGCCGCTTAAGCAGTTTCGCTTTCCACCGGGAACCAGAGTCGGAAAATGGTCCCTTTTCCGGCGGTGCTTTCGACGCCGATGCGGCCGCCGAGAGCACGCATGATCTCCTGGCAGATGGCCAGGCCCAGGCCGGTATGCCTGCCGTCACTGCTCTTGGTCGAGAAGAACGGATCAAATATCTTCGGCAGCTCCTTTT
>JAFNAG010000258.1 GCA_017860135.1 Acidobacteriota bacterium
ATGGCGTTGATCACGAGGTTGTGATCCGGCGTATACGGGCCCCAGGCAGTGGAATAATCATATATATTGGTGAGCCCGCCGTTGCTATTGGACTGAGAATATGTGTAAGCCACTCCAAAGCTCAGACCTTTGGAGAACCTGCGGTTTACCTGGAGTTGCATGCTATGGTAGACGGAGTTCTGGTTGTTGTCCTCGGACTTGACCAGAGAGTAGCCTTTATAGGGGCGCAGAGAGTCCAGGTTCACGACCGTTTTTGTGCCCGGAAGGTAGTTTGCCGGATCGTAAATGGCCCCGATCTGCTTGTTGATGGTGCGCTGGCTTCGGAGGCTTTTCCGGCCCACGTACCCGAGCTCGACGGTGGTGGAAAACGGTACCTGTCGCTGGAACGTGACGTTCCAGGCCCACGACTCGGGATTCGGGAAGTACTCGGGATGGATCGTCGGATTCAGAGTGTACGTATTGATGATTCCTCCCCCGCCGCCGGGATTGTCCACGTTTCCCGTATTGACGGAGAACTGCGGTTGCAGCGGCGGATTGCCCCCCAGGAACACCCCGTCGCTCACTCCCAGACGATTGATGAAGCGCCCTCCTCCGATGCGGAGCACCGTCTTCTTATTGAAGATGTACGATAATCCGACACGCGGCTGGAAGTCCTTTTTGGGCATCGGGTGGAACCCTCTGGGCACTTCTCCGGGCCGGAACAGGAAGTCATACTCGCCTGTGTTCGCGACGTTGACCCGTCCGGGACCGTAAGCCGCCTCAGGCCAGCCATCCCCGGGAAACACCATGCCGTTGTAACGCTGCTCCTTGGTGCCGGTCACCAGGCCGGTCCTGGGATCCACAGTAACTTCATTGTTGGGATCATAAAAACGGGGGAAGAAGTTGGACATATTGCCCCACTGAGCCCAGTATGGCTGGATCAGGCTGTACCTCATCCCCAATTCCACACGAACGTTCTGAGAGACCTTCCAGGCATCCTGGAAGAACAGCTCGATGTCCCAGCTGCGGAACTGCGTGTAGGAACGCTGACCGACCTCTGCGTAGGTATTGAACAGGCCCACGGCCAGATTCCCGAGCGCGTAGCCAGTCCCGTTCAGGGTGTTATCAGAAAACTGAAACTGCCCGTTTTGATTGTTTGTGCTGCCCGGGGCCGCTCCGATGATGATCTGGTCCTTGTCGTTCTGACCGGATTTTTCGGCATACACGCCGAACTTCATGGTGTGGCCGCCGCGGATATAGGTCATGTTGTCGGAGAACTGCCAGATGGGGCCGGCTGAAGTCGCCGGATAGGGTGTGGAACTCGGCACCGCGATCCGGCTGATCCCGCTGACTGTAGGAACCTTGTTGGGAACTTCCTTTTCATCGGCGGGGAAGATGTAGGGATAGTCGATGCCGAACTTGGTCCTGTCCCATGCATTGCCATTCAGGTCCAGGATGTTATCAACAAAATCGTGGCTCGCAGCGGCGAGCGACTCGTTGATCCAGGTGGGCGAGAAGGACCAGATCCAGTTGATGGAGATCCATTTGTTGGGACGGTCCCGCCAGGTGTTTGCGTCTGCCGCCGGCCACTCGTAGAATTTGTTACGATATTCCGTTACCGCATCAGGCGGCTTGCTGTTGAAAAACTGTCCCCGCACGCGGAACGAGTGATTCGAGTTGGGGACGAAGTCGATGGCGACCGTGGTCTTGCCCTGGTTGGTCCCGCTGGCGAGTTCACCGCTCGTCCAATTGGTGCTTGTCGGATAAGGATACAGGAAATCGCCCGCTTTGGGGAAAGCCCGCAGGAAAGCCATCCCGTTGCGGCTGATCCTGTTGGGCGGAATCCAGTTCGTGACCCCGTTGTAGTTGAAACAGGCAGTCTGATTCGAGGCGCTACACGTACCTGTCTTGAGAGGATCCTTGAGATATACGGCCCTCTGGCTGTAACGGTTCGTGGGATCCAGCAGTTCGCTGAAATCACCCTGCCGCATCTTGTCCGTCGCCGTAGTCATCGTTGAAGTCGAGCCGCCGCGATTGTGCACCCATTCCTGGCTGAACATCCAGAAGAGCTTGTTGCGGTCGCGATTGAAACTCGTGAAGGGGATCAGGACAGGACCGCTGAGGTTCCAGCCGAACTGGTTGTAGCGGAACGGAGTGGGCCGGCAATAGGTCGCCGCCTTGTTCGCGGGATCCGAACAGGGCGCCGTTTCTCTCAACGTCGAGTTATTCCGGCTCCATGAGTTGGCGTTGAAGGCAGAGTTGCGAATGTAATCGTACACACTGCCGTGAAAGGCGTTTGTGCCGCCTCGTGTGACAATGCGGATCTGCCCCCCCGCAGTGCGGCCATATTCTGCGCTGAAATTGGCGGTCAGGACCTGAACTTCCTGGGTTGCATCCATATCGGCAGCGCCAATGCTCCAGGTCCCGTTATCGCGGGTGCGGATGCCGACGGCGCCGTCAAAGAAGATCATGCCGAGGCTCGAACCATTCATGCTGGGTGCGGTGCTCGATCCGTAGTTGTTGCCGGTCAGGTCGCCTCCGACTCCGGGCATGAGCGCCGCCAGATATATCGGGTTGCGCCCGTTCAATCCCAGGTATTCAAGCTGTTTGCCTTCGACCAACCTGCCGACCGTGGCGGATTCCGTCTGCACCGTGGCCGTATCGGCTATTACTGTGACGGTTTCAGTGGTCCCTCCAACCTGAAGAATTATGTCGAGAGCGGCAGGGATGCCGGCATCGAGCTTCTTGCCGGTGATCTCGGAACGCTTGAAACCAGTATGCTCCACGATAACGGTATAGTTCCCGGGGGGCAAAGGTGTGAGCATGTAAGAGCCGCGCTCGTCGGTAACTGCAGAACGTTGAAGCGCGCCGCCCTCCAGCTTCACCATGACGGTCACGCCCGGCATGACCGCTCCCGACGGATCTTTCACCACTCCCGAGAGCCGCGAGTTGTCGGATTGCGCAAAGGCACCGACAGAACAAAGCAGGATCAGGCACAGCACACCGGCCGCGGTGCACAGGAACCTCGTTCCCGCCGAACTGAATTCCTTTCGTTTCAAGATGGTACCTCCTCACAATACAGCGGTTTAAAAAAGGAGAATTCGTCAATCCTCAATGAATACGACAAAGTAGAAGTCTTGCACCTTCCATCTGCGCAAATAAATGAGGTGTATGGCTTTAACAAGATTGCCAGGAAAACGAAACCGGAGATCTGCATTTCAGTTTCTCCACGTCTTGCTGAGCCAAGCGATGCGTGCATCGCCGTACCTTGTTCCTGATTACTGAGGAGGCTCTTTTATCACAAGTGATCCGGGCAAGGAAACAAAAAGCGGCATGGTTTC
Organism: Acidobacteriota bacterium; assembly: GCA_017860135.1. Classification (GTDB taxonomy): domain Bacteria; phylum Acidobacteriota; class UBA6911; order UBA6911; family UBA6911; genus JAFNAG01. Next base: position 3,321 of record JAFNAG010000258.1, read on the forward strand.
CCCCCAACGAGCGGGCCGGCTCCGTCATGCACAAGGCAATTTCCTTCACTCCGGCGGGACACCCCGGGCGGACATCTTCGGCGTGCAAACAGCCCTCCGGTTCTGATACTATGGTGACGCGATGACAACTGATGAGATTGATAAGAGCAAGAGTTCCTTCACGCGGCGCTTGATTATCCCATGCCTCATCAGCTGCCTGGCGGCAGCGGGCTTGCTCGCGCAGGAGCAAAAACTGGTTCCGATTCCCCTTGATTTGCCGCAACCGGGCTATGAGGGCACCCCTCAGAATCTTAAGGTGGCGAACCTGGAAAAATATGCGAAGCGGGCTCCTTTTCTCGTCCCCGCCGGGATTGTGAATGTTGCCAAGGGCAAAAAGGTTACCAGCAGTGACAAGACTGCCCCGGCCGAAGACCTCGCGATGATTACCGATGGGGACAACACTCAGGTCGACTGGAATTTCATGGAATTGTCACGCGGAGTCCAGTCCATCACGATCGATCTCGGCACGGTGAATGAAGTATACGCCGTCGTGGTCTGGCATTTCTACGCTCCCCGGGTCTACTTCTGCACGGTCGTGCAGATTGCCGATGATGCGGGATTCACGAAGAACGTTCGAACCATTTTCAGCAACGACCTGGAAAACAAGACCGGCACTGGCATCGGCAAGGGAATGAATTATGTGGAATCCTACCAGGGCAAGCTGGCCGACGGGAAGGGATCCCTTGCGCGCTGCGTGCGGCTGTACAGCAACGGAAATAACGTCGATGCATTGAACCACTACATCGAGGTGGAAGTGTACGGCCGCCCTGCCAAATAGGGAATCTGGGCGCATCGGACGGGCTCTTCCCTTCAGAGCCGCGTCTGCTCTCACGCTCCTCATCCCCGGACCGGCGCTCCGGCACTCCCTGCGCCCCTGCGGGATGCGAATTGTGGAGCATGCCGCTGTCCGAGTCGCAGTCCATTCCAAAACGTTCTGGACCTTTGCAGGGAAAGGTGGTAGTTTCGGCCGAAACGCTTCGAGGAGCGTCAACACGGCCGCCAACAATCAGGAGTTATTCAATATTTATGACACACGACAAAATCACCAGACGACGTTTCTTCTTCTATGGCTCACTGCTTGCGGGCGCTGTTCCGCTGGCTAAGACTGGATATGGCAGGACGCCTTCGCTGACCGCGCTGGGTTACAAGTCTCCCAACGAGAAGCTGAACATTGCTTCCATTGGCGCGGGCGGCAAGGCCTCCAGTGATATTTCGGGCTGCGCCCGGACCGAAAACATCGTAGCGATGTGCGATGTGGACGCCGAGCGCGCTGCCCAGACCTTCGACAGGTACCCGGACGTCCCGAAATACGACGACTTCCGGAAGATGCTCGACAAGGAAGCCAGGAACATCGATGCGGTGATCGTCGCCATTCCCGACTTCATGCATACATGCGCGGCGATGGCCTGCATGGAACTCGGCAAGCACGTGTATGTGCAGAAGCCGATGGCCCGCACTGTCTGGGAATGCCGCGCGCTGACCCAGGCGGCTCAGTACTACAAGGTGGCCACGCAGATGGGCAACCAGGGCTACGCGCAGGATGGCACGCGCCTGTGCGCGGAGCTCATCTGGTCGGGGCTGATCGGCAACGTCACCGAAGTGCATGCTTTTACCAACCGGCCGATCTGGCCGCAGGGCCCGGATGCCAAGCTCACCGCGGCTCCGGTACCCGCGACGCTCAACTGGGACGCCTGGCTCGGCATCGCCTCCGATCGCCCCTACATGGAGGAATATCTGCCGTTCAACTGGCGCGGGTTCTATGACTTCGGATGTGGCGCGCTGGGCGACATGGCCTGCCACGTCCTGGGCGCCCCGAACCTGGCGTTGCGGCTTACGGCGCCTACCAGCGTCGAATGCATCAGTATCGAAGGGCAGAACGACGTCACTTTCCCGACGAAGTCGACCATCAAGTTCGAGTTCCCGGCCCGCGGATCGATGCCGGCCCTGACGCTTTATTGGGAAGACGGTGAGAAAAACGGATCGCCGTACCGGCCTCCGGGCGTCCCGCCGGAAGAACCGCTGGGCCAATTCTCCGAGCAGAACATCCCGGGCCCCATCTATGAGGCGTTGAACGCGGCATCTGCCGCCCGTGTGATCGGCCAGCGTGGAGCAGGTACGGCCGGCGCCCGCGCCGGTGGCGCCCGTGCCGGGGGAGCCAGAACAACCGGCCAGACGCCGCGGCCGCCCTCCAGCGGCTCGGTTTTCATCGGCGACAAGGGCGTCATCACTGCCGGCGAATACGGTGGCGGGCCTCGCCTGGTGCCCATGAGCCTGATGAACGACGTGCTCATGCCCCCGCAGATGCTCGACCGCACGCCGGGCACTTACAACGATTGGATTGCCGCCTGCAAGGGTGGCGAACCGGCCTGCTCGAACTTCGACATCGCCGGCCCGTTTACCGAGTGGATCGCTCTCGGCGTCATTGCCTGCCGAATCCCGAAAACGAAGCTCATCTGGGATCCGGTGAAGATGAGGATCACCAACAACTCCGCCGCGAATGAGTTGCTGGCTCCGAAGATCCGCAAGGGCTGGAAGATCAACTGGAAGGTCAAGACCTAATCCTGCCGCGGGGAGGGGCCCGGCGAGCCGGACTCCTCCCCGTCACGGTATCCGCTCCTCCTGCGCACATGACTTAGATCAAAGGAGTGATCACGACTTTGCGGTAGTACACCTTGTTGTGGTCGCCCTGGAGCATGATCGGGCCGGGTTCGCCTTCGTTCGTGTCGAGCGCTCCGCCCGTGATTGCCGGAATCACCACGTTATCGTGGACCTTCTTGCCGTTCATGATGATGGTGACGCGGTTGCCGACGATGGTCGCTTCCAGCGTCTGCCACTCGCCCGCCGGCCTCGAGGGTTCCTCGGCCGGGGGGACGAAGCCGTAGATTGCCCCGTTCGTGAGCAGGCCCGGCGGCTTTCCGTAGTCGTCCTCGATCTGGATCTCGTGGCGGCCGCGCAGGTAGACTCCGCTGTTGGTGCGCGCCTCGACCTTGAACTCCACTTCCAGCTTGAAGTCCATGAACTTCCGGTCGGATACGATGTTGGCTGCCGGGGGGTTGGGATTGTACATCGCGCCGTCGACAATCTCCCAGCCAAGCGGGAGCGGATTCCACGGGCGAGCCGGATTCATCGGCGCCTGGGGATGCCAGCCGGTCATGTCCTTGCCATTGAACAGTTCGACGGGCTTTCCGGGCTTGCGCGCAGGCGGCGTATCGGGCCACCTGGGCGGACGAACGCCAACCCACTCGGTCACGCGTTCCCCCTGGGTGGTTTTGCCGATCAGCTTGCCATCCTTCGCCACCGCAGTATAGACCGTAGGCGGCTGCGGTGCACGTGCCGGCGGAGCTGCCTGCGCAGCCTGGCCTGCCGCACCCGCTGCCTTGGGAGCGCCCTGCGTGCCCCTCCCGCTGCCTCCGCCCTGCGAGAACTTCAACTCGCCGTTCTCGATCGTAACGTTTCTGAGCGCGCCCGGACTGCCGCCGCCGGACAGGAACCGGCCCGTCAGCGTGTCGCCTTCGAGCTTCAATTCCAGCCAGCAGTTGCGGCTGGGGCGAGCCTCGCCATTCGGCCCCACATTGGGAATCGGGATATTCCACGAACCCAGGAACGGTCCGGCAGCGGCCGGAGATACCTTTGCAGGCGCCTGCGGGGCATCAGCCTGCGAAGTCACCTGCGGAGCCGCGAACGCAACACAGGCCGCCATTACCGCAAATACAAATACCGCCTTTTTCATTCTTCCTCCTGTCCGCTCACTATAAAAACACATAGGACATGATGATGCGAATGAGCGAAGGTAACACCGGGCCGCCCAAACTACAAGCCCCAAGGCGAGGCCTTACCGCCACTC
>JAFNAG010000259.1 GCA_017860135.1 Acidobacteriota bacterium
CTGCGGCCAGATCCCAGGTTCCGCCGGCTCATCAGGACCGCACAGGAACAATTTGAGGCTCTGGAGGTATAGCGAGGGGCTGCCTCTCATCGGGATGCCCATGATCGGCCAGACCGTTTCGCACTACAGGATCATTGAAAAGCTGGGCGACGGGGGGATGGGTGTCGGTTGCAGGATGAAAGACACTAGCCTCAAACGCCGCCTCGCACTGACATCCCTGCCCGCGGAGTCTTCCAGAGTCCATCTGGTTGGGAGCATGTTGATTTCACCTCTAGCGTGGAAAGGAAGGCACTATGAGAGAACCCTCTGATACCGCCATCGGCCGTCGTGCGTTCCTGGCGGCGTCTGCTGGGCTGAGCTTGGCCGGCTGCCAGAAGCAGACACCTCCAGCTGGCCGTGCGTCCCTGGCCGACGTTCTAACGATGGACGCCCTCGGCCAGGCCGAACTCATCCGCAAGAAGGAAATCCAGCCGATTGAGCTGGTTGACGCTGTCATCGAGCAGATCGAGAGGCTCAATCCAAGACTGAATGCGATTGTGACCAAGATCTACGACCCTGCGCGACAAGCAGCCAAAGGGGCCATTCCTGAAGGGCCATTCCGAGGCGTACCTTTCCTGCTCAAGGATCTTCTTGCATCCTATGCCGGTGTGCGGTTTACGAGCGGCTCAGCCAGTCTGAGGGACTATGTCCCCAAGTTTGACAGCGAGTTGGTTGCGCGGCTGAAGCGAGCCGGTTTGATCATCATTGGCAAGACAAACACGCCAGAATTCGGCTTCACAGCCACGACAGAACCGCATCTGTTTGGACCGACACACAACCCGTGGAATCTGAATCGGACCCCGGGCGGATCGAGCGGTGGCTCAGCGGCTGCGGTAGCAGCACGAATCCTTCCCATGGCCCACGCCAACGACGGCGGAGGTTCGATCCGCATCCCCGCTTCCTGCTGCGGGTTGTTCGGCCTCAAGCCTACTCGTGCACGCAACCCGCTCGGTCCGGAATTTGGAGACATCATGAACGGTCTCGTGGTGGAGCACGCTGTGACTCTCACGGTCCGTGACAGCGCAGCACTGCTCGACGCCACATCCGGACCCGATTTGGGTGACCCCTATAATGCACCCCCGAAGCTGCGTCCGTTCCTCCAGGAAATCGGAGCTGATCCCGGCCGTCTGAAGGTGGCATTCTCAATGAAGGCTCCGGGAGGTTCTGGGGTGCACTCGGACTGCGGTGAGGCAGTCCGGGATGCCGCCGCGCTGCTCGAAAAGCTGGGCCACCATGTCGAGGAGGGAGCGCCCCAGATTGACGGCAAGGTGTACGGCGAAGCCAGTGCGACAATCTGGGGAGCGTTTGCGGCTGCGACGGTAGAAGGCGCTGCTGCGAGAATGGGGCGCAAGCCCAATGCCAACGACTACGAGCCGATCAACTGGGCGTCGTATCAGGACGGACTGAGAGTACCCGCCTGGCAGTACATCCAGGCAATCGGCCATATGCAGTCCGTCAGCCGCCAGATCGCCGGCTTTTTCGATCGCTTTGACGTATGGCTCACACCAACCCTCGGCGAGCCTCCCGTTCCGCTTGGCACAATTCACCCCCGGCCCGGCGAACAGGTGACCGATTTCAGCAAGTACTCGGAGAGGCTCGGCCAGTTCATTCCCTTCACTCCGCTGGCGAACTACACGGGACAGCCGGCAATGTCGATACCGCTCTACTGGAACCGGGATAGTTTGCCCATGGGAGTGCACTTCATGGGACGCTTCGGCGACGAGGCCACATTGTTCCGCTTGGCGGCGCAACTCGAGAGAGCCCGTCCTTGGGCCGGGAGGCGTCCACCGATTTCCGTTGAAACAACTGCGTGAGACGGTGCCTGGCCGTTTTTCGGATAGTGAAGTGGGGATTCACATGAGCGGTAAAACAATCTCCCATTATCAGGTTCTGGAAAAGCTCGGTCAGGGCGGGATGGGCGAGGTCTATCGCGCCGATGACACGAACCTATCACGTCAGGTGGCGATCAAGGTTCTGCCCGACGAGTTCGCCCACGACGCCGAGAGGCTCACCCGGTTTGAGCGCGAGGCGAAGCTGCTCGCATCGCTGAATCATCCAAACATCGCTTCCATCTATGGGCTCGAAAAAGCGGATGGCAAACCCTTCCTCGTTCTGGAACTGGTCGAAGGGCAGACACTGGCCGAGCGATTGAAAAAGGGCCGCATCCCGCTTGATGAAACGCTCGACATCTGCCGCCAGATCGCCGAAGGACTCGAAGCCGCCCACGAGAAAGGCATCATCCACCGCGATCTGAAGCCCGCCAACGTCAAGGTCACTCCCGAAGGCAAGGTTAAGGTCCTCGACTTTGGGCTGGCCAAGGCATTCCAGGGAGAAACCTCTGCCCCTGATGTGTCCAAGTCCCCGACCCTGACTGAGGCAATGACTCACGCCGGAGTGATTCTTGGAACTGCCGCCTACATGAGTCCAGAGCAAGCCAAGGGCAAACCCGTCGACAAGCGTATCGATATCTGGGCCTTTGGCTGCATCCTGTACGAGTGCTTGACCGGCAAGCGGGTGTTCGAGGGCGCGAACATTACCGAGACCCTCGCCTCCACGCTCAAAGAGGAGCCGGACTGGGGGGCACTTCCCGCCGAAACACCAGAGCCTGCCCGGCAACTCCTGTACCGTTGCCTTGCAAAAGACCCCAGCCAGCGCCTGCGCGACATTGCTGACGCCCGGTTCGATATTGAAGCGTCCCTGGCTTCCCCTGCGGGACTCGAAGGAAGCACAGCGACGGCGCCCACGTCGGCCGCAGCCAAAGGTTTCTGGCCGCGTCGTCGCGCGCTGGCACTCGCGTCTGTAACCTTGCTGGTCGTCATAGCAGCCAGCGCGGCGATGGTCTGGCACCTGCGTCCGGGGCAGCCAAATACCCGTACAGGCATTGTGCGTTTAGACATGCCTCTCGATCCGGCCGAAGAGATTAACGCGGGTGGTGCCGGCACGACCTTCGGGGTGGCAAATCCCGGAGGATCGCGCACCGCCTTGGTGTGGATGCCCGATGGGAGGGCGTTGGTGTTTGTCGGTCGGCGCGGCGGCGTGCAGCAATTGTACATTCGAGCTCTCAACCAGAACGAGGCACGCCTGCTTCCGGGTACGGAGGGTGCCCAGGTTCCCACTGTATCCGAGGATGGGCAATCGGTAGCGTTCTGGGCCGAAGGTATGATTAGGAAGGTGACGCTCTCAAGCGGTCTCGGGGAGCCCCTGCTGCGCAATGTTCGCTTTCCGCCATTTGGAATGGCGTGGAGTGCTGCGGGATTGCTGATCGGAACCTGGGATGCAGTGGGATCTGGCGGCATTTCACTCTTCACCCAGCGAGGCCTCAAGCCCGTTACAATCCCGCAGCAGGGTGAACTGGGGCACGTCTTGCCCCAATGGCTGCCCGGCAATACCGCCTTCCTCTATACCGCGAAAAAAAGGGCATGGACCTGGAGCGATGATAGTGTCTTCGCCTGTATGACTGCAACGGGAGAGCGGAAGCTGCTGTTGCCTAATGCGGTTGATGCGCGCTATGTGCCCGGGTACCTGGTATTCCTTAGAGAGAAAAAGCTGTATGCCGTGGCGTTCGATGTATCCCGACTCGAGACTCGCGGCCAGCCGGTTCTCATCTTGGACAATGTGGCCCAAGCGCTGGCAAATGTCTCAGCCGCCGATTCCACTGGCGCCGGCCACTTCAGCATCGCTGGTACGGGCAGCCTGGCCTATCTTGAGGACCGGCAAAAGCCATGGCCTGACAATATGCGGCTGGTCAGGGTCGATCGTAGCGGCAAAGTGACCCCGCTGGCAACACCGGCCCAGAGTTACGCTACCGCCGTCAGAGTGGAGCCTGGCACCCAAGGGAGGATCGCCAATGTTGTGAATGAACTTGGCGAACGCTCGGTTTGGGTATTCGATCTCCTCAACCACGGCAGATTCATCGCGAAACTGGGAGTAGGGGGCGAGGTTGGCAGCAACAGAGTCTGGTCACTTGACGGGAAGCGCCTCGCCTTCAACTGGCGCAATCCGAGGGGAGTATCGGAGATCGTGTGGCAGGTGGCCGATGGCAGTGACCAACCGGAGAAGCTTGCAGACGAAGGCATTCCTGGTGTGTGGACTCCTGGCGGAGAGCTGCTCGGGTTGAAAGACCAAGACGATGACATCTGGGTCCTGGCAGACAGGGGCGGCAAGGCAGTGCGGCGCCCGATTCTGCAAACACCCGGTGTTTTGGAGCAGTGGCCGACCGTGTCTCATGATGGCCGATGGCTGGCTTATGGTTCCAACGAGTTAGGGCGTTTCGATATCTACGTCCAGCCTTATCCCGGTATCAGCCGTCGTCAGACGGTTTCAGTTGACGGCGGCGAGTGCCCTCTTTGGAACCCAAGTAGCGAGGAGCTGTTCTTTCTCACCCTTCCCGACAAAGCAGGCGAGCGTCACATGATGGCAGTTGCCATGGCTGCCGACGGAGGACGCCCCGGCACGCCTCAGCCGCTCTTTCCGTTCAAGGACACAGATCTCCGGTTCTGGTCGGAGCCAACGGTGGGCTACGATGCGGCGCCCGACGGCCGGAGTTTCTACACGACTCAGGTAATTCCAACGCCGCCTCGGCCCCCGGTCACACACATCCATCTCATTCTGAACTTTGTCGAAGATGTGAAGGCCAAAGTCCCACGGGGGAAGTGAGCGCGCCTGAGAGGAGTCAATGCTCATGATCGGCACATCGCTCTCTCACTATCGCATCACTGAAAAGCTCGGTCAGGGCGGGATGGGTGAGGTCTATCGCGCCGAGGACACGAACCTCTCCCGGCAGGTGGCGATCAAGGTCCTGCCCGACGAATTCGCACACGACCCTGAACGGCTGGCACGGTTTGAGCGTGAGGCCCGGGCGCTGGCGGCGCTCTCGCACCCGAACATTCTATCCATCTTTGATTTCGGCAAGGATGCAGGCATCTCCTACGCCGTCACCGAGCTGCTCGAAGGCGAGACGCTCCGACAGAGGTTGACACGCGAACGGCTACCGTGGCGCAAGGCCATCGAAGTCGCGGCTGCCGTCGCCGACGGGCTGGCCGCGGCACACGGCAAGGGCGTCATCCATCGGTCGCCGACGGGCTGGCCGCGGCACACGGCAAGGGCGTCATCCATCGAGACATCAAGCCGGAGAACGTGTTCATTACCAGCGACGGTCGCATAAAGGTGCTTGATTTCGGGCTGGCCCGACTGCAGCCGCTCGCTGTTTGGGGAGAGGCGACAACGGCCCTGTCGGACCCGGGAACCGCCGCTGGAACCGTGCTGGGAACGGTGGGCTACATGGCGCCGGAGCAGGTGCGCGGGCTGCAGGCAGATGCGCGCAGTGACATCTTCACGCTGGGGTGCCTGCTCTACGAGATGCTGGCAGGCAAGCGAGCCTTCTCCCGCGAAACGGTTGCCGAGACCATGACGGCGATTTTGAAAGAGCCGGCGCCGGAGGTGAGCGTGTCCGGGGTCGAAATCACTCCGGAGCTGAACCGGATCATCGCTCACTGCCTGGAGAAGAATCCGGGGGAGCGCTTTCAATCTGCCAGCGATCTGGCGTTCCACCTGAAGAGTCTGCTGACCAGTGCCGTTGCTGCCCGTTCCAGTGCAGGAAAGTTGGACACAGGCGCCAAGCCGGAGACACCTTCGATTGCGGTACTTCCATTCGCCAACCTGAGCCCGGACCCGGACCAGGAGTACTTCTGCGACGGGATGACGGAGGAAATCATCGCGGCGCTATCGAAGATCCGGGGCCTGCGCGTGATCTCGCGGAATTCGGCGATGACACTGAAAGGAACACGCAAGACCACACAGGAGATCGCCGAGCTGCTGCACGTCAGCCACGTCCTCGAGGGGAGCGTACGCAAATCCGGCAGCAGCCTTCGGATCATCGCACAACTGATCGATGCCGCGACCGACACGCATCTATGGACCGAGCGTTTCGCAGGCATGCTCGACGACGTTTTCGACAATCAGGAGAAGGTGGCGCTGGCAATTGCGGAGGTGCTTCGGATCAGGCTCAGTCCGGACGAGCGGCACGAACTCGCGGAACGGCCGGTCTCCGATATGCGGGCGCACGAATGCTACCTCCGAGCCCTTCATGAGTCGCTTTTTGCGACCGGGGAATCATTGGCGCGCGCCTTGCGGGTGCTCCAGCAGGGTGTCGATATGCTTGGCGACCACGCAATCCTGTACTTTGGGCTGGCACAGCTGCACTGGATGTCGCTCGAATTCGATGCTGAATCCAGGGAGGAAGGTCTTCGTGCGGCGTCGGAATACACACGGCGGGTTCTGGCATTGGATGCCCGTTATGCCCATGCACTGCTTGCCAAACTGGAGCGGGCAACCGGCAGCCAACTGCAAGCCATCCGGCATTTTGAAGATGCCGTGGCGGTAAATCGGGGCGACGTGGATTCTATGTTATGGCTTTGCCTGGGCTACGGTTTTTGTGCTGGGAGGCCTGTCGCCGCGTCGGAACTCGCTGACAAACTCATAAGTACGGATCCTCTTCCGGTGGCCAATCTCACTGCGCGGGCGTATGCCTGCTGGGCGGCGGATGATTTTGCACAGGGTCTCGCCGTGCTCGAGGAAATGCGTCGGCGCGAACCTTCGATTCGCTTTATCAATCTCCTTCGTATGCACATGCTGGCCCGATTGGGCCGCAGTGAGGATGCCTGCAGGGCTGCCGAGGATACTGTCGCGGAGAATAGCAGGGATGCCTTTGCCATGATGGTAACTGCGTTCCGGCACGCGCTTTGCGGCGAGAGGGAAGCCCTCCTCGCTTCCTTGGCCGACCGGGGCCGCTCATATCTCTGGAACGATCCAGAAGGCCCACAGTGGATAGCCTCCTGGTTGGCGCTTGTGGGAGAGAAAGACAAAGCCCTCGATTGGCTGGAGCGTTGGATTGAACGCGGTGGGATCAACTACCCGATGCTGGCGCACGGCGACCCCCTGCTTACGAATCTGCGCGGCGAGCCGCGGTTCCAGCGCCTGCTCGACCGCATCCGCCCCGAGTGGGAGGCCTTCGTTCCCCGGTTCCAGGTCGGGACTTGATCCAACCACGTACTTTGAGGATACGGAGGTGGCTATGCATTCCTCGACCCCTAATACCCGCAGAGAGTTTCTGATGGCGGCGACAGTTGCTCTGCCTGGGATCGCTGCCCTCACCATGGCTGCCACAACCAGCGGCGACAGTCGTTTGATCTTTTCGGAGGGAAATGTCGCGGACCTTCGCCTGAAGAATCGCCTGGTGCGTTCGGCCACGGCCGAGAACGCATGGCGTGCGACCGAAATGACCGAGCAAGGCATCAACCTGTACCGGGATCTGGCCGGGGGCGGTGTGGGCCTTATCATCACCGGATACATGGCTGTGATGCCCGAAGGGCGAAGCAGTGACCTGCAAACGCGCATCGACCACGATCGTTTCATTGCAGGGCTGCGCCGGATCCCAGCCGTCGTGCACGAGACCAGTAAGGACTGCAAAGTGGTGGCTCAGATCGGGCATACGGGAATGCAGACGCAGGTCACTGAGCCGGTGGGTCCGACGATTACGCCCTGGCCCAGCACCAAGACCAGGCCCCGGGCGTTGACGACGCGCGAGGTACAGGAAATCGTCGCCAGCTTTGCCCAGGCGGCACGGCGCGCTAAAGAGGCCGGTTTCGATGGCGTCCAGATTCACGGCGCTCATGGATACTTGATCAGCTCGTTTCTGTCGCCGTACACGAACACCCGCACGGACCAGTACTCCGGTTCGACTGAGAAGCGCGCTGCCATTGTCCGTGAGATCGTCGAGAAGGCCCGTAAGCTGGTCGGGCCGGACTTCCCCATCCTGATCAAGATGAACTGTGACGACCTGGTGGAGGGAGGCATCGACATCCACAGCTTCCCCGCGCTGGCGAATGAGATTGAAAGAGCCGGCGTGCAGGCTGTGGAGGTGAGCGGCAACAACCCGGTCCGGGAGAAGATCAGCGGCGACGATGATCAGTCGTACTTTCTGAAATACGCGCAGAAGCTCGCTCTGAAGGTTCCCGTGATTGTCACCGGCGGCAACCGGTCGGTCGAACGTCTGGAGCAGATTGCCAAGGCCGGCGCACCGCAGTTCTTTGGGTTCGCGCGTCCGCTGATCCGCGAACCCGGTTTACCGGCGCGATGGAAGGAAGGCCGAGGTACCCCAGAAGCCACCTGCATCTCATGCAACCGCTGCATCCGCGGGTTCGCAAAAGGAATGTTCACCCGCTGCCACGTTACCGAACTCAACCTTTAACACCCATGCGGGTTGTGTGTTGCCAACACCCCCCCTAGGGCAGAAGACCAAAGCAGTCAGCTCGGGTGCCAGGGTTGATCCACATGCTATGAGTCTGGGTCCACAATCCATTCTCGTTAGCTTCCGCAGATTCCACAGCGCCTTCATCCGTTCCCGTTAGCAGTCTCTTTATGTCGGGCTGAAGGGTGGATCCTCTGGCGCAAGCGTGACAAGTTCGGGGAGATTACGCCCCGTAGCTTTAGGGCGGTGTGATGCTGATGCGCGGGGGCAGCGGAGACATGGTTTTCACCTTCCGCCAGGACGGGAGTGCGTCGCCTTTCTCGGATTCCAGCCGAGGCAGCCAGTGCGCTTGGAGTGCCGGCGCCGCCGCGGCGGGCAGGGGCGCTTTCCGCCCACGTCCGGCAATGCCGACTATGACGGATAATCTCTCCGAGAATTGTGACTCGATCCTCAGAGAGAATCCGTGGGAACCAGTGAGGCTGTGCACCTCGGCATGAACACGCGATGCACCCCTTGAACGCTGATTATGCTGCCGGGATCGACGTCCTGCTGTACTTTACGACGTACTCCTTGTTGATGGCGTACTCGTCGATGTACTTGTCATACATCCCGACCACCACCGCGTCGGTCGACTTGATGTTCGCCATAACGTATTTGAACACTCCCTCCACGTAATCTTGCCTCTGGGCCTTACGGCCGTCGGCGAGGAGCTTGTACACAAAGCAGGGCCGCCTGCTCTGGCTGACCACTTTGAGCATCTCCGGCGGATCGCCTTGCACAAAAGCTACTTCCCCGCCGTAAAGATCCGACCATTGGGCGGGTGCGGTGCGCTGGTCGCTTTCCTCCGTCGGGTAACCGATTTCCACCGGCATCATTTCTGGGTTGGACTTAAATGCCGCGAGCCATTCCGCATGGGTGCGGCCATATTTATACAGGCAGGTCATGTAGTAATCGACATCCCAGTCCTGCGATTCGATCTCCATGAATGCTTCCGGCCGGTGGCTGGTGACGGCTACCAGCAAGCCCGTGTCCCGCACCCTTTTGCAGTACTCGCGAACCACGTCGAGCTTTTTCTGCCTCCACCAGGCATCCGTGCCAAAGGGGCCGTAGCCGGCGTGATGAATGCTGATGACACCGTACCCGACCATCGCCTTGATGGACTTTTCCGCCTCGGCCCAATTCCCGTCAGGGCCGATATTCGCAAGACCACTGCCGCAACCCAGCATTTTGCCGCCGTGTTCGCCGTTGTACTGGGCGATGCGGTCTCTGGCTTGCACCATCGTGTTGATGCCCAGCTCTTCACAATGCTTGAGCTGCATGACTTGCCGTTCGGGCGTGTTCCACGCACGAGCATCCTGCACAAGCCTGTCAGAAAAGTGTAGGCCGGGGACATTGACTCCGAGAATAAGGCGGCCGACATTGTATTTGCCGATGCGGACCGTCGGCATGGGCTCATAGGCCAGGGGGCCCGGTGTGATCGGCTTGGGGGCTTCTCCCCCGCCTCGTCCTCCGGCGCCTGGCGGCGGCTGCTGGGCACTGGAATTTGCGGCCAAGGTTGACGCTGCGGCCAGCGTCCCGATCTTTTGAAAGAAGCACCTTCGGGAGCTCTCGCCATCCAGTCTATGATTTGAGTTCATTGCTCTCTGCCTCCTCAGCAAACATCATGTTGCCTCGCCCAATGCAAACCACACACCGGTGGCGCTTCCTGACTGGAATCTTCATTCTAGGACCCAAGTCTTCTTCGGCCCCCCAGCCGAGCGGTAGAAAAGAACTCGAAAATAGAGCGCGCGTCAGAGCCGGGCGTGTATGAGAGCGTATAGGTGTCAGCAATTGGGACAACCGACCGGCTCGCTGACGCTCTCGGCCTCCAACGGGTTGCATGCAGGCCGTCTGGATTGCCTCTGCGTCCTCCGTTCCTCCTAGGTCGCTTCCTGGTTGCCCAGCATCTTGATGTGACACAGGTCCTAGATATTGGCGAGTATCACATCCAGGATCTTCTTTGTGTTCTCGTAAGGATCGGGACCCATATTAGCTCCAGCCTCGATCGAATACAGCCCTTTGTACCCAAGCTCTCTGGTGAGAGCCAAGGCCTTGGTAATGTCATACCTCGCCGGGTTCATCTTGACGTGGCAATTGCCGTCAGTGAGGGGCAACATCGCCCGTATGCCGGCCAGTTGCGATTCCTGATCAGTGAAGTTGCCCAGATCACAGTTTGCGTAGACGCCCGCAGCTCTAATGACCTCTACCAGCAGGGTGTAGTCTATCGGGGCGGGCGCCGCCGGCGGGGGCGGTGGAGCGGCGGGAGTCCCGCGGGCGGCGGAGCGAGGTGCACCGCGATTTTCGACGCCCACCATGATTCTCTTTGCCCTGCCGTAAGCTCCTATCAGCCTGAGGGTCGCAATCGCGGCCTGCTTGCTCTCCTGAGTCAGGGCGCCCTGGTTTATCATCACTCTGGGACAGCCGAGAGTCGCCGCGTGATCGATCCACCGTTTGGTCAGGTCGATCGCCTGGAGCCGCAGCACAGGTTCCGGCGCGGAAACGTTCAGCGCGCCGAACTCGAGGTTGATGTTCGTCACCTGGGACTTCGTCTTCGCCAGCCTGGCACGAAATTCCTTAAGCCAGACTTCCTCGGTCGACGGAATGTGGGTGTGCTGCAACTCGACGTGGTGGATGCCGAAGCGGTCGGCATACATCTGCCCGATGTCCATAAGGTCGAGCGTTCTCGCCGGTTCGTCCGGTTGGTTCGCATTCTTCAGAATGTTGCCGAAGCTCAGGCTCATAATAGCGAGACGGGCAAGCTTTGCTTGATCTCGACCCTGGGCCCACGCGCGACTCGTGGCGGCAAGTCCGGTTGCTGCTGCAGCCCCAACAAGAAACTCCCGACGATTCATGATACCTCCGCATCTATTCAACAGTGGTCAGTCATCAGTGGCTGGTGGCTCGAATTCAGGAGTTACGATTGTAAATCAAATCGGCACGCAGAGAGATTCTTACTGCGGCTCTCTCTCGAAAACAAAGCGCGCCGCAGAGGCGCGGAGAACGCAGTGGCTCACAGAGATTAAGGCTGTGGTCGCGATTCATTCCATGAGAGCGGAAGCCGCTACGGGTATCGAGGTGCGCCGCCTCTCCTGCAATCTCGCCCACATATCATCGGTCGACGAGAAACAGCAATGTCGCGACGAGCGCAGGGTATGGCATTCGAGCAGCTCCAGCGGGACCACCATACCACAACCCGGCGTTTCCAGCTGTTCGCGCCTGCCGCCGATCGGTCACAGGCCCAGCAGGCTTCGAAAGTGGATCGTCCATTCCCCCGAAGTCCTTCGAGTCAGTAATCCCGAACGTATGATGCAGCCTGAGTCGGCCCGTTTGCCGCGTGACGGAGTCGGGAGATGTCACAGACGCGATGCCTGTATTGGTTTACCGGGAATGACCTCAAACGGTCTGACATCATCAGCAACTGTTTGCCTATTTCTTGCCTATTTCTCTCCAACTAGGACCAAAAAGATGGAAAGAGACGCCGGAGGCGTTTGTAGCTGTTTGTGACTTAACGTAAAAGGGAAGAATGACTTAGGAGAGAATCACAAGCGGTTCAACGATTTGCGGGAAGCCGGTGTAAAGACCTTAAAATCCTATGCCCCGCAAGGAGCGTGCGGGTTCGACCCCCGCCCTCGGCACTTTAGAATCAATAAGTTACGGATACCGCCATTTTTGCGAAATCACCCCAAAACCCCT
>JAFNAG010000260.1 GCA_017860135.1 Acidobacteriota bacterium
CGATCCAGCCCGCGTTCCTCCCCATCACTTCGACCACCATCGCACGGTGGTGGCTGGCCGCGGTGGTGTGCACCCGGTCAAGCGCATCGGCGGCCACCGCGACAGCGGTGGAGAAACCGAAGGTGATGTCGGTCCCGTACAGGTCGTTGTCAATCGTCTTGGGCACGCCGATGCAGTTGATCCCGAGGCGGATGAAGTCGCTGGTGACAGTCATCGATCCGTCGCCGCCGATGACCACAATGGCATCGAGATGATGGTGGTCGATATGTTCGAGGCAGCGGTCGGTCACATCGCGGACTTCGGTGTTGCCGTCGACCTTGACCGGGTAACGGCGGGGATCGACCTTGTTGTTCGTCCCCAGAATGGTGCCTCCCAATGTGAGGATATTGCTGACCGACTCATTGTCGAGCACACGCATCCGGTTCTGGATCAGGCCGAGAAACCCGTCTTCGATGCCCACGACCTCAAGGCCGTATCTGCCGAGAGCGGTCTTGGCCACGGCGCGGATGACTGCATTCAAGCCCGGGCAATCGCCACCTGAGGTAAGCACACCAATACGCTGTACACTGCTCATCATTCACCCTCCGGGACCCGGGATGGCCCCATGGTATGCCGGGACAGGGCCGCAATGGCTTTGCCAGCCCAGGAGGCATCTTCCAGCATGGCGCGGCCGACTCCCACCAAATCCGCATGCCCTTCCCGCACGATGCGATCCGCAAGCTCCGGCTCCCGAATCCCGCCCGTGACCATAACGGGCACCTTGATCCGGGCCTTGATTGCGGTCGCATAAGGCAGAAAGTAGGCGGGGCTTCGTCCGATTCCCTGCGAGCCCTGCAGCCCGCCGGATACGTCTATGAGATCTGCTCCCACGTCCGCCAACATTCCGGCAGCCTCGCACGCATCCGCCAACTCCAGCCCTCCCGGCGTTTCGTCATGAGCGCCCAGGCGCACAAAGACAGGGAATCCCGGACCGACCTGATTCCGGACTCCGCGCAGCACTTCGAGATGCATGCGGGCGCGGTTCCTGATGTCTCCGCCGTAGGCGTCAGTCCGCTGATTGGTCAGTGGCGAAAGGAACTCGGAAAGCAGAAAGCCGTGCGCCGCGTGGATTTCAACGGCGTCAAAGCCTGCATTGCGCGCACGCACTGCTGCGTCGCCGAAGGCGGCAATGATTTCCTCGATGCCGGACCGGCTGAGGGCTTCCGGGATCTCTCCGGAAGGCACGTACGGATGCCGGATCGCCGAAGGGGCGACCGGCCTGATTCGGCCCAGGGTCTCCGGGCTGACATTGGATCCGGTATGCGAGATCTGCAGGGCGGCGACTGCACCCTCCGCCTTGATTGCGGCTGCCAGCCGTGCCAGGGCGGTCATGTCGTCGGAGTGCACACCGATCTGTGTGGCACTGTGACGGCCGCCGGGGTGCACAAAAGCATGCTCGACGATGATGAGCCCGCAGCCTGCCGCGGCTCGCAGACGGTGATATTCGATGTTTTGTTCCGTGACGCTCCCATCCGGCATTGCCCGGCCGGACCACATGGGGGGCATGACAATCCGGTTGCGCAGTGTCAAGCCCGCAAAAGAAATCGGTGTGAGCAGATTTGTCATGGCCACATAGGAAAATAGAAGTTACCCGCGATCCCTTCGCATCGGCGAAGCCGTGCCTTCCGGGATGAAAGGCCGCCAACTATCCTATACCAAGGCAACCGTTCGGGAACAGCGCAAAGAAGAACCACGACTGCTTTCCTCCGCAATTAGGTATCCAGGCCCGGCGCGCCGTCCGATCTGACCTGCAATATTGAAGTAGAATTTCCGCCCGTCCAGAATACAATGGGCTTCGATTTTTATCGTTGCAGAGTCCATGGTAATCCTGCGCTATGGGAATCGGCAAGCATCACCAAGCCGAACCGGAGCAGGCTGTCTTCCGAATTGTCTGTCAAGACAGGGAATGTCCGATGACCAAGAGGAAAGTATGGGTAGTCCTTTTACTACTGCTGTTTCCCGGCGCTTCAGGAGTGGTTTCTCTTCGTTCCCAGGAAAAGGGAGTGAACCTGGGAGTTCAGATTCCCGCCATCCCACCGGTGAGATTACCGGATGGGATCTCGCTGGATGTTCCACTTTCTGAGGAGGATGCGGTTGCTGTAGCGTTATGGAACAACGCCGCGTTTCAAGCCGATCTCGCCGCGCTGGGTCTGGCGAAAGTGGATCTCCTCGAAGCGGGCCTGCTGCGCAATCCCACTCTGCAGATGCTGCTGCCATTCGGCTACTCGCAGTTTGAAATGCTCTTGAACCTGCCGGGCGAGGTCTTTTGGCAGCGGCCGAAGCGGGTCGCTGCGGCAAAGATCGAAGTCGAGCGGGTCGCCACAGGCTTGGAACAAAATGGTCTCGATCTGGCGCGCAACGTCCGGGAGGTTTTTGCCGATCTGCAGCTGGCCAAAGCCCGTATGCGCCTGGGGGAAGATGCCGTGCGGCTCAGGCGCGAGATACTCGAGCTGACGGAAGTGCGGCTGCGCGCCGGGGATATCGGCGAAATGGAGGCCAATGCCGCACGAACGGAGCTCAGCATGGCGGAAGAGCAGGCCGCGCGGTTTGCCCGGGAACATGTGCTGGTTCACGGTCGCCTGCGGTTCCTTCTTGGGTTGGAGGTTGAGCGAAGGACGTTCGACATTGCCCCGCCCGGCGGATCCGGAACACCTGATGAAGCGGCCTCATATTCGCAGGCCGCGGACGTGGAGGCGTTGCAGGAGACGGCTTTTGCGAACCGACCCGATCTGGGAGCTGCCGCCCTCGCCATCGAGGCTGCGGCGGGACGAGCGAAATGGGAGCGCTCCAAACTCTTCGCTTTCGCGGGACTTCTCAGCATCAAGCAAGGAGCAGGCCTGGATTTTTCTCCGCGCGGAGGCTTCCTGATTGAGTTGCCGGTGTTTCAGCGCAACCAAGGGGGAATCAGTCGCGCAGACCTGGAGGTGGAACGCGCAGGTCTCCAGTACCTCGTCGTGCATCAGAGGATTTCCCAGGAGGTGCGAGAGGCATACGGGCAGTTCCAGCAGGCCCGCACGAGCCTTCAGTTCTACCGATCCAGCATCCTGCCGCAGGCGGAGGAGCGCATGCGCCTGGCGGAGAAGAGTCATCAATCGGGAGAGGAGTCGTATCTCTTTGTGCTCGATGCAACGCGCCGGATGACGGACGCGCGACTGCGCGAAGCGGAGCTTGTCAGCGACTTGCGCCGGGCCAGCGCCCGGCTCGACCGGAGTATCGGAAGGAGACTTCATGCCAATAAATAGTTCTATGCCGAAACACCGGCGCCGGTGGCCGGCGGCGCGGGCAAGCTGTCTGGTGGCGATCCTGCTCAACGCGTGCGCAAATCCCGGCGCTGCGGACAAGGCGACGCACCAGACGCCGCCTGCAACCGTAAAAAACGCGCCCAAAGAGGCTGATCTTGCGACCATTACACTGACGCCTCAGGCGGAAGAGCGGCTGGGAATCCGCATTGCGCAGGTCTCACTGCAAAAGATCACCCGGACGCGCAGTTTCGGCGCCGATGTGGTGCTGCCCCCGGATTGCCGGACGGTGGTTACCGCCCCGATGGGAGGGACTCTGATGGAGGGCCAGAAAGCGCCGGCTGCGGGAACCGTTGTGCGCAAAGGCCAGCCGGTATATAGACTTCTTCCCAATGTTGCGCCGGAGCGGGACCTGCGCCTGCAGATGGAACGCGAAGTTTCGGCAGCCCAGACCCGGGTCGAAGGGGCGCGTGTGCGTTCGAATCGTGCGGAGCTACTGCTCAAGGAACGCGCGGGCAGCGAGAAAGCTGCGCAACAGGCGCGGGAAGAATTGGACCTGGCCACAAACGATCTCAACGCCGCGCGAAGCCGGCTCGAGCGGTTCCTCAGCGCCCCGCTTGCCGCCGACACCGCGATTGCGATCCCCGCTCCGCGTGACGGCATGATCGAATCGGTGCAGGCTAATCCGGGACAAGTCGTGCCGGGCGGCGCTCCTTTGTTTGAGGTGGCGGATCTGTCCACGGTGTGGATCCGGGTGCCGGTTTATGCCGGCGAGCTGGGGTTGCTGGATGCAGGGCATCACGCTGTGGTGCGCGGCCTGTCCGATGCGGGGGACAAGGAAGGACGCAGAGCCATGCCTGTTGCGGCGCCTCCAACTGCGGATCTCAATGCTTCTACCGTAGATCTTTACTACCAGCTTGCCAACAGCACGCTCGGCGGAAGGGATTTTCTGAGGCCGGGGCAGCGAGTCCAGGCTTCCATCGCGCTCCGCGCTGCGGCCGAAAGTCTGGTAGTTCCCTGGTCTGCCGTCTTGCACGACAGTACGGGTGGAACCTGGGTGTATGAAAGCCTTGCTCCACAGGTGTTTGCCCGGCGCCGTGTGGAGGTTCTGCACGTCGTCAATTCCCTGGCAGTATTGGGCCGCGGTCTGGCGGCCGGCACCAAAGTGGTCAGCGCCGGCGCCATGGAGCTGTTCGGGACGGAATTTGGCGCCGGCAAGTGATGCCTGTTTGGGGGGCCGATGAACTGGATTGTCTCGAAGTCGCTGCATCTGCATGTGGTGGTAGTGGCACTGGCGATTCTTCTGATGGTTGTCGGCATTCGCGTCGTGCGCACGGCGCCACTGGACGTGTTCCCGGAGTTTGCTCCGCCGCTGGTTGAAATTCAAACCGAAGCTCCCGGAATCTCGACTACCGAGGTCGAAAGCCTTGTCACCGTACCATTGGAAAATGCCCTGAATGGCACCGCCGGGCTGAAAACCCTACGTTCCAAATCCGTGCTGGGGCTCTCTTCCGTCGTGCTGATCTTCGAGCAGGGCACGGATCTGATGCGGTCGCGACAACTTGTGCAGGAACGGCTCGCGATCGTCGCCGGCCGGCTGCCTTCGGTAGCAAAGCCTCCCGTGATACTCTCGCCGCTTTCATCCACCAGCCGGGTGCTGAAAATCGGACTCTCCTCCGCCAAGTTGTCGCAGATGGAACTGACCACTCTGGCGCGCTGGACCATCCGGCCGCGCCTGATGGCGATTCCGGGTGTGGCGAATGTCGCGATCTGGGGGGAGAGGGATCGCCAGCTCCAAGTGCTCGTCGATCCCGACCGGCTGCGCGCACACAATGTCGCGCTCGACGATGTTGTGCGCGCCACGACGGATGCGGTGGCCCCGGCCGCCGGAGGGTTTCTGGACACTCCAAACCAGCGGTTTGCGGTCACCCATCTGGCGCCGGTTGTCACACCCGAAGATTTGGCCCGCATCCCGGTCGCGTTCCGCCAGGGGGCGCCGCTGCAGCTCGGACAAGTCGCGGAAGTCGTGGAAGGCTTCCCGCCGCCCATCGGGGATGCGGTGATCAACGACGGCCCCGGTCTGCTGCTGATCGTCGAAAAGCAGCCGGAGGGCAACACTCTCGATGTGACGCGCAAAGTCGAAGCCGCGCTCGAGTCTCTCAAACCGGGGCTCAAGGACGTCGAGATCGATTCGACCATCTTCCGCCCCGCCACCTTCATCGAAATGGCGCTCGCGAACCTGAACCGTGCGCTGCTGTTCGGCTGCATCCTTGTTGTGGCGGTTCTGGCCGTATTTCTCTTCGAATGGCGCACCATGCTGATCAGCCTCCTCGCAATCCCCATTTCCCTGATTGCCGCCGCAATGGTGCTGTACTACCGAGGCTATTCCATCAACACGATGGTGATCGCGGGCCTGGTGATCGCGCTGGGAGAAGTGGTCGACGACGCCATCATCGACGTGGAAAACATCATGCGCAGGCTGCGGCTCAACCGCTCCCTCGCTCAGCCGGCATCGGCGTTCCAGGTTGTGCTGCACGCCTCCATCGAAGTGCGAAGCGCAATTGTCTATGCGACACTGATCGTGGTGATGGTATTTGTCCCGGTTTTCTTCCTGGAAGGGCTAGCGGGATCCTTCTTCCGTCCGCTTGCCGTGTCGTATGTGCTTGCGGTGCTCGCATCCCTCGGCGTCGCCTTGACGCTGACGCCGGCTTTATCGCTGCTGCTGCTGCCGCGCGCCGCCGAGAGGAAACAGCAAGACCCGCCTCTCACACGCTTCCTCAAGCGCGGATATCGCGCGCTCCTGCCGAGTCTGGTGGAAAGGCCGGTGTGGGCGGTGGCTGTCGCCGTCGCAGTGCTTGTGATCACCCTCGCATCCATCCCCTTCCTCGGCGAAGAATTCCTGCCGAATTTTAAGGAGACCGACTTCCTCATGCACTGGGTGGAGAAGCCCGGATCTTCACTCGAGGCCATGCAGCGTATCACGGTCAGAGTCAGCAGGGAACTGAGGGCGATTCCAGGTGTACGCAACTTCGGCGCTCACATCGGGCGGGCAGAGGTGGCAGATGAAGTGGTGGGACCCAATTTCACCGAACTGTGGATCAGTATCGATCCCAATGTGCCTTACGGCCCCACCGTGGCACGCATTCAGGAAGTTGTCGACGGGTATCCCGGGCTGTATCGCGACGTGCTGACTTACCTTAAGGAACGGATCAAGGAGGTCCTGACAGGTTCGGGTGCGTCGGTGGTCGTCCGGATCTACGGCCCCGACCTTGACGTGCTGCGTGCCAAGGCGGAAGAAGTAGGCAAAACGATCGCTTCCATCCCCGGAGTTGCCAACCTGAAGGTCGAACCGCAGGTGCTCGTGCCCCAACTCGAGATTCGTGTGCGCGACGCGGCGGCGCAGAAGTTCGGCATGACTCCGGGCGATGTTCGGCGCGCCGCCCAAACTCTGATCAAAGGGACCAAGGTGGGCGAACTGTATGAAGCGCAGCAGATCAGCGATGTCGTGGTGTGGGGCGTGCCCGAAGTGCGCAGCGATGTGGCGTCCCTCCGGCAGATGCGGATCGATGCGCCCTCGGGCGGAAGCGTCCTGTTCGGCGATGTGGCGGATCTCCAGATCATGCCCACACCGAACGTGGTGCAGCGGGAAGGCGCTTCGCGCCGCATCGACGTCACCTGCGACATCAGCGGCGCACGGGACCTGGGCAGTGTCGCCCGCGAAATCGAGTACAAGATCGCGGCGATTCCATTCGATCGCGGATATCACCCGGAGTTTCTGGGAGAATATGCTGCCAGGCAGGAGTCCAGGAACCGGCTGATCGCGCTCGCGGGTGTATCGCTTCTCGGGATCGTGCTTTTGTTGTACACCGATTTCCGGGCTCCCCGGCTTGTGTTGCTGGTCTTCGCCAGCCTGCCGTTCGCCCTTGTTGGTGGCGTGATTGCGACTTTCATGACCGGTGGAATCCTGTCGCTCGGATCTCTGGTTGGATTCGTGACCGTCCTGGGGATTGCTGCGCGCAACGGCATTATGCTGGTCAGTCATTTCCGGCATCTGGAAAAAGAGGAAGGAGAGGCGTTCGGTCGCGAATTGGTGCTTCGCGGCTCTGAAGAGAGACTTGCCCCCATCCTGATGACGGCTCTTGCGACCGGACTGGCGCTGCTGCCGATTGTACTCGGCGGCGACAAGCCGGGCCATGAGATTGAACATCCTCTGGCAGTCGTAATCGTCGGCGGTCTGGTCACATCGACCGTTCTGAATCTGTTTCTCATGCCCTCCCTCTACCTTCGCTTCGGTTCCCGGAAGTCCGCACTGATGCAGGGAAGCTGAGAGCTGGGGAAATCCAACCTGGCATCACGCAGGACCGTCCGGCATCGGTTGGAAACTACGTTACCATCTCGAAAAGACACCAGCATGGCACGCTGAAAGCCTTGATCGATCTGGGAACAGCGAATCCCAAGCCCGATCGGACGATCGGCGAATTCCGTGCCGATCAGGCTATACTGCCCGCTGTGAGCAAGCGCGGTGGAGATAAGGCTGCGCTCGCCGTGGCGATTTCGGATCTGGACCTCAGGATTTCCGACCTAACCGCTTCGCCGGGCGCCGGAGCAGTGCTCGGTTTTCTGGCGCAGGATGTCAGATTCCTGCGGGCGGATTGGCAGCCGTTTGTCGGAGCCTCACAAGTGCAGGCGCTGCTGGAGGCTGAAGCAGGCAAATGGGCCTGGCAGCTGCAGAAATCGGAATACTACGCTCGGGGATTGGCCTACACGCGCCGGATGGTTCGGATCCAAGCGCAGCGGAATCCCGAAATCGCATCCCGGAACGGATTCTATGTCAGAATCTGCTGATCAATACCGTCCTGGCGGCATATGTCGGAGGCGCCGGATATCGGAGTGAATGGCCTGCGTTTCAGCAGGCTGTCGAGACTCCCAAAAACGACGTTGTCCGAG
>JAFNAG010000684.1 GCA_017860135.1 Acidobacteriota bacterium
ACCTTTCCGAAGCGCACGACTTTCACGTTGACTTTACGCCCCGGCGGGGTGTTTGCCACGGAGAGACGGAGGTCCTGCACGCCAGTGATTTTCTTGCCGTCAAATTCGATGACCACGTCTTCCGCTCTCATTCCGGCCTTTGCAGCGGGTGAGTTTTCCGACAGATTCCCCTTTTCGTCGCTCAGGCCCGTGATCAGCACGCCGCTCCCCTGTTTGACGCCGAAATAATCTGCCATCGCGGGTGTGAATGGAAAATCGGTGTTCATCAGCACTCCCAGCCACCCGCGGCTCACCTTCCCCTTCCCCAGGATCTGGTTGTATACGTCGACAAAAATATGGGAAGGCACGGCAAATCCGACGCCGGCGTTGACACTGGCGCGAGAGGCGGTGCTGATGAAGCTGTTGATGCCGACGACCTCGCCGTTCAGGTTGACCAGCGGCCCGCCGCTGTTGCCCGGGTTGATGGCCGCGTCGGTCTGAAGATAGTCATTGAACAGCATGGCCAGTTCATCCCCGCTCGACACCGATTCAAAAACCCGGCCGATGGCGGAAATGATGCCGGCGGTGACGGTCTGTTCCAGGCCGAACGGGCTGCCGACCGCCATGACCCAGTCCCCCACCTTCATCGCTTTGGCGTCTCCGATTGTGGCATAGGGGAACGTGCCTTCGCCGTCGATCTTGATGACAGCGATGTCGGAAAGCTGGTCACCCGCGATCACGCGCGCCCGGAATTCTTTCCCGTCCTTCAATCTCACACTGATTTTCGAGGCCCCGCTCACCACGTGGTTGTTTGTGATGATGTAACCTTTGGAATCCACGAGGACCCCGGATCCAAGGCTGCTTCGCGTGAATTCCTGCGGCGCGTCGGGGAAAAACTGACGGAACTGCTCCGGAAGTTGATTCCTTCCCGATCCCGAGCGTGAGCCTACCCGGACAACTTCTTCGGTGTTGATGTTTACCACGGCCGGGCCGAGCCGCCTGGCTACTTCTTCAAACGCCTGAGACAGCGACAGCGCAACGCCCCCAGCCGGTGAATTGCTTGGGCTCTGAATCTTGAGCTGACTGTCCCCCGGACCAATCGCCCCGACCCGGTTCGAAATCACGGTTCCTATGCCGATACCCAGGCCAAGCACCAATAAGACTACCAGAAACGAGATCACGTGCCTGGTTCCGGCTCGATCGCCACGGGCTTCGAGAGTCATGTCTGCACCTCCTGATGCAAGGTTCTCCTGCTCTACATTCTACGTGAAGCGATGAATCCAGTTCCAAACATAATTGCAATGATATACTTCCGGGGGTGAGCAAATGCATGACAGGATTGCCGGATACCTCGAGCAGGCGGGCCGGCCCATGCCGGCCGGACAGATACTGCGTGAAGCCCTGAACATCCTCTCCCCGAATGCGGCCGCGGCCGACAGGGTCCTGAAGGGCATACTCGGATCAGACCCGCGTTTCCGCCGGCAACACGGCCTGTGGTTGCTCGCCGCCCGGGCCGCGCCGCCAGCCGTCGAGGTTGCGGCGCTTTCCCTGCGATGGAATGCGGCGCATCCCCTCATTTTCCAGGGTGCGATACATGTTCCGGCGCTCCGCGCCTCGTTCCCCTTCGAGCGCACACCGGCTGCGGTTTGCTTCGACGGCGGACTCCTGCGGGAAGCGCGGCGGCAGGCTGAAAACCACCTGTTGTTGGTGTGGGACCAGAGCCAATTGCGACGATGGAACGCGCTGCTGCATTCGTGCGGCCTCCCGGCATGGGAAGGCGACTCGATGCACCTGAACGCGCTCGCCGGCCGCGTATTTCCGCATTCGCCCCCGAAATCTCCGGAGGGTCTGGCTTCTCTGCTCGGATTGGCGCTCCCGGATGCCGAAAGCCCGGCCGCTGCAGCCCGATTTCTGGCATCTGCATTCCCAAGCCTGTTGGAACTGGTCCCCGCAGACCTATTGGCCGGCCTTCCGGAATCCCCGGGAGTATATCTGATGAGGAACAGGGCCGGAGAGGTGATCTATGTCGGGAAATCGCACAACCTGCGCCGCCGCGTACGCTCCTATTTCACCCGGCGGGCGCTGAAAGATGCCAAAGCGGTGCGCATTCACAGCCATCTCCACTCCATCGAAGTCCTCACCTGCGCCACCGAGATCGAGGCGCTGCTGCTCGAGATGCGCATGATCCGCGATTTCCGCCCGACCATCAACCTCCAGGTCGAGATTCATGAACGCAAGGGACGATACGGCACCAAGGCCAATCTCCTGCTGCTCGTGCCTGCCGGCGATGCGGTTGAGATCTACATGATCCGGGAAGGGGCGTTCGCGGCCCGCATGTCGGTTCCACTCGGGCGGAGTTTGCCCAGGAAGCTCGCAACGAGAATCCGGACGGTTTACTTCGGCAGGCGGCGCCGGAACCCGGCCGGAATCGAGGACTGGGAGGCCGGGATTGTCGCGCAATTTATTTCATCCCACAGGAAACATCTAAACCTCATCGATGTGGATGAAACCGGCAGCTGTGAAGAATTGCTCCGTGTCCTGCCATCGTATCTGGGAGATCCCGCCCGCCTGCGCAGCAAAGTCTACTACCGCTGATCCCACCCGATTATTGGGGTTTGCGGCAGCCCGGCTCCAGCCGTTTCTTCATACGTTGCCTCCGCATCCCGCGGGCGTTCCGCACCAGGAACGAACGTCAACCGCAATCCAACGGGGCCGGCGGTGGCATCGCAGTTTGTGCTTTACTCCACCGGCCGTTTTCAGTACCTTGGACACAAGTTGACATTGGGCATTTTTAATTTGATTGCTGGCTTTCCCAGAATTCCCGGCCTCCCCGGCTGGGCGCTTCCAGCCGGATCCTTCGGCCGGACGAGGAGGCAGATTCGATGATGCCTGCACATGGTTTTACCTATCTTTCGAAAATCGCGATCC
Source organism: Acidobacteriota bacterium (assembly GCA_017860135.1). Taxonomy (GTDB): domain Bacteria; phylum Acidobacteriota; class UBA6911; order UBA6911; family UBA6911; genus JAFNAG01. Next base: position 2,908 of record JAFNAG010000684.1, read on the forward strand.
TGATGATTGTGCTTTGGTCGTCCTTTCTTCTTTCCCAGGACTCGCAGGGCAGCAAGTTCTATGACGTTCAGGTCAGCAAGGACGAGATTTACGAATATGCCAACCTGAGCTTCAGGGGAGATTTCACATCGTTCGACTCTCCGAAGGGGTTCCTGGCCCTCTGCAAGACCGAGGAAGGAGTCACCGTCGTGATGATGTTGGGCGAGGGGAGCGTGACCTTTCAGGCGCCGGAGCAGGTCCAGGACAAATTCAAGGAGGTCCTGGGCGCGCATCCGGCGAGAACGACATTCAAGACGCTGTTCATGCGCATCCACCCCAAGGAATACGGCGAAACCATTGGGAAGTTGTCATTGAACAAGGTTTCCAACGAGGACGCATTCGCATCGGCGAAAGGGCTGTTCGAGGACAGCTTCATGCGCATCCCGTATCATGCCGGCGCCAAAGCGATTCTTCCGCCTTACAAGACGCGGGTCATGGAATTCGTCACGCCGGATCACGGAAAAGTATGGAGCGAGGAAGGATACTGGCTGGTCCTCCGCAAGTATTCCCCCTATGGAAGCGTGTACCCGAGGGACTTCGTGAATCCGAAGCAGAAGTAGCGGCACCCGAAGCCGGCGATCATCCGCGTCCTGAAGGACTTTTCCGGGTAGTCCTGAATCCCTGCACTCAGTCCTTGTGTACGACTTCAATGCCCTTCTCAGGGACTGCGATCTTGCGTGGGACGCGATTGTCGTCCACCCAGAGCTGGATCCGCATTGTCCCGGAATCAACCAACAGGTGAGTTGTATCTACCTTTTTGCCGTTGATCAGAAGGGTCTCTTTCTGCAACTCGCTGATTTTCAGAGCGCCGGTGTCTTTCTCCTGCGGAATCACCACATCGAAGGTCTGTGCTGCGCCGGTATTGCCGTATTTGAAGAGGCGGGCCAGGAAGAGGAAATGATGGAACAGGTTGGTATCCAGGATTGTGTAACGTTCCGGGACGAGCAGTCCCTGGCGTTGGGACTTCCCGCTTCCGCTATACTCGAAAATCGCCTGGTTGGGCGCGAACCTGCCGCGAATATTGCCTTTTTGCCCGTCCATATCGCTCTTGAGCTCATAAGCGCGCGGCAGATATTGCCCATCCATCTCGAGCTTCGTTTCGACTGTCACTTTTTTGCGCGCATCGCTGGGATCGCTGAAGTCGAGGGTGGAGCTGCTCGTCACGGAGCCTTCGGAGGAGGCCAGAACATATTTTTCAGTTCCGATATGTTTCCCGGCGACATAGATCCCGTACTCACCCGCCTGGCGGGAATCCTTCTTGCCTTTCTGCGGGGCTCCTCCGGTTCCACTCCCCAGGACCGCGACAATAACCACAGCCACAGCCGAACTGATTATGTGTCTCCGTCGCATCGTCATTGCACCTTGCACCGCGAATGGAGTGTATTGCCATGGAGCATATCGACGTCAATGTCCGCTTTC